>CAZDOL010000001.1:0-12939 GCA_964507075.1 uncultured Gammaproteobacteria bacterium
TTTTCTCCTACTTTCATTCCTAGGGTCCCTTGGTCCCAACCTTGAATTACTTGGCCGATGCCTACTGTAAAAGTAAAGGGTTCACCTCTGTCAATACTGGAATCAAATTTAGAGCCATCAGTTAATGTTCCAACATAATGAACACTGATAACGTCATTTGCGACAACCATTCTTTCTCCAGTACCTTCTTGAAGAATGTCTACTTGTAATGTAGTAGTTTCAGCTTCCACTACAACTTGCTCCTCTACGTTTTCTTCGCTTTGAGCATCTATCTCTGTTTCTTGATTATTGGCTCCTTTAACACATCCACTAATCATAAGCGTGATTAAAATTACACCAATTAAACCTAATGCTTTTTTTGTCATAATCATTCAAATTAAATTATTATTTATTATATTTAATAATGACCTATTAAAAATCATATCAAAAAATAACCAAAAAGTAAAGAGTAAAAAGAAAGCGGGACGATCGCTTAGTATGCGCCGTCCCTTATAATGTTATTCTTTGATTAGGAACCCACCAAAGAGCTCCTCGAATCTTTCCCGAGATTCTACCCCAGAAAGATCATACTTTTGGATTGCCTCATCAAGGCTACCCCAGTTTCCTAATCCAATAACGGGAACTCCTGGAAGATATTTCCAAAACCATGGAAGTGCCTGAGGTCCTTGTAAAGGACGACCATCAACGCTGTAACCGGGGGTACGAAAAGCGAGAAAAACTGCATCTGGCGACAATTTCGCAACTGCCTCCAAATCCTTTTCTTTTATGCTCTTCATTGTTATGACTTCTACTCCAGCCACAGCAACAAACCGCAAATCCCCCTTTGGATCTATAACTAAGATTCTCATGGAGAACCTCCTTCTTCGTGATTGTTATTTTTTGAAAGATATTAGTATTATTACAGATTTAACCAATTTGTCAATAACAAATTGACCAATTCCCAAAAGACAAACCAAAAACAAACCCGACGGGTCCACCGCAGATTCAACTTTGATGACTAACCCGACGGGTTAGTCATGAAGGTTGGTCATGAAAAAAAACAAACCCGACGGGTTTGTTTTTTTGTAGAAGCTCGGCAAGTGGGGACAGTCCCCTATTTGTCTCAAAAGCCTGCGATAATTACAGGGGTGATTAGACTTTCGGCTAAAATTGTAATCGCGTCAGCTATAGTATAGGTTTCTGTTATTGGAATAGTGAAAATCTTCTGACCTTCATATTTATTACTAATTAAAGCACTCCATGAAGCAAATGGCTTTAACTCTCCATTGCTTACTAAATAAACAGCAGAAGAATCAGTATATTTGACCAAACAACCATTGGGATGTGTATCAGCTGATGTAATTGCTGTTCCTAAAGGATACTCAAATTTATCTAACAAATCATCTGGAACCCAAGTAACTAATTCCCAATTAGAATCATCAAATAATTCCTGATAAATTTCTCCTGATTGAACTGGCCTTAAAGTAGCATCTTCAACATAGAAAACTGCTGAAGCTGATTGTCCATATAATGAAAGAGCAGTGCCCCTAAACATTGAACCATCCCTAAATGGCACAGCGTCACCTTCTGTGAAATTTGTCAAATCATTCTCCGTAACCGTCTTAACACTTGAAAAATCTTTTGAATAATTCCAAGAATTATAAACAGCTATATGAGGAAAGACATGTCGTTGACCATTTAAGATTAAATAAACAGCAGAACTATAACCTATTTTAACTAAATCCTGATCAAAAATTAATACCTCAGCGCTCACACCCGTGAGTTCTTCTAAAATAATTGAATCGGAAACCAATGAAGATTGATTAGACGATGCATCCATATACTTTACATAAACAATCTTTTCTCCGTCGCCATCGCTTAAAACCCAACTCATAGAAGTGGCGTAATCCTGCCATACTGACTGAGAAAAATCAGATGAATTGCTAATAATCATTTTCACAGCATCAACTGCCGATAAAGATAAGAAAACATTTCGCGAATCTGTTGTTAAGCCTCCATTATTAATGGATATTGAGATATTAGTTGGTCCAACATAAGGAGCTGAACCACTAGTGGAAGTAGTACTTCCTGGTGTTCCGGCTGAAGCAATCGTAACTGTTTGAGGAATAATTGCGGCAAATGTGGTCAAATGATTAACGCTAGCCTTAAATTTAACTTCACTAATATTACTCATATCAGCTAACACAGCATCTACTTCCACTATGGTATCTCCTGAATAATAAGTCATAGTGGTCGGGACATTAACCCAATTATTAGTTGAATTATCCCAATAACCCATGCTCATTTTTTTCTGTTCAGTTAAAGTATCAATTTCATCAACAGCCAAAGTGCTGGTTGTATATTCCATAGTAATCTCAATATCACCATTTAATTGGGTAATTGGATTACCATTCTCGTCTAAAGCAGTGATACTTTTACCCTTTCCTGATAAAGGCTTGGACGAAGTAGTTGAAGGAATACTATTTGTTTCAGACACACTAAACTGTCCTGAACTACTGCCACTACCCAAGGCCTGAGGAGGAACAACAATGTTAATTCCCATACTGGTATTTTTAATGGTTCCACCAGCTGAAGGTGTTAATGGTTGTGAAATTGGATTTTTTAATTTAGCAGCACCAGTTAAAAGTGTCAGGCTAAAATTTTTGCCTGTAATATTACCAGAACTTGTATTTGCGGATAAAGCTGTTGCTTCTGCATAACCCTTTGCCACTGCCTTAATAGACCATGTTCCTGAAGTAACTGATAAAATATAAGTTCCGTCTGGATCAGTTTCAGTTCCCGACCAACCACCGCCTGTCTTTTCCGCCCAAATACGAGCATTAGCAACGGGATTAGCGCCGTCAGTTACAGTGCCAATAATTGTCCTATCATTAGCCGTCAAACTAAAATTTATGGATGATTGATTGGCTCCGTTAAGAACCACTTCCTGCGGAACCGAAATATAACCTGGTTTATCAACTCCCATTTTATAAGTACCATTAGGAGCGTTAAGCGAATACATGCCGTCGGAATTTCCGTCGTTAGATGTTGCAACGCCAAAGTACTCTTTGGTAGAATCATTTTGCACCCAAACCCATGCGTCATTAACGCCAGTACCACCAACTTTAACTTGTCCGCTAATTGCATAAAGTGTTGGTAATGTAATAGTAATTGATTCATCGCCATTAACAGTTAATTGTTTAGTGCTTGCGCTATATCCATCACTAGTAATGGTTATCGCATCAAAATTAACTCCAGGCATAAAAGCATTGATATAGTAAACTCCGTCTGGCAACTGAATCTTTCTTGATGTTTCGCCTGATGGAATTTTCAGACCATTGCCTATGCCACTTGTGCTAAAGAAATCAACAAAACTATCTCCATTAACAGAACTATTTAAAGTAACTGTTATGGTTCTTGGCTGGGCTACTGTCAGGTTTTTGCCAGTTTCATCGCCATCAACCACAACCGTCAAAGAAGCTAAATTTCCAATTCCTGGGATAAACGCTTCTACTGTATATGTAGCGTAAGGCAAATAATTAATTTTATAAGTTCCATCGCTACCCGTCTTGGTTTCATTTCCTCCGCCAGGTCCCCAAGCATGCACCATTATTCCGGAATCATCAGATGTACCCGGAATATCAATAGTTCCCGATATAGAGCCCAAATCAGAAGACGGAGAAAAATTTTGACCAGTCAAACTCTCTGTACTAACTGTTAAGGTTTTTGAACCCAAATAACCATAGCTTGGAGCATTAGCCTCTAATTGCCAAGTACCCGCTCCAACATAGATTGTATAATTACCAGTACTATCTGTTCGTCCATCAGCATGTCCTGGACCATCAGTACGATGTGCCCAAACAGCCGCATTAGAAATAATATTTGTTCCATCAGTTACCCGACCAGTAATTGTATAATCTGGCTTAGCAACTTTTAATATAACATTAGTAGTAGCTGTTGGTGAGCCACTGGCATAAACTGCCGAACTCGTAACAACTACTGAAATCTCTTGACTGGAAGGCATACCAGGAAGGAATGCTCCCACAATATAACTGCCCTCGGCAACATTCAAAGTATAGGCTCCGTCTGATTTAGTTTTAGTATGAGAGCCCATACCTCCGCCATTCGGACTATTGGCAAAAACCTCAGCATTAGCTACTGCGTTAGCGCTGCCGTCAAGAACATGTCCTGTGATGGTTTTATCAGCGCTAGCAAAACTAAAACCAACCGTAGAAGGATTAGCAAGCCATGGACTGTTTGTCACCATAAGATTGGTTGGTTGTGAAGGTAGCCAGTCAATTTCTGGCATAGCGCTCATCATTGGGCCTTTAGGCATAGCCGGTCCCATACCAACATTCCAGTCGCCAGTTTGTGGCAAATATAAAGTAATTGGATTAGCTGATGAATCAGCAATATGAGCTATTAATTCCACGCGGGTTAAAGTTTTAACCACAAACCCTCTTGGGCTTCCGGCAAAAATATCAATACTGTCATTAAATCCAAGATTAGCAGGCGCGTTATTAGTTACTGTCCCAGTAATGGTTACAGTAACTGTCGCTCCGTTATCAGATGACGCTTCTTGAACAGTGAAATTCTTGGTTTCACCTCCGCTAACATAAATTGGCTCTGGCCAATCCTGTCCATAATAATCAGCGCTACCAACAGTAAACATTGGCTCTGTCCACATTTGATAATTGCCAGCAGGTAAATTTTCAAACTTATATTCTCCCGCATTATTTCCAGCAACTAAATCAACAGCGCCGTTTAAGGAAGTGAGCGCTTCCATTGGTCCTGTCATAGGTGAACCCAAGAAAACTCTTACTCCATTTAAACCAGTAACTCCTGTTTTAACTGTTCCAGAAATAGTGTTTGTTCCTGCTCCACTCAAAAAGAAAGGCATTGAAGTCATTGCCTCAATTAAAGCGCCAGAAGAATCTTTGGTTTGAATATTTACTTGATAACCGCTTGTTTCAAAACCTTTTGGTTCGCTTGAATTAATAATGCCATCAAGGTCAAGGCTTAAGAAATCCTTTGATTGAGTGGCAACTGATAATTTAATTATGACTTTTCTCGCGCCAACAGCTACGCCAATACCATCGTTAGGTGTCCCGCCTGCGGCAACTCCAGTGCCAGTTGGATCAGCGCTTGCAAAAGTAACTGTGCCAGGTCCTGGTCCATTAAAATCAGCATTCATTGGACTATATTGGTCCTGCTTTGCTCCGCTTATATTAAAACCAGCTGGAAATTGAAGCTCAAGAGTCCCATTAGCTGGAATAGCTGTATTTATTGGAACATCAACAAAATATACACTTGTCGCGCCAGCCATTTGATTCATAGGCATAACATTGATTGGTTCCATTCCCATTGAGCCCATATTAAAATCCTCAAAACCCATTGAGCCCATATTAAACATTCCCTGTCCTCCTGCAAAATTAGCCCCGTCCATAACTACGCCACTCCATGACTTAAATCCTGTGGCAACGCCATTCCCAGACAAATCAGTAACGCCAGTTGAGACCTCAATATAAAAGCCATGTCCTGGGGTTAATGTTAAGCCGTCTACCATAACTTCATTATTCATTGATTCATAATGGAAATTCACACCTGATTGCAAATTCTGTTGAGTGCCTGCGCTTGCGTCGCATCCTGAAGTAACGCAAGTTTTTAATGTGTAATTTCCGCCACTTTCTGCGGTTGAAGTAACTAATGATTCGTCAAACTGAATAAACAACCCATAATTATCAGCGTCTGCCCAAACTACTTGCGGGTCAGTTGTATCAGCCGCGCCAGTAGTAAAGGTCTTAGAAACTGCTGTAATGGCTTGACCAGAAATACTTTTAACAGCAGTAGAAATGGCAAATGTATAACTTGTATTTGGAAGCAAAACAGTATTCGGCATAAATTTAATTGAATTTCCATCCATAGCGTTATAATTAACCGTTCCACCTATATTCAAAGTATTATTTTTCTTTAAAGTAACATTAGTTGTGTTAACAGTTGCCGGATTTAATGTATTGTCAAAATTGGCTCTAATTTCAAAACCAGTTGGCACGCCAGTCATTAAACCGCCAGACATATAAGCATCTAAATTAGAACCAGTCAAACTAGCGTTAATTGTAACACTACCTGAACCAGTATTAAAAGATTCTTTAAATGATCCCATATTACCGAAGCCGAAGCCGAAGCCACCACCTTCTGGCATACCAGCTAATTGTTCATTATTAGAATCTCGGACGTCACGAGTAACAATAACCCTGTATTCGCTGTTAGCTTCGTAAGTATAACCAGTAATGGTTGCACTTCTGTTATCAGCGCTTGGCGTTAAGGTTACGGTACCAGAAGGCAGGATTGCTGATTCACTACCGCTAACCATTTTCTTAATATAAATATTGTTGGCAAAGGTCGTCGTATCCATGGGTCTGTCAAAACCAACTATAATTGCGCTAACATTTGTGGGTACATCCCATGAATTAGGCATTGGATAATCTAAAAATGCCATTGGAGGAAAAGAACCTCCCATATCACCAGTAAATTGATTGTCCATACCAGGCATCCATCCGCCCATCATACCACCCGGACCTCCACCATCTGGAGGGGCTGTATAATTTCCACCTCCAGAACCAGTGGCAAAAGAAAAACTATAAACTAATTCTGTTGAGGTTAGGGCAGGCATAAAAGAATCAAGAGAAGTATTGGAAACTATTGTTTTCTTTACTGAAGCCGTATAATTCATGCTATCACTAAATCCACTTGTTGCGTTAAATGAAACAAAATATTCTGTATTGCCACTCCAAGAATGATTGCCAGAGCTCCATTGTCCAGTTACAGCCACCCCATCGCCGTCAACAATAGAAAAATTACTTGTTGAAGTGTTGGTTAATGGGAAACTTCCGCTGGGTTCAGTGTTAAAGAAAAAATCAATTGGCGCAAATGATGGAACATTAACATCACCGTTCATTGGGCCATAGCCAACAATAGCTAAAGTTGTTGGAGCGACAATAGTGGTCTGGGAAGTAATATCATTGCCAGCAGTTACAGAACCAGAATTAGGAGTAACTGTGACTATGCTATCAATTGCGCCAGTGGCTTTCACCACCACCACTCCTTCACCATTATTTAAACTAATATTTTGCGCAGTTGTTTGGTCTAAATTTTCATAACCAGTTGTGCTTCCGTTCACCGAAACAATAACTCCATTACTAACAGATATTGAAACATCATTGATTGGATTGCCAATTAAATTATCATTTGAATCTCTCTGGTATAAAGCAACTTGCACTTGTCCATTTTCCACAACAGTTGAAGCAGCAACAGCAGAAATATGATCCGCGCCTTGCATGCCATAATCCATCACAGTGATAGCTTTATGACCATCTGCCTCAACATAATTGGTGCTATCAGACATAACATAAACATCAAACGAGCCGGCATTAGTGTCTTTGCAAGTCACAGTTCCTTGACCTGTTGTTCCACTCATGCTCACCAACCAATGCTGGCTATTATATTGCTGAACAACGCTAAGATCTCCGCCAACAGACACAATACTGGCTGTGGTTGAATTTTCAAGGTCAATATATATTCCTGTTGTAGCAACATCAGTAGCAATGGTGCTCCCCTCAGTATCAACCTGATCAATAGTTAGAGTGATTGGCGCGCCCGGACCAGTGCTAGCATTACTTGAATTAGTAACTTTTATATTATTCGCGGCTGTTAAAGTCGGTGATTTGATTACTGTGTCATCCATAGTATGATAATTGTCCCAACTCTTAAACACGCCCTCGCCCGCATTATAGACATTAGCAGTCCCGCCAGTACTTACTTTTGCATTATCCAAAACAGTTAAGGCAGCGCCAACCTGATAAGCGACGATTACTGCATCAGTAGAAGTGACATTGTCGCTCGTAGATATATAAACACCTTCGCCTATTTCATAAATTGGATTATTGCCAATATTGGTAGTGACCTTAGCATTATTCAATGTTTCCAAACTAGCGCCAACAACAAGTTCTTCTCTTAAGGCAGGAGTTTCGCTCCAATCCAAATATGTATCTCCATCTGAATCTAAAACAGTATTAGCGTCAATATAAAAACCCTCTCCAGACGCCCAATTAGCATCTCCGCCAGTTATCTTGGGATTAGCCAAAGCATATAAATCGTTTCCAATATCGCTATCTTCGCTCGTTACTACGCTCCCTACATTCAATCCTATTGGTGGAGCAATTCGCACGTCATCTATTGAGACAACTGAATCTGCATCAGCGTCCAGATATATAAACTCAATATCTCTTTCCCAGACATCTGTCGCTCCGCCAGTATCTATTTTAAAATGGTCAACCGTTCCTGATGCATTAGCTGGTAAAGCAACAATTGGACTCAATGGTAAAATTATAACACTTATCATTGTTATAATTGATAAAAACTTTTTTGAATCTTTCATAATTTTGTTATTAAATATTATTAATATAATCCGTCAAAGACGGATGCTCTAAATTCTTGCAAAATTTTCTACGCTTTTGCTTGAAAACTTTGAGAATTTAAGCAAAATAAAAAACCCTCCCTTTATTTCAAAGAAGGTTCTATAAGAGTTAAATGACATATTTTAACACCCATAACTTGAATTATATCACTAATTTTTAACTTTGTCAGCCAAACCCTGTGCATAACCCATAACCTCATGACCAACCTCATGACCAACCCGTCGGGTCAACCGCAGATTCAACCTTGACGACCAACCCTTTTATGACCAACCCGACGGGTTAGTCTTTTTATTATCTCCATTTCCAGAAGTATTTTATGGCACTTTGGATATGAATCCATATTATTTTAGAAAATAAAGAAGGTAAAGCCGAGCGCATATTTGATAGACGCTGATGTGCATGAATTATTTGCGCAGTCGGTAAATATATAACTTTCCTTCCCTCTTGCCAAACCTTGCGGGCTAAATCTACATCATCAAAATATAAAAAATATCTTTCATCAAAGCCTCCAATTTTTTCAAAAAAATCTTTCTTGAGCATTAAAGCAGCTCCTATCATCCAATCAACTTCTTTTTCTTTTCTATGATCATAGTCGTACATTAAATATTTTTTGAGCTTGTTCTTTAATAAAGGTAATCCTCCAAAAAAAGTTCTCCTTAAAAAGGGAGTATACCAATGAGGAAAACGACAACAAGAATGTTGAACAGTATGGTCTAAATTCAATAATTGCGGACCCACCATACCAACTTCTTGATGACTATTTAAATAAGAGTAAAGCTTTTCAATAGCTCCTGGCAGGATGATAATATCTGGATTACAAATAAAAATATAATCTCCTTGAGCCAATTTAACTGCCTGATTGTTGCCAGTGGCATAACCAGAATTATGATTATTAAAAACCACTTGCGTTTTAACTGGAGCTAAGTTAAGTTGAGATAAAAATTCCCTACTTTTGTCTTGTGAGTTATTATCAATCACAATAAGCTCATAATCTATTTTGATTTGAGCGCTTAAAATGCTTTTCAGACATTTCTCAAGAAGATTAACATTATTATAATTTAGGACGATAATAGACAACATATAGTATAAAATCTCTAATTTCTAATTCCTGCCTGCCAGCAGGTAGGCCTAATGACAAACCCGACGGGTTTGTCATTATACAAACCATTTATTAATTTTTTCTGGACTAGCTTTTGCTTTTCTCATAATATATTTTCTTTTGCGAATAATTTTAAAAAACTTTTTCCAGAAAGAAAAACCGCTCTGAAATAAAATTTTGGGCTGAGTAAAAAACAAATATGTTTTTTTAAGCGCCAAATAAACAAAAATATGACCTATATTTCGCCAAAAAATTGATGAATGAATATTTTTAATTAACATCCAAAGATGATTACGGAAAGAATAAAAATTTATCAAAGGAGATTGACAAAATCGTTTAGATTTGGGAGCTCCTGCGCGAAAATGATAAGCTTTAACTTCAGGAACATAAACATTTTTCCAGTTACGTAAATTTAAACGCCAAGCCAAGTCAACGTCCTCCTTATAAGCGAAAAAGTCATCATCAAAATATTCATATCCCTTACTTCTGGGAATTTTAACATCTTCTAATGCTTTGCGACGATACAAAACGCAAGCACCAGAAAGGCCAAAAACATCATTTTCTTTGTCGTATTGCCCCTTGTCCTCTTCTCCTTCCCCTCGGTCGATTGTTTGTCCTGATTTTTTAATTAAAAGACCAGTACTATCAATAATATCTGTCTTAATGCCCTTTACCTTTGTTTCTGAATTATTAAATTTCATTTTTAATAACTTGCCCGAGCAACTACCAATACGATGGTTGGTTTCCATCGTTGCTATCAATTTCTTTAAAAAATCTGGTTCTAAAACAACATCTGGATTCATTACTAAAATAAAATCTGATTGGCTAATATTAAAACCCTGATTGTGTGCGGGGGCAAAGCCTAAATTATGAACATTTTTCAAAATAAACAAATTTTTAAAAGATGAATATTTCTCTTTAACAAATTCAATGGTTTTGTCAGTGGAAGCATTGTCAATAATTAAAATTGAAAAATCTTTATAAGTTTGAGCAAAAACTGAATCAAGACAATTCTCTATAAAAAAACGACTATTCCAAGTAACAATTTGAATCAATATTTTAGAGCTTCTCTTCTTTTTTGGATTCATGGTTAAAAATGATAATAACTGAAATTAAATAAAAAATTCCTAAAGCATGAAATAAATATGGGCCAGTAATAGTTGCTACCACTAAACTTAATAAGCCAGCGCCCAAACCAACAATCAATCTCTGTCGTTTGATGTTGCCTTGAGCTCTTTGAAATAATTGTCGCCCCTGATAAAAAATAATTGCTAAAATAAAACAATATAAAATCAAACCTAATAATCCTAATTCTAGCCAAATCTCCAGATAGCCCCAATCAATATGGAACGTAATGTCTTCTTTTTGAGAAAGAGGATTTAAATAAGATATAGTTGAACCTAAGCCGTATCCAAAAATCGGTTTTTCTTTTATCTTTTCTAATAAACGTGGCAAAATAGACAAACGAGTAGAGGCGCTTAATTCATCGTCAGGAGAAGTAATGCTTCTCATTCTCTGTTGTAAATAAGCTATATTTGGATTTTGATTTATTAAAAAATTAAGAACTCCAAATTCAGTAATCAAAAAAATTACTATTATTAAAAAGAAAACTATCCATTTTTTAAATTTTAACCCTTGGGCCAAAAAAATCAATCCCAAAAATAAACCCAAAAAATAAGCACGAGAGAAATTTATCAAAAATGCTAAGCTTGCTAAAATGCACAAAAAAATAACACTCTTTTTTCTGGTAGAACGATTAGCCAGAAAACTAAGGAGAATTAAAAAGAAAGGCAAAATCAAAAGATGTGCTGAACTGACAATCCGAAAAAAATTATTACCAGCTGAAGTTGCCTTACCGAAAACTGTTTGTCTCCACCACCAGTAAAATTGATCGTGCACACTTACTAATCCAGTCGCAAAAAGAAAGAGAACTATAATTGTCAAAAGAGAAATACCTATAATCCCTGCTTGAATAATTTGTTTGCCTCTTTTTTGGAAAAATCTATTCCCTATTACTTCTGACAAAGGGAAGATTAAAAAGAAATAAGAATAATTTAAAAAATCTTTAAGAGCTAAAAATTTGTTATTAATAAACCATCCACGACACAAAGAAAAAATAACTACAAACAAAAAAGCCAAAAGAGCAAAAGATAAAGGAGATTTATCTAAAAGAATTAAATTTTTTAATTTTTTAAAAGAAAATTTAGGCCAAAAAACTTTTCTAAAAAACCAAACTAGCATTATTACAAGAAATAAAGACAAGCGGAGAGAAATGCCCCTAAAGCTAAAACAATGTCCTTCGTGTCCAGCCAAAAACTCAAATAATAAAAATAAAAAACCGTATTCAATCTTGCACCAACTAAAAATAATGGCTGCAAGAATAATTAAAAGAAAAATTATTTCTTGCAATCCTGGCCAAGAACGACCAAGCAGAGATAAGAATTGGAATACAAAATATGCATAAACTAAAAATCGAATTTTAAAAAGAGAATTAATAAATTTTGACATTTTGCTTTCTGAATATTTTTTTAATTACCAAAAATAAACCGCTTATCCAAGCCAAAAATAGACTTAAAGGATAAAAAAATGATAAAAATCCAACTTTCCAGGGATGATGTTTTTTAAAATAATAAATTGCGCTTCTGTTATAAATCTTTTGTTTAGCTAATGAAAGAACTTGGGCAAAACTTTGAGACCCATAATGAACAATGGTTGGCTCCGGAGAATAAACCACTTTCCATCCCGCCTTTTTTGTTCTTTTGCAAAAATCAACTTCCTCAAACCAAATATAAAATTTTTCATCTAACATACCAATTTTAGACAAAACCTCTCTCTTGGTCATCAGAAAAGCTCCCATAACTTGGTCTACTGAAACTGTTTTCTTATAATCAAAATTAAGTTGAAAATAGTTTTGCAATACTTTAGCTCGCGGAAAAACATGATGTAGTTTTAAAGAAATCATTATCTGGGGAATAAGTTTAGGAAAATTTCTAACTGATAATTGTGTTTGTTTATTGGCCTCCAATAAACGACAACCCAAAACTCCCCAGTCCTTATTTTTTTTCATCAACTCAACTGCTTTTGCTAAACTCCCCCTTTCTATAATCTCTGTATCTGGATTCAGTAACAAAACATATTCTCCTTGAGCTTGTTTTATGCCTTGATTATTAGCTTTGGCAAAACCTAAATTTTGATTATTAAGAACAATTTTCACATTTGCTTCAGTTTTAAAACTGGCTAAAAATTCCTTGCTGTCATCACGCGTAGAATTATTATCAATCACGATAATTTCATAATCCAAATCAGAAGTATTCTTAATAACAGAAAGCAAGCATCTTTCTAAATAATGCTTTACATTCCAATTAACAATAATAATTGATAAAA
>CAZDOL010000001.1:13039-75200 GCA_964507075.1 uncultured Gammaproteobacteria bacterium
AAGCATCTTTCTAAATAATGCTTTACATTCCAATTAACAATAATAATTGATAAAACCATAATCGCTTCGCTTAAATTTCTAATTTCTAATTTCTAATTTCTAAACAAATTGCCTACTCCGCCGAAGTAGCTTCAGCTACGAAGGCCGGGCAAATTTTTTAAACTCAAAATTCTAAATCCCGATTTTATCGAGGATCCTCGATGGCTTTGCCATCGGGACGTTTTGTATTTTGAACATTTGAATTTTGATATTGTTTAGGATTTAGAAAATTAGAGTTTAGGGTTTTTAAAATTTAGGATTTTATATTTTGATATTGTTTCGGATTTCGGATTTCGTGCTTCGAATTTTATTTAATATTTTCTCCATCATCTCGCCCAACTTTATTTCCCATGATTCTCGTTTAACTCTTTCTGTTCTTTTTTCTCTTAATAATGAATCATCTTCTCTAAGTGCTAAATTTATTTTCTGATTAAAATCTTCATAATCTCCTGCTCTATAAATGACATCTTTGAATTTCTCAGTATCTGGCGTAGGGGTTGTAACTACTGGTCTTCCACAAGATAAATATTCCAAAAGTTTAAGAGAATAGGTAGATTCTATAAATTTATCTATTTTATGCGGAATAATAGCCACATCAAAAGAATTAACATAATCTGGAGCTTGAGAATATGGAATCCTTCCCGTTAAATAAATATTTTTGTATTTTTCTAATCTTTTTCTGACATCTAATTTCCAGATTGGTCCAGCTAAAACAAAAGATTTCTTTGGATTGTTCTTTGCTAAATATTCTAATAATTCTACATCAAATCTATGTTGTATTGTACCCAAATAACCAATAACTGGCCTTAAAACATCGCTTACACCGCTTACTACATGGTCTGACCCTGTAGTGGTTGGGGCAAAATGATTAACATCAACTCCATTAGGAATCCAGTGAACGTCTTTGATTCTTTCTTGATCTTTGAAAAAATCTTTCAGGCCTTCAGATACTGTAAAAATTAAATCACTTTTTTCGCAAATAATTTTATAATTCTTTCTTAAAACGTTTTGATGTTTTTTAAAAGAAGGATGCTCAACCCAATTATCAATAGCGTCAAAAATTGTTAAATCCACCTTTATATTTGAAAAATAATCAACAAACATAGGAAAACAAGAATAGATTATTCTATACGCTTGAACACTTTTTTCAAAAACTTTATTTAATTTTTTAATAACCCTTTTATGAGAAAAAATAGAATCAATAGTAGAGAATATATAAAGCTCTGTTCCCTCTCTATCTATTCTAACACATCTAGTTGTTAAGTCTCTATAAACAACCTTTCCTTTTGGTCCTTGAATAATATTTTCCCAATAATTTCTGATTACTCTTTTGAAAGTAAAAGGCAAAAAATCAACTGCTATTACCCTCTTTACGTCTTTATCTTGTAAAAAATAATTTAAAATATGATAATTACGATTAACAACTCCATGTTGCCATTCAGAATAACTAGACATATTGAACATAATTATTTCATAATTCATTTTGTTTTTTGTTTTTAATAATCGTAGTTAAAAATAATAATTCTTCTTTTTTTATTAGTCCCAAGACATAGGCAAAGATGAAATAAACCGCAGTTCCTATAATCACAGTTATAATTAAGGGCAACCTGTCTTTAGTCATCAACAAAACCGCGCTCATCAGCAAACCAACCAAACAAACTAAAACAAATTTTTGAAATAAATATCGCCAATTAATCTTGATGATTTTCCGACTCCAATAAATTTCTAAAACAAACAAAAAAGAAAAACTAATTAAAACTGCCCAACTAGAGCCCACATGAAAAAATAAAGGAACTAAAAATAAATTAAGAGCTATAAAAATTCCAGCTCCCAGACCATGAATTAAAGTGTTGATCTTTTGCTTTTCGCAGGCATTTAAAAATCCACTGATTATATAATCCAAAAACATAAAAGGTAAAGCAGCGGCTAAAATAATCAGAGCTGGAACAGCTGAGAGATAATCAGGGCCGTAGACAAATAAAACTATTGGTCGCGCTAAGACAATCAAACCTAGCGCCAAAGGAATAGTTATTAAAATCATATAAAAAATCCCTTGAGTAAAAAGTTTTTTAAGATACTCTCTAGAATGGACAAAATAATAACTAAAAGAAGGATAAAGTGCTGTGCTTAAGGAGCCGGCGATTAATAACAAAAATGCTAAAACCAATTTTTGAGCAGCGCTATACCAACCAACGAATTTATCTCCAGATTGAAGGGAAAGAAGAATGGTATCGCTGGTAGCAAAAATTTTGGCAAAAATAGCAGTTACAAAAAATGGCCAAGCCAAGACCAACAGAGATTTCATAGTTTTCCCATTAAAACGTGGCCATGGCCAAGAATGCATTTTCTTTTTGAAAAAAATTACTGCGTTGATTAAATAAAAAAAACTTCCGGCTACTAAAGGCAAAACCATAAAAATAACTGGAGCTCGTAAATAAATCAGTATTAAACCGACAATCAGCATAATTGTTTTATGGACTACAATCCCTAAGCTTTCAAATTTTAAATTTAAGTGGCCCCTAAAAACATGATATAAACAAAGCGCTAAAGCATCCAAAAAAATAACCAAAATATTCAAATAAACTAATTGTTTGGTCAAAAGAGGATAATCTAAAAGGTTAATGGCCAAATAGATTATAAAAAAAACCAGCACACTGCTGATAATATTAAATGTTAATATATTTCCGAAATAAGATTTGGTTTTTTCTTTGTTACGAGCAATTTCTCTGGTTAAAACAGCAAACAATCCAACATCTATTAAAACAGCAAACAGTGCTGTAAAAGAAATTGCAAAAGTATATTTGCCAAAATTATCCGCTCCCAAATAACGAGCCAAGAGAATAAAATAAAAAAGCGCTACCACCTTCTGGTAACCATAAGCAACCAACAAATAGAAAGTGTTCTTAGCTGTAGAAATCATACTAAATTTGTCGAAATTTACAAGTTACGAAGTAGCGAAGGAAATTTCGTTACAAATTTGAGTACCCTGTTAAATAAGATTTAAGGCGATTTTTTAAAAACATTTTGCCGAGATAAGTTTTGAAATACTTTTCTCTATGTCTGGCGTCCCTTTCGTTCAAAGAAGCTTCATAATAAATCAATTCTAATGGTCTTCTGTTTGTCGTAGATTTTACATTCCCTTCTTGGTGTTCCTTAAATCTTAATTTTAAATTTTTTGTATAACCTGCATAGAATTTATTATCTTTTAAAGATTGCAAAATATAAACATAATATAACATGCTATTCTATGAAAATTTAAAATTATTTAACAGGGTAAAGGTTTTGTTGCTGAAAAATCTTCACCCTACGGGTTTGATTTTGTCTGACAAAATCTTTACCGTTTTGACCATTGTGGAGCACGGCGCGCTCTTTTCAGGCCAGGTTTCTTCCTTTCTTTCTTGCGTGGGTCTCGGCGAAGGAAACCTTCTGATTTTAGTTCTTTTCTCCATTCAGGATTAAAAATGACTAAAGCGCGAGTAATTCCTAAACGCACAGCTTCAGCCTGACTTTTAATGCCCCCTCCCTTAACATTAGCTTTAATCGAGAAATCTTTCTCTCTTTTCAATAAAACCAAAGGTTCTAAAATAATTTTTCTTAAACCAGGAACCAAAGAACAAGATGCAAGCGGTTTTTTGTTGATAAAAACATCTCCCGAACCATCAGAATAAAACTTTACGCGAGCAATGGCCGTTTTCCTTTTGCCGGTTGCCCAAATAACTATAGATTGTTTTGCGCTTTTGGTTTGAATCTTTGGCTTATTAACAGATTTAATTGCCTTGAAGGCAGGCGCTTTCTTCTTGGGAACAGCTTTGCGCAAAGTTTTGTGATTAACTGTTGTTTTTTTCTTAGTTATTTTTTTAACAACTTTTTTAATCGGTTTTTTTTCTGTTTTCTCTTTTTTCAACACTTTCTTAATGGGCATAAAATAAATATAATATTAGTTAATTGCTTATATAGTTTTCTTATCTTAACAGAATAAAAAAAATCAGCAACCCCCACACCAAACAGCAATAATGTTTATCCCCACACCTATGTATAGGTGTGGTGGGCTTTCTCGCATTTTTTAATTTTTTTAAAGCAAAGTAAATTTTTTGCAAAAAATAGATTAAGCCGTTGAAGGATAGTTCGCATTAAAAATGCATTGCTGTTATGGTGTGGGGGCAACCCCTTATAACCAAAAAGTTTGGTGGCTCAGCCACCAAACTTTTTAAACCACCATTTATGAATTTTTTGTTTTCTAAAATTTTATAACCTCAGCTGATTTCATTTGAGAGTCAATTTTAACCACTTTGCAAATAAATAAAATATAAAATATGATTCTCGCTAGAATAATTGACACTATTATTAAAATCATACCCGCAAATCTCAAAGCCAAAAACAAAGCTACTGCAATACCAATAGAAATCTCTTTAGAGTATGGCCCTATAAACTCTTTCAGGCCTTGATTAACGCTTTGAGCTAACTTAATCTCAATTCCCCTATTCTCTAAATTAACTAATCCTGTTTGGTTTAAACCAGTGGGCAAGGAATTAGAAATAATTTCATTCGATAGATTAACCAATGGCTTAAAAACCTGAGTAGGAATCTCAAGGGCTTGTTGGTCTATTGCTAACAAAGGATTAAAATAATATATCACAGCCAACAACAAAGATATTGCCAAAACAACAAATGATAATCCCTTAAAACAAGATTTTCTAAGCGACAATCTAATTCTTTGTTCTCTATCACGGCGTGAATATTCATATCCTGCACTCAACAATAAAAAAACCAAGAAACCTGTTAAAAAATAAATCTCGTTAAAACCGAAAAAAAGAAAAAAAGAAAAAAATAATAACAGAAGGGTGGAATAAACGAAATAGCGATTATCCATCAGAAAGAAGAACAAAGAAATGAAGGTGAGAAATATTAAATATAGAATTCCTAATTGCCCTAAATGGATTAAGTTGGGATAAACAAAGAACAAAGACAAACGCCAAAACAACAAAATAACTACCGATAAAATCAAAAAAGAAAACACAAAATATTTAAGTGATATAAATTTCATAATATCTATGTTTATTTTTGGGGCTCTTCTTCAAACTCTCCCTCAATTGGTTCTTGTTCGTCATTCTTTTTTGAATCATCTTCTTCTTTTGGGCCACCTTCCTTTGATTCTGATGGTGCTGATTGATCGGGACCAGCCTTAGCTTTAGCCTCTTCATACATAGCCGCTCCCATTTTTTGGATAGTATCTTCTAATTCTTGATTAACTTTTTTTAAGGCCTCTAAATCCTGCCCATCTTTAACTTTTTTAAGCTCTTCAATTTTTTCTTCAACTGTCTTTTTATCTTCTGGCTTTATCTTGTCACCTGCATCCTTAATTGTCTTTTCGCAAGTGTAGATTAAATTATCGGCTTTATTCCTTATATCAATCATTTCTTTTTGTTTACGATCTTCGCTAGCAAATTTCTCGGCTTCTTTCTTCATTTTCTCAATTTCTTCTTTAGAAAGCGCAGAGGAATCTTTAATGGTAATATGTTGTTCTTTGTTGGTGGCTTTATCTTTGGCGCTAACCGTTAAAATACCACTAGCATCAATATCAAATTTAACTTCTATCTGAGGAATGCCCCGAGGTGCTGGAGGAATACTATCTAAAATAAAACGACCTAAAGTGCGATTAGCTGAAGCCATGGGTCTTTCTCCTTGAAGAACATGTATTTCCACGGAGGTTTGACTATTAGCAGCTGTAGAAAAAGTCTGAGATTTTTCAGCCGGAATAGTAGTATTTCTTTCAATAAGCGGAGTCATTACTCCTCCTAAAGTTTCAATTCCTAAAGTTAGGGGCGTAACATCCAAAAGTAAAACATCTTTAACTTCTTCCTCTCCTCCTAAAATAGCAGCCTGAATAGCAGCTCCCATAGCTACACATTCCATTGGATCAACGCCGCGGGCTACCTTATCTCCAAAAATATTTTCAATAAATTTTTGAACAATAGGCATTCTGGTTGGACCCCCCACTAAAACAACTTTTTCTACGCTGGCAGGATTCAATTTAGCATCTTTCATGGCTTGCTCAATGGATTTGCGACAACGTTCTACAATAGATTTTACTAGTTCTTCTAATTTGGTTCGGGTAATTTTCTTCAACATATGCTTTGGCCCTTGCTTATCTGCAGTAATAAAAGGCAAATTAATTTCTGTTTCTAAGGTAGAAGAAAGTTCAATTTTTGCTTTCTCTGTTGCTTCTCTAATTCTTTGCATGGCCATTTTGTCATTTGAAAGATCAATCCCCTGTTCATTTTTAAAAGAACCAACAATATCATTGACCAAAATCTCATCCATATCTGTTCCCCCCAATGCAGTATCGCCCGAGGTGGAGATAACCTCAAATACTCCTTCGCCAAAATTCATAATAGTCACATCAAGGGTTCCAGCTCCCATATCAAAAACAAGAACCTGCTGATCTTTCCCTTCGGACTTATCTAAACCATATGCAAAAGAAGCTGCTGTGGGCTCATTAACTAGACGAACTACTTCTAAACCGGCGATAGCTCCAGCATCCTTGGTTGCTTGACGCTGAGCATCATTAAAATAAGCTGGAACAGTAATAACTGCTTTTTCCACCTTATCTCCAAAATATAGTTCTGAGTCCTTTTTAATTTTTTGAAGAATGAAAGCTGAAATTTGCTGGGGAGTATATTCCTTATCAAAAATTTTATATTTATGATCAGTTCCCATTTTTCTTTTAGCAGAAAATACTGTGCCTTCTGGATTAGCAACCGCTTGACGACGAGCTGGTTCCCCTACTAATAATTGTCCATCCTTAGTAAAGGCAACACAAGAAGGAAAGGCCTTTCCCCCCACTACTGTAGTACCTTCAGCCGATGGAATCATTTTTGACTTACCTGCCTCCATATAAGCGGCGGCAGAATTAGATGTTCCTAAGTCAATACCAATAATCTTGCTCATAATTTATACCTCATTTAATATTGCATTAATAATAAATGCAATATTTTATTTACTAAATTTTATTTAATAATTACTTTTGCTACACGAATAATGTGTTCCCCCATTTTATATCCAGCCTGCACTTCGCTGGCCACTATATTTTGAAAATTGTCAGAAGATACTCTGTCTACTGCCTCGTGGCAACTTGGGTCAAAGGGTTCTCCAGTAGTTTTTATTTTTTCTACTTCATGGGCTTTCAAAAAATTTTCAAACTGCCCTTTAATTTGAACGACTCCCTGAACCCATTCTTTACCCTTTAACTCTTTTGGAATATGCTTTAAGCATTGATTAAAGCTATCTAAAAAATTTAATAGATCTAAAATCAATTTAGAGTTAGAAAATTTAATCCAAGATTCTTTTTCCCTATCAATCCCTTTCTCGCGATTTATATAATCGGCCTTAGCGCGTTGCCATCCCTTTAAATGCTCTTGTGATTTAATGCGTTCTTCTTCTAATTTCTTTTTTAATTTTTTTATTTCTTTTTCTTGCATATATGTCTAATCTTCAAAAATTAATTCCTCGTTTATTATTTCTTTAACGCTTTCAATAAGAGCCAAATTCCTATTATAATTCATTCTAATCGGCCCCAAAATTCCTATCAGTCCACAATCTACGCTTCCCAGCAAATTACAACGAGTTAAAATAGCGCTGCAAGAACCACTAAAAAGATTTTTCTCTCCCATCAAAATTTGGGTTTCTCCACCAATAGAATCAAAAAGATCTAACATAATAGCATCTAAGTGATCAACAATCTGTGAAAATTCCTGCAAAATTAAAGCATTTTGAAATTCTGGCTGACCAAAAAGACGCGCAAATCCAGTATAGTAAAAAGAATTATCATCAAATTTAAGAATGCCCAGTTCTCCGCTCAAACAAGCAATCTCTTTGACTAATTCTTTGGCTAAAGTTAATTGATCAAAATTTTTAGGCCTAACCTTTTCTAATTTCTTTTTCTCAGACTTAGGGGCCATTCCTGCCTTAGGCAAAAGATGGGAAACAAAATAACGAAACCCTTTAAGTGTTGGAGTTCTACCAGCAGAAGTATGCTCTTGCCACAAATAGCCTTGTTGCGCCAAGTCAACCATCTCCGCTCTAATGGTAGCAGAGCTAACCTTGGGCTCTAGTTTGGCAGATAAATATTCTGAGCTAACTGCTTGAGCGGTTTTGACATATTCTCCTAGAATAATTTTAAATATTTCTTCTTGTCTTTTGGTCATAAAAATAATCATTGGAACATTAGAACATTGGAACATTGGAACAAAAAATATTCCTGTTTTATTATAAACAACTAATTAGCAGTCGTCAAGTCTAAGTGCTAATATTTTCTAAAATAATTTTGCTAATTTTCTTGCTAGCTTCAATGTTAGCTAATTTAGAAATGTTTAAACTCAATAATGACCTTTGTTTATTATCTAAAATTAATTCTTTAACTTTAATTAATAGGTTCTGAGAATCTATCTTTTTGCGCCCAAATAAAACAATTGCTTTTTTTTCAGCAAAATAATTAGCATTAACTTCCTGATGTGAACCAAAAATAGGAATAATAATAGCAGGTTTTTTAAGAATACTTAATTCAGTAAGGGCTCCAAGTCCAGCCCGAGAAATAACCAAATCTGCGCGTAAATAAATATTAGCCAAATCTTCTTGTTTTAAAAACTCAATTTGATGATAATTGTCGTGAATAAATTTTCCTGATTTTTTTTGAGAACCAGTCAAATGAATAACCTGACAAAATTTTATTAAATCAAAAATTATTTCTTCAATAGCTTGATTAATTTCTAATGCTCCGGTTCCCCCGCCCATTATCAACAAACAAGGCCAATTAGATTTTAATTCAAATCTATTAATTGCTTTTTCTCTCTCCCCTGTTAAAATCTTAGGAGAAACTGGATTACCAGTTAAAATTGTTTTATTCAAGGAAAAACTTTCTAAAGATTTTTCAAAACTAACAGTAATTTTTTTACTAACCTTAGCCATCAACTTATTGGCCAAACCAGGACGAACATCTTGTTGGTGAATAAAAACTGGCACTCTCAATATCCAAGCCACCCAAGCCAATGGCACGGAAACAAATGCTCCTGCTGACAATACAGCTTGCGGTTTAAATTTTGAAATAATAAAAAAAGATTGAATAAATCCTTTTAAAATCAAAAATAAATCTGTCAGATTATATAGAGAAAAATATCTTCTTAGCTTGCCAGAAGAAATTGATTGGTATTTAATATATGGAAAGGGTTTAATCATGGCTCTTTCGGGAATCCCCTTTTTCGTACCCACAAATAAAAAATCTGCATCTGGTTTCATCTCTTTAATTTCTTGGGCTATAGCCAACAAAGGACTCACTGAACCACCTGTTCCCCCTCCACTTAAAATTATTTTAGTCATATCTTATATTCTATCTTATTTTTCAAAAAAGGGAAACGCTCTGAAATTTTTCAGTTCCAGAGCGTGAGTTAAAAGTTAAAAGTTGTTTGAGAATCACTCTCTTTTGCTTTGGGAGAAAAAACTCCACACACTCTTCTCCAAAGCCTGGCCCTTATAGCCTTATACCCTATATAAGAAGAAAGTATTTCGTGGATTTTGCCATCCTTGCTTTTGACAAAGACGAAATCCAGATGATGGCCAACTAGGGCCTCCACCCTAACAACTTTTCCTTCGTGATTTTTTTGAACTTTCGTTATTTCAATGTGCATAGCACCTCCTTGATATTTAAATTATATCACAAAACAACAAAATGTCAATCCAAATATTAACAATTAAAGACAAAAATTATCCAGAATTATTAAAAAAGATATATGACCCTCCTTCAAAACTTTATGTTTCTGGTGAATTAAAAAAAGAAGAAAAATATCCTTTAGCTATAGTGGGAACTCGTAGAATTTCTAATTATGGACAACAAACCACACGCCTTTTTGCAGAAGCATTAGCTGAGGCAGGCATAACGATTATCAGTGGCTTGGCACTTGGAGTTGATGGATTAGCTCATCGCATTGCTTTAGAAAAAAAAGCGCGCACCATTGCCGTCCTTGGTTCGGGCCTTAATATTATTTACCCTTCTGCTCATCAAAAATTAGCTCAAGAAATTCTCGTTTCAGGCGGAGCAGTTATAAGCGAATATTCCCCAAATACTAGCCCAACAAAAAAAACTTTTCCTGCTCGCAACCGTATTGTTTCTGGTCTTAGTTTGGGCGTCTTAGTCATTGAAGCCCCCAGAAAATCAGGAGCTTTAATAACCGCGCGAACAGCCATAGAACAAGGAAGAGAGGTTTTTGTGGTTCCGGGTCGTATTAATGATCTCAATTCTGAAGGATGCAATTATCTTATTAAAATGGGCGCTCGTTTAGTAACCAACCCAGAAGAAATAATTGAAGTCATTACTGAATTACCGAAGCCCTAAATGTTAAGGGTTGACGAATTTTAAGAAATCAGTAAAACTTGACGTTATTTATACGCAAACGGTGCCTGGCACCGAAGAACAACCTCTTTAAACCCTTTGTGGCTCAGTGTTTTAAGCCAAAAATTTAAATTTACCCATATATTGGGTAAATAAATAATAAAAAATAAAATAATTATGCCGAGAAAATTACGAGAATTAATTGATTATCCCAGCAGTCATATTCATATTGTTTGTCGTGGCAATAATCAAAAAAAGATTTTTAGAAAAAAACAGGATTTTCAAAAATTTTTATCCATTCTTATTGAGGCTAAAAAGCGTTTTCGTTTTTTTATTTTTACCTTATCTTTAATGCCAAATCATTATCATTTGCAAATTCAACTAAGAGAAGACACTGTTTCCGATATTATGCATTTTATCAATTTTCGTTACGCTAAATATATTAATCACGTTTACGACTCATCTGGACACCTCTTTCAAGACAGGTTTTATGCCAGTCACATAAAAGATGAAAATTACTTTATGGAAGTTTCTAGGTATATTCATCGCAACGCAGATAGAGCTCACTTAGTAACTGCGCCAGAAGATTATTTTTGGAGCAGTTTTGTAATTTATTATCAAAAATGTTATCCTAAAAACAGAAAAAGTATTGTTCTTTCTGAGAAAAAATTATTTCAAATTGTTGACGCAGAAGAATTTTTAAATATTTTTTGTGGCAAACAACCACAAAAAAGCGATTTTTGTGATTATGTGCAATTTGTAAAAGAAGAAATTGACGAAGAAAAAATAAAAAAAATAATTGAACCGAAAATGGAGTAGCACAAACTCGCAAATAAAATTTACCCAATATACGGGTAAATTAGTTATCATGCTCTTATTTTGTGATTATAAAGCCACATTAGAACACCTAATTTCGGTGCCAGGCACCGATATATAAGGCACCGATATATAAATCAAGGGTTAACTCATCAAGGGTTGACGGATTTTAAGAAATCAGTAAAACTCAAGTAATAAAAATTAAATTTTTGCAATAATTAAAATACTAATATTGAAAAAATATCACTTTTTAAAAAAACTGTCTTAAAATACGCTCTAAGAGTAAGTTTGCAAGGCATAGTAAGTTGGGGTCAGACCCCAAAAATAAGAATAACTTTATGGATTTAATCATTGTTGAATCTCCAACCAAAGCTAAAACAATTTCCCATTTCTTGGGGAAAAATTTTATTATTGAATCTTGTAACGGTCATGTCCGTGATTTGCCGAAAAGCAAGATAGGGGTTGATGTTGAGCACAATTTTGAACCGCAATATGTTATCCCTACCAAAAAACGTAAAATAGTTAATCAGCTCAAAAAAATTGCCAAAGACGCCGACAAGATATATTTTGCTAGTGATGAAGATAGAGAAGGAGAGGCCATTGCTTGGCATTTACAACAAATTTTAGAAACAGTCCAAAAAAAGGGTCAAAAAACCTATCGCATTAGTTTTCATGAAATTACCGAAGAAGCAATAAAAGAAGCTCTCAAAAATCCCAGGGAAATTAACTTAGATTTAGTAAATGCCCAACAGGCTCGACGCGTTTTAGACCGTTTAGTTGGATACCAACTTTCGCCCTTGCTCTGGAAAAAAATTTTCAAAGGACTATCTGCCGGCAGAGTTCAATCCCCTACGGTTAAACTAATTATGGACAGAGAGAAAGAAATAAAAAAATTTAAACCTCAAGAATATTGGACGATTAGTGCTTTTTTGGGAGACAAAAATAATCCTTTAGAAGCTAATCTCCGACAAGAAAATGACCATACTTTTACCAAATTTGAAATTAATTCTTCTCAAAAAGCCAAAGAAATATGTCAAAATTTAAAAAAAGCAAAATATAAAATTATTAACCTTGCTACTCGCGAAATAAATAAATCTCCCCTGCCCCCTTTCTCTACCAGTAGCCTCCAACAAGAAGCTAATACTAAATTGGGGTTTTCTGTAAAACAAACTATGTTCATCGCTCAAAAACTTTATGAGGGCATAAATCTGGGAGACAAAAAGATAGTCGGTTTAATCACCTATTTGCGTACTGACTCTCTAAGCTTAAGCGAAAAATTTTTAGGAGAGAGTCAAAAACTAATAACTGAAAAATATGGACCAGAATGTCTTGAAATTCGCCATTACAAAACAAAATCCAAAACCAGTCAAGAAGCCCATGAAGCTATTCGCCCTACATCTGTTTTTAGAAAACCAGAAGAAATTAAGTCATATTTAGACGAAAAACAATATAAATTATATAATTTAATATGGAAAAGAGCTCTTGCCTCTCAAATGAGCAAGGCAATTTTAACCTCAACTTCTTTGGATATCAGTGCATTTAAATATCAACTACGAGCTCGCGGATTAAAAATAAAATTTCCGGGATGGTTAAAAATATATCCAGAGAAACAAAAAGAAACTTCCCTTCCAAATTTCAATGTTGGACAAAAATTAGAATTGATTAAAATTGACTCCCTACAACATTTTACCGAACCTCCCGCCCAATACACTGAGGCCAGTTTAGTAAAAAAATTAGAAGAAATAGGCATTGGTCGGCCTTCCACTTATTCTCCTACTATTTCTACTATTCAATCCAGGAATTATGTTTACAAAAAACAAAAAAAATTCCAACCCACAGAAACAGGGCGATTAGTCAATGAATTGCTGGAGGAACACTTTCCTCAAATAGTAGACTATAACTTTACTGCTCAAATGGAAAACGATTTAGACGAGATAGCTCAAAAGAAAAAAAAATATATTACCATTCTTGATAATTTTTACAAACCTTTTAAAAAAAATCTTATGGAAAAAGAAGAACAAATTAGTAAAAAATTCACTGATGAAAAAACTGATGAAAAATGTCCTAAATGCGGAGAAGAATTGGTGATTAAAACTGGACGTTTTGGAAAATTTTTGGCTTGTTCCGGATTCCCTAAATGCCGATTCACCAAAAACTTAGGAGGAGGAAATAATAATCAGAATAATAGTGAAAAAACTGGAATCAAATGCCCCAAATGCCAAGAAGGAGAAATCGTCAAAAAAAGAACTCGTAAAGGAAAATTCTTTTATGGTTGTTCTGGTTGGCCAAAATGTGACTTTGCTCTCTGGGATGAACCAACCGGAGAAAAATGCCCTGAATGTAAAAGCTTAATGGTTAAAGCGGGAGAAAAAGTAAAATGCAGCAACAAAGAATGTCCCAAAAGTCAATTGAAAAAAGTATAATAATCTGCTAATATAATGGGGACAGTCCCCATTCGGGGACAGTCCCCTGGGCCGCTGTGGTGGAACTGGTAGACACGTGGCACTCAAAATGCCATGAGCGCAAGCTTGTGTCGGTTCGAGTCCGACCAGCGGCACCAATGTTCATAAAACATTAGAGCATAAGAACATTGGAACAAAAAATATGGCAATCAGTAATCTACAATTCTAATTGCTGTAGCAACTTGAATCTACTTTATCTAATAATATTTAAAACAAATATATGGCTAAAAAAGAAATTCACCCTAAATATTATCCTAAAGCAACAATTAATTGCTCCTGTGGGGCAAAATTTGTGGTTGGCTCTACTAAAGAAAAAATGCAAATTGAAATATGTTCTCAGTGCCATCCCCTTTATACTGGAAAACAAAAATTCATTGATACTGCTGGAAGATTAGAAAGATATGAAAAAATAATCAAAAAATCAAAGGACCTCCAAAATTCTAAAACAAAAACCAAAAAGAAAGGAGAAAAAAAGAAAGTTAAAGAAGTCCAAAACGAAAAAAAAGAAACGAAAAAAAAGAAATCTTAATATGGAAAACAATAAAGGAACAAAAAAGGAAATAGAAGAATTAGAAAAACAGCTTCAAAATCCGGATATATACAATGATTCCGAAAAATTAAAAGAGATTTCAAAAAAATACAACGAATTGAAAAAATTCTCAAGTAAATTAAACCAATTAGAAGAAATTAACCGCAAGATATTTGATACCCAAAAAATGCTTAACAGAGAGTCAAGCCCCGAAATGATTGTAATGATAAAACAAGAAATTGATAAATTAGAGGACCAAAAAACTCAATTCAACGAAGAACTTGAAAAAGAGAATGACGGTTTTGGCCAGAAGGAAAAAAATGTTATCATTATGGAAATAAAAGCTGGAACTGGTGGAGACGAAGCCTGCTTATTTGCTGCTGATTTATTTAGAATGTACTCTCGGTTTGCGGAAAAAATGAAATGGAAAGCTAAAATAATCTCTTCTCATCCCACTAGCATCAACGGTTTCAAAGAAGTAATCTTTGAAATTAAAGGAAAAAATGTATATCAATTCTTACAAAACGAAAGCGGAGTCCACAGGGTGCAACGTATTCCTGATACTGAAAAAAGCGGACGCATTCATACTTCAGCTGCTTCCGTGGTAGTTCTGCCCGAAGCAAAAGAAATAGATATAAAAATTGAAAACAAAGACATCAGAATAGACCACTTCCGCGCCTCAGGACACGGAGGACAAAATGTCCAAAAAAATGAAACTGCTGTTCGCATTACTCACTTACCAACTAATATAGTAGTTTCTTGTCAGGACGAAAGAAGCCAAGGACAAAACAAAGAAAGGGCTTTAACTATTTTGCGTTCTCGCTTATTAGCACAAAAAGAAGAGGAAGAAAATAAAAATTTAAAAGAAAAACGCCAGTCTCATGTTGGAACTGGCGATCGTTCAGAAAAAATTAGAACTTATAATTTTCCGCAAGATAGAGTAACTGACCATAGAATCCATAAATCTTGGCACGGTTTAGAACAAATATTAAGCGGAAATATAGAATCTATCATCAAAGACATAGAGAAAGAAAATAAACAAAATAATCAATAAAATATTTTGTGATTGTTTCCAACAATTTCTATCCAAATAGGCCCGGGTAGAAATTTTATTTTTTCTCCCTGTTGGTCATAAAAAAATGTGCGCTTGGTTGTTTGATTCTTGGTCCATGTGCCTTTTATAACCTGACCCGCCTGAAACACCAAGGCCTCTCCTTGACCAATTGTTTTTATTTCTCTTCTGCCAACTTCATCCAAAATTTCTATTCCTGTTTTTTGAATAATCACATTAGGACTTCTGATTTGTCCTTTTTCGTCCACAAAGGACTTATTGTTTTGGTAACGAAAATAAGAATTCATGCTTTGGTCAAACTGCCAAATAACTGGCTCTTGATAACCAATCTTAATAATAGAAGAACTAATTTCATTTTCTAAAAAAACAAAATTTTCTTTAATTTCCCATTCTAAAAAATTATCATTAACATTCGGGGACCAATTCTTTTTTTCTATAGCTTGTTCAATTGATTCGGGCAAAATATACAAATTATGTGGACCCAATCTTTGGGAATCCCGCCAGAAATAAATACCATCTCCGCTAACCTCATTTAAGTCGTAAAAATCATATAAACCATTTGCAATATTGTTTAACACTTGCGGACTACCCCCAGCATGAATAAATAACCCATAATATTCAGTGGCCCAATCAGCAAAATAAGGACGAGCGGAACGCACTGGACCTATCTTTTTCGGCCAAAAATCTTGATTAAAAATGGCCAATAATCTAGTGATATCCGCCTCTACCGGGGCTTCGTACACAACTAAAGCATCACTAAGGCCGTCCAAAGGCCAAGCCGAAGAAAAGTTATCTATAATAATTGCTACCGGAAGTTTTTGGTGCTTAATTATCGCTGGTTGATTATCAAAAAAATCAACTAAATCAACAATACCCTCGTCTTTGTCCTCTGTTTCAGATTCCGCATAATCCTGATTCTCTTCTAATGGAGAATGAGCGGGCAATGCCAATTTAACACAACCAGTTAAAATAAAAGTAATAATCAAAAAAAATGGGATTAATTTAAGTTGTATTTTAGTGTTTTTCATCCCGTTAGAAATTTTCATAATTCTTTTGTAAATATCCCCGTAAAAATCTTGGCGCAATACAGAATTTCTAACGGGGTTCATATCATCTACTATTGTTCAGTTGAAGCTGAAGGGTCTCCTTCTTTCTTTTCTTCTTCCTCTCCTTCTCCTTCACTTACCGAAGCAGGACTTTCCTCTTCTTCTTCCTTTATGTTGTGCGCCCTAACTGTTGCTACCGAACTCTCAATATCGGAAAGAATTTTAATATTTTCTGGCACATCTAAGTCGCCGACCCGAATAATAT
Source organism: uncultured Gammaproteobacteria bacterium (assembly GCA_964507075.1). Classification (GTDB taxonomy): domain Bacteria; phylum Patescibacteriota; class Patescibacteriia; order UBA2591; family UBA6264; genus JAIPGN01. The sequence continues at coordinate 29,650 of CAZDOL010000001.1, forward strand.
CATTGAGTTCAGTCAACTTGCTTAAATCAACTTCAATGCTTCTTATTAAATCTTTAGGAAGACATTCTACTTCTATTTTGTCTAATTCATGAACCAAGATGCCACTAAAATCTTTAACTGCTTTTGAGGTTCCAATAAACTCCAAACCTACCTCAACAATAATTTTTTCTCCTTCTTTAACCTGATAAAAATCAATATGCTCAACTTTATCAGTCAAAGGATGATATTGAATAGCGTGGACCAAAACCTTTCTGTCAGCTTGGCCTTCGACTTTTAAATTCATTAAACTACTTTCTCCGGACTGCTTAAATGCTTTTTCAAAATCAGAAAGCAAGACCTGAACTGAAAGCGATTTTAAACCATGACCATAGACAACAGCAGGAATGATATTTTCTTTTCTTAAATTTTTTGTTTTTTTGCCCGTTGTTTCTCGGACACTTGCTTTTAATTCTAACATAAATATTATTTATTATTATTAATTAAGACAAAACTTTCGGCATCTTCAATTGTTTGGGCCCTAGCAAAGGGTTGATGCCCTAAAACACTTTCCACTAAACCTAAGCTAATCAAGGTGAGCACCAAAGAACTTCCACCATAACTAACCAAGGGCAGGGGCAAACCGATAATAGGAGCTAAACCGATATTCATCCCTACGTTTATAATCATTTGAAAAAAAAGATAAATAGTAACCCCGCAAATTAAAACTAAACTAAAATTCCCATAAACATGGCGGGCAATACGCATTAATCTCAAAAGCAATAACGAATAAATTCCCAAGAGCAATAAGCATCCCAAGAGGCCGAATTCTTCAGCCAAAACCGCAAAAGCAAAATCTGTTTCCGAGTCTGGCAAAAACTTCAACTGGCTTTGCGGACCTAAACCAAATCCACGACCAAAAAATTGACCAGAGCCAACCGCAATTATTGATTGACTAATCTGATAACCCCTTTTTAGGGGATCTCTCGCCGGATTCAAATAAATTGAAATGCGATCTTTCTGAAAATCTTTAAGTAAAAAAAACCAAGAAAAAGTACTAACTAAAATAATAATTAACAGTAATGATAATAAATGTTTTTTGTTGCTATCTACCAAAAAAACCACCCCCAACCAGATAAGGATAATTGTTAGGGCCGAACCTAAGTCAGGCTGTTTAATAATTAAAAGAAATAAAGGCAAGATTAAAAGGAAACTAAAAAATAAATGTCTCGGCTTAATAGAAGAACGTGCTACTTGCCAAAATTTAGCCAAAATGATAATCGCTGCTAATTTTGCCAATTCTGCGGGTTGAAAATTAAAAAAACCAAAATCCAACCATCCTCTAGTCCCTCTTAAATATTTTCCGAAAATCAAAACAGCTCCTAATAATAAAATTGACAACAAATAAATTAAAAAGGCGGTAGCCTTGATAAAACGAAAATCAATAAAAAAGATGGCCCAGAAAAATAAAAAACCGATTATGGCAAAAATGCATTGTTTAGAAAAAAAATTAACACTCGGATTAGACAAAGACAAGCTATACTGCAAAACCAAACCAATAACTACCAACAAAAATGTTAAAACAAATAATGTTTGGTCAAAAGATTTAAGCTTAAAGAAATTAATCATAAAGGAGAAATAAAGACCTTGGGATTAAAAACATCAATTTCTGTTTTAATCTCAATATGGGTAAATGCAGGAATCAATGGCCAAACAAAAATCAGGTTCTTCTCCTCATTAGCTCTCCAGCTATTTGTGGAAAGAACATTCAAGCCCACTAAGTTTAAATTATTCTCTAAAGCAATCACAAAGCGAGTTTCCCAAAAATCATAAATAGAATTATTTTTAGCTTTAAAAGAAATCTGCGGTAAAATTAAAGATTCATTTTCTGCTTGCAAATACTCCAAACCGATATCCTCTATTTTTAGTTGATTTAAAATAGATAGTAAATCCTTTTGTGGTTGACGCATTCTCCTCCAAGAAATTTTAGAAATCAAAAATTGAATATCATTCACTTCGGAAACCACCTGCGTACCTAAAGTAAAAAAATATTTTCTTTCTTCGGGGTTTATAAAGTTTGACCCTTTAAAAATTTCTAACTCGTCGCTTAAAAAATAATATTCTATAGTAGCCCGCCAATCAGGATTAGGATTAAAGACGGTTGTTATAAAATCATATTGAGACTTCTTGGAATCAGGACGAATAACAACTAAAGAATCCGTGACTATTGGCTGGGGAGCAAAGTGTTGACGGAAGGACAAAAAATCTATCCTGTTTTCTGTCAATCCCTGCATATTTTTCAAATGCTCCTCTTTTGACCCAAAATAAAAAATCGCTTGAGAAACAATAATGGTTATCAATATAACATCCAAAAAAATTAATACCAATACAAATCCACGATGAATCTGGTTTTTGTGCTTTAAATACCATTTAGCGTATCGCAATTGTTTGTCAGTTAAATCAGTCATTTGATATTTTTAATATATTTGTTAGAATATATTATACAATATTTAACTAAATAAGCAAAGCTTCCTGCCTCGCCGGCAGGCAGGGAAATTAAATATTAATAAATAAAAAATATGAATATTCAAAATTTTTTTTATGTTGTAGCCAGCATTTCTATTGTTTTAATAGGAATTTTTTCTATAATTCTTCTCGTTATCGCCATTCTTGTTGCTTGTCGTTTATTTAAATTTTCCAAAAACTTAGCCAATATTTCTAAAAAGAGTGAAGAAATCTTAGAAAAAATAAAAAGTAAAGCAAATCTCATTGCCCTTCTGGCTCTTGCCAAAAATGTAACGAAAGAATTCTTCAACAAAAATAGCAAGAAAGAAAAAAAAGAAAAGAAATAGATACTTAGGTGATTGGGTGCTTAGTTAATTGGGGTCCTGATTACCCCTGCCTACCGGCAGGCAGGCAATCCCCAATGACCCAATTAACACTTCTGATATTTGATAGTTTGTTAGAATAATTAGAATAATTAAGTCAATTAAAATAATTTCTTTGTATTATGTCTTTCGTCCATCTTCATGTTCATAGCCATTATTCTCTATTAGATGGTTTGCCAAAAATTGACGAACTTATTATGGAGGCCAAAAAACAGAATATGAAGGCTGTCGCTCTAACTGACCATGGAGTAATGTACGGGACCATTGAATTTTACCAAAAGGCTAAAGCTGCTGGAATTAAACCAATTATTGGCGTAGAAGCCTATATAGCTCCCCACGGTCTTTTAAACAAAAGAGCCAAAATAGACGAAAAACCTTTTCACCTGGTATTATTAGCTAAAAACGAAGAAGGATATAAAAATTTAATAAAACTAACAAGCATCGCCCATCTACAGGGTTTTTATTATAAACCACGTCTGGATAAAGAAATTTTAAAACAACATGCTGAGGGAATAATTGCTTTGAGTGCTTGCTTACAGGGAGAAATACCAAGATTAATTATTAACAATCAAATAAAAAAAGCGGAAGAGGTCTTGCAAGAATACCAAAAAATATTTGGCGAGAACTTTTATCTGGAAGTCCAAGACCATCCCAATCTGCGTGAACAAAAAATAGTCAATAAAACGATTTTTAAATTAGCTAAAAAATATAAAGTACCTTTAGTTGCCACCAATGATGTTCATTATTTAAAACCAGAAGACGCAGAAACTCAAGACATTTTGCTTTGCGTTCAAACCAAAAAAAAGAAAGACGACCCTAATCGTCTTTCTATGCTTATGGATGATTTCTCTCTTCGTTCTGAAAAAAAAATGCGCGAGAGTTTTCCAGATTACCCAGAGGTTATTTCCAATACTCAAAAAATCGCTGACCAATGTAATGTGGAAATAAAATTTGGCGAGAACAAACTCCCCTTTTTCCCTCTACCAGCTGGAGAAAATGCAAATCAATATTTGAGAGAATCTTGTGAAAAAAAAATCATAGAACGTTATGGCAAAAAAACGCCAGAAATATCGGAACGATTAGAAAAAGAATTATCTGTTATTAAAGGGACTGGATTCGCTGGCTATTTCTTAATCGTTCAAGATTTTGTTAATTGGGCTAAAAAAAATGACATTGTTGTTGGTCCAGGGAGAGGATCAGCTGCTGGGTCCATTGTTTCCTATCTTTTGAACATTACTAATATTGACCCCCTGAAGTATGAATTACTTTTTGAACGCTTTTTGGGCGAAGATAGAATAAATATGCCAGATATTGATTTAGATTTCGCTGACAAAAGGCGTGACGAAGTGATTCAATATATTGAAGAAAAATATGGACATGACCACGTCTCTCAAATCATAACCTTTGGAACAATGGCCGCTCGGGCTGCTATTCGAGATGTAGGACGAGTCTTAGATTGTCCTTATATGTTTTGTGACAAACTAGCAAAAACCATCCCTCTTGGATTTACTCTTGACCAAGCCTTAAACCACAGCCAAGAATTAAAAGAAATTTATTCTCAAGAACCCCATGCTCAAGAAATCGTCAAGATAGCTCAAAAATTAGAAGGAGTAATCAGGCACGCTTCTAAACATGCTTGTGGACTTTTAGTCACTCCCTTGCCTTTAACCGAATATGTTCCTGTTCAATACGATATTTCCGGTCAAGAAAAAATTATTATATCTGAATACGATATGTATGCCGTCGAAAGCTTAGGATTATTAAAGGTAGATCTTTTGGGCCTTAAAAACCTAACCATTATCGAGACTGCTCTTGATATCATTAAACATATACATGACCAAGAAATCGATATAAATAATATACCTTTGGACGATAAAAAAACATTTCAAATTTTTCAAAAAGCTCAAACCCAGGGAGTTTTTCAATTGGAATCAGCGGGGATGCAAAAAAATCTTAAAAAACTAAAACCAACTGTTTTTGAGGATATCATTGCCATGGTCTCTCTTTATCGCCCCGGACCCATGGAATTAATCCCTGATTACATTGACCGAAAACATGGCTTAAAACAAATAAAATACTTACACCCTAAGCTAAAACCAATCTTAGAAAAAACATACGGAATCGCTATTTATCAAGAGCAAATATTGCAAATTGTGCGAGACCTGGCTGGCTTCTCTCTTTCTGAGGCTGATGTTTTGCGCAAAGCTGTAGGTAAAAAAATTAGCAAATTATTACAAAAACAAAAAGAAAAATTCCTTAATGGTTGCCTGAAGAATAAAATTCTCAAAGAAACTGCTCAAAAAGTTTTCGCTTTTATTGAACCCTTTGCTCGTTACGGATTCAATCGTAGTCATGCTACTTGTTACGCGACCATTGCCTATCAAACCGCTTATCTAAAGGCACATTACCCCACTGAATTCGTGGCCGCTTTACTCTGTTCAGACCAAAACAATATAGACAAAATTACGATTGAAATTAGGTCTGCTGAAGAAATGGGTATTGAAATTTTGCCCCCCAACATAAATGAAAGCTTCAAGGATTTTACTGTAGTTGACAAGGGTAAGATTAGATTCGGTTTATTAGCCATCAAAAATGTAGGACGAGGAATATCAGAAACAATCATTAGAGAACGCAAAAAGAACGGTAATTTTCAAAGTTTAGAAGACTTCTTGGCCCGCATTCAATCTAAAGATTTAAACAAAAAATCATTAGAAAGCTTAATCAAAAGCGGAGCCCTTGATTATCTCCAAGAACGTAATCAAATGCTGGAAAACATAGAAACTCTTTTAGATTTTGCACGCAAGAAACAAAAAGATAAAGAAAATGGACAAGCTACTCTTTTTAGTATTATCCCAACAACCACAAGGACCAACGGATTAACTTTAAAAAAATCCGACCCAGCTAAAAGACAACAAAAACTTCTTTGGGAAAGAGAACTTTTGGGCCTTTTTGTGTCTGAACACCCCCTTAAAGAATATGAAGAAATATTAAAAAAATACGCCAAACCAATTAGCGAGATTGGCACCCAACACTATCAGACGCAAATAAAAGTAGTCGGTATTATCACCAAAATAAAGAAAATCCTTACCTCCAAGAAAGAAGTTATGGAATTTATTAAGATAGAAGACCCTTCTGGAGAAATTGAAATTGTTGTCTTTCCTAAAATACTGAAAGCCAATAGTGAAATTTTGGAAGAAAATAAAACAATTTCGGTTACTGGCACAATCTCACGTAAAGATGAATCATTAAAAATCATTGCCGAGAAAATTAGAGAAGTTCAAAAAGAAGCACTAGAAGATTTGTTGCTGAAAAAGAGGTAAAGTGATACAATGAATCATTGGAACATTAGAACAAAATAACAATTAACAACCAATATCTATGCCTAAGGTCTACATTTCTCCTCATCAAAAAATTGGCTATTTATTTTTAGTATTGACTATTCTGATTATGATTGGAATAATTTTTGGATTTTTCAGCCTTCTCTATGGAGTAGAAATTATAATCACCCCTCAAGCCCAAGAAATAGATACTAATTTTACAATCCAAATAAAAGAAAACTCTGATAGTGAAGAATCAATCGCTAACCCTAAAATTTTGATAGGAAAATTCTCAGAAATTATAGAAGCAGGAGAATCTAATTTTTCGCCCCAAGGAAGCGTATCAACTGAAGATTATGCTGAAGGAATAATAACCCTTTTTAATAATACATGGAATACAGTTACTTTTGTTTCCAGCACTCGTTTCGCTTCTCCAGAAGGCCTAATTTTCCGAGCCACTAAAATAATAAGAATCCCCTCCAAGGGAGAAGTAGACATATTGGTGCGAGCCGATAAAATGGGACCAAAATACGACATTGAGCCTTGTTCCTTTACTATTCCTAATTTACGAGACCCTGATTTGAAAGAAAATATATCAGCAAAAAGTAAAGAATCCATGACTGGCGGTCTCAAAAAAACAGGAATTGTTATGCAAACCGACTTAGACCAAGCCAGAAAAGAAATTCAAGAAAAATTGTACACTCAAACCTTAGAAAAAATAAAACAAGAATTAAATCCGCCTGCTGATTTTAAAATATCTTTAAAGTCGGAAATCTTAGAAGAAAAAATTAACGCTCAGGCTGGGGACGAAAAGGGTGAATTTACAATATCAACTAAAATTAAAATGCAAGCAGTTAGTTTCAGTGAAGAAGAACTCTTAAATTTAGCCGTAGAATCGTTAAACGAAAAAATAATAACTGGAAAACAATTAGCTGGCTATGAACCAGATAGCTTATCTTACCGTTTAAGTGAATATAATTTAGAGGAGAAAACAGCAAACGTGGAAACACAATTACGTGGTTATATGATTTTAACACTTAAAAACGAAATTTTAAGTAAAGAACTATTTGAGGGATTAAACAAAGAAGAAATTAATGAATACCTTAATAAATTTTCCGAAATTCAAGAAGTAAAAATTAAATTTTGGCCATCTTGGTTATTAAAGAAAGTTCCCGAAGGAAACAATAAAATAAAAATTAAAATAAAATATGATATCTAATCAAACCAAAATACCTTTAGATATGTTACGACATTCTTGTAGTCATTTGATGGCTGCGGCTGTTCTATCTTTGTTTCCCGAAACTAAATTTGGGGTTGGACCTACTATTGAAAATGGATTTTATTATGACATAGAATTAGATAAAAAATTAAACCCGAACGACCTTCTTAGAATAGAAAAAAGAATGCAAAAATTGATTTCCCAAAATTTAAAATTTGACAAAAAAGAAATTACCATAAAAGAAGCATTGAAACTTTTTCAAGGCCTAAATCAACCTTATAAAATAGAGTTATTGCAAGACATTCAAAAAACCGGCACCACGAAAGCATTGAAACATGAAAACATTAGAACATTAGAGCATAAAAAAATAGACAAAGTAAGTGTTTATCAATTGGGAAATTTTACTGACCTTTGTCGTGGACCCCATGTTAAATCTACAAAAGATTTAGTCAATGTTTCTTTTAAATTAACAAAAATAGCTGGAGCTTATTGGAGGGGTGACGAAAAAAATAAAATGCTAACCAGAATTTACGGCCTAGCATTTGAAAAACAAAAAAAACTTGATGAATATCTAAAAAATTTAGCTGAGGCAGAAAAAAGAGACCACCGCAAATTAGGAAAAGAATTAGATTTATTTTGCTTCTCTGATTTGGTTGGCCCAGGATTACCTATGTTTACCCCAAAAGGAGTTATAATTATTGACGAATTAAAAAAAGAAATAGAAAAAATTTGCGCTACTTATGGATTTGAAAAAGTTATGACCCCCCATCTTGCCAAAATAGACCTCTACAAGCTGTCTGGTCATGCTCAAAAATTTAGTAAAGAATTATTCCACGTCTCTTCTGAACAAGGACATAATTTTGTAATGAAACCAGTTCAGTGCCCTCACCAAACCCAAATTTATGCTTCCCAGAAACGCTCTTATCGCGATTTACCGATAAGATATATGGAATCGGAAAAACAATACCGAGCTGAAAAATCAGGTGAAGTTGGTGGATTAAATAGAGTCTATGCAATCACCATTGAAGATGGGCATTCTTTCTGTCAAATATCTCAAGTAAAACAAGAAATAAAAAATATGGTGAAAATAATAAAAGATTTCTATAGCTCCGTTGGACTTTGGGATAATCACTGGGTATCACTTTCCGTCAGAGATTATAATCACCAAGAAAATTATATTGGAGAGCCTAAAGACTGGGATGAATGTGAAAAGATACTTGAAGAAGTTTCTAAAGAAATGAAACTAAACGCCAAAAGAATTGAAGGAGAAGCAGCTGTCTATGGACCCAAGCTTGATTTTATGTTTAAAGACTCAATGGGAAAAGAAATCCAAATTCCAACAGTTCAACTTGATTTTGCCACGCCCAAACGTTTTAATTTAGTTTATACCAACAAAGAAGGTAAAGAAGAATTTGTGGTTATGGTCCATCGCGCTATATTAGGTTCTTACGAGCGCTTTTTAGCATTATTAATTGAGCATTACGCGGGCGCTTTTCCTATTTGGCTCTCCCCTGCTCAAATATACTTAACGCCTGTTGGAAAAACTCATCACCCAGCAGTAAAAAAAATAGCGCAAGAATTAAAAGAATCTGGATTAAGAACAGAAATTGATTTATCCAACGAAACTATTTCTTATAAAATTCGTAAAGCCGAAGTGCAAAAAATACCATACATTGTAGTTATTGGCGACAAAGAAATAAAAGGAAAATATTTGAACATCAGAGCTAGGGGTAATAAAATGGAAAAATTGACCAAAAAACAATTTATAGAAAAAGTTTTAAAACAAATAAGAAATAAAAAGTCTTAAAAAAAAAGATTTATGATTAAAATCAAAAACGAAGAATTAATCCAAGAACTGATTGGTGAAACAAAAAATTTTCCAAAATATGCCACTCAATTAATAAACATAGCTAACCAAAATGCCCAAGGAACAAGACCTCGAGTGGTTGGACAACTATCAGAATTAATCAATGAGTGTCCAGAAAAAACTTATCAAGGATGGAAAAAATGGTATCTTTCAAGATATCCCAATACTATCAAAAATGCGACAGAAAAAATCAACGAAATGATGAATAACCTGAAAGGCGCTATAAAATCAATTGATAAATCAATGATTAAAAAATGGGTTGAAGATTTGGTCTTAGAGAAGACTTTTATTGGTCTAAAATTTCAAGTAGCAATTCTGAAAAAAATTGCCTTAATAAAAAATACCAATTATAAATTAGCTGACCCGAAAGAAGAATCACAAGGTATTGACGGTTTTATTGGCAATGTCCCGATTTCAATCAAGCCAATAACCTATAAAACAAAAGATGCTTTAAAAGAGGAAATCAGAACTAAAATTATTTATTATAATAAAACTAAATCTGGTTTAGAAATAGACGCAGATACTATTTTAAAATAATGACAATGGCAACAACTCATAAAATTATAATTGGCGATTCACGCAATATGGTTGCTGTCCCAGACAAATCGGTTCATCTTGGTATTACCTCGCCACCTTATTGGCAAATCAAAGATTACAAAAACGAGAATCAAATTGGGTTTAATGACACATATGAAGAGTATATTGATAATTTAAATAAGGTCTGGTCAGAATGCTACCGAGTTTTACATCCCGGATGCCGATTGTGCATAAATATCGGTGATCAATTTGCGAGAGCTGTGACTTACGGAAGATACAAAGTCATACCGATTAGAACAGAGATTATAAAATTCTGTGAGTCAATTGGCTTTGATTATATGGGAGCGATTATTTGGCAAAAAAAGACAACAATGAATACTACTGGCGGTGCTTCAGTAATGGGCTCTTTCCCTTATCCTCGTAATGGTATTATTGAGATTGACTACGAATTCATTCTCTTGTTTAAAAAACTAGGAAAATTACCAAATAATATATCTGCAAAAAACAAAAAACAATCAGAAATGACAAAAGAAGAATGGAGAAAATATTTTACCGGTCACTGGAATTTTGCTGGCGAAAGACAAAATAACGGACACATCGCAATGTTCCCTGAAGAATTACCAAAAAGACTGATAAAAATGTTTAGCTTCATTGGTGAAACTATTTTAGATCCCTTTTTGGGTAGTGGAACTAGCGCAAAAGTAGCCAAAGAATTAAAAAGAAACTCTATTGGCTATGAAATTAACGAAGACTACCTGCCTATAATTAAGAAAAAAGTTGGTATTTCAAAAAAATCCCTTTTTGACAGAGAGTGTAAATTTGAAATTTTGCGCCAAAAAACAAAAAAAATACTGCCCAAAATCACTACAACCAAAAAAAAATCTTCTAAAAAATCTTTAATAAATAACCGAATTAACAATCCAGATTACTGGAAATCTTTAAAAGAAAAAAATCAAGTTAAACTATCTATGTAATTCACAAAATTCGCAAATTAGAAAATATTTTTATTTTAATTTATTAACTAAATAATTTTATGAAACCAAAAAACAAAATACTTATTTTGACGCTCGTTGGAATGCTACTCTTACCCTGCGCTATTGTAAAGGCGCAAGATGCTGATGAGATTGGACAGCCAACCATCATAAACATATCAGTTTCCAAAGAGATTGGTTTTGTTCCTCAACAATTTGAAGTTCAGGCAGGAAAAACCATAACAATTGAATTAACTAGCGATGACAATTCAGTCCATGGATTAAAATTTTCAGACAAAAACCTAAAAGACCTAACTATAGGCGTAAATGCAGGCCAAACAACAAGCATTACTTTTGATACCCCCACCGAACTAAAAGATTACTCCTTCTACTGCACCGCGCCCGGACATAAAAGAAAAGGTGAAACTGGAACAATGACTGTTATTAAGCCAATATTGACTGACTCAGCTCAAATGGATGAAGATATTACTGCTACGGATCTGGGGGTTGAAGAATTCAAAACAACATCAAATAACATTTTCAGTCCTTTTAATAATTTATGGAATAACATTAAAATAGCTTTCACTGCTGATCCTATCAAAAAAATTGAAATGCGCCTTGACCTTGCTAATGAAAAATTAATAGAAGCAAAAAAACTAACAGAAGAACTTAATCAACCCGAAAAGGCTGTGCAGGCCATTAACGCCTACCAAAAAGAAATCTCTAAAAGCATTAAAATAATAGAGAATATGGATGTAACGGAGAATATAACAGATGAGGATCAAATTAAAACACAGGCATTAACCGATAAAATCATTGATAATTCTTTTAAGCAACAAAATCTAATAGATGGTCTAGAAAAAAAGCTAATGGTAGAACATTTTGATGAATTGTATAAAGCAAAAGAAGAAAATATAAAGTATTTAAACATTGTCTTTGATCAAATAATCCCATCTGAAAAAATAGAATCAACAATAACTGATATGATAGATAAACAAAAAGGAAGCGAGTTTCAAGACTTTAAAAATCTAGAAATCCTTAAAACTATTGAAGAAAAAGCACCCGAACAAGCCATGTTAGCAATTCAAGGGGCGCAAGAAAATACTATCCAAAGATTAGAAAAAAATATTGAAACAATGAATGAAGAAAAGAAAGAAGAATTCAAAAATTATGTTGAAAATATCGGGGGCAATGAAGTTCTTCACTTCAAGGTTATTGAAGATATGGCAAAAAGAGATATAACAGAAAGCGTAAATAGCGTTGTGGCGAACATCAAAGAGAAAGCGATAGATAAAATTAGCAATAAAATAGAAATTCTTTCAGAAAAATCACAGAACAACCTTCTCAATAACCTAAAAACAGAGAAAATTGAAGATTTACGAATTATTAACGAATTAGAGAATAGTGTTTCAACTCAAACAAAGGATAGGATTACAGAAATTAAAGAAGAAGCTCTTCAAAAAATAAGTAAAAATATTATTGAGAACACTGATACATCCGAAGGACAAGAAAAATTTTTAAAAGAGATGAGAGATAATAATGACGTCAAGCAATTAGAAATTATTAAAGAAATTGAAAGTACTATTCCAGCAATTAAAATGGACATCATTCAAGAAGCGAAAACTGAAACAATTAGAAAAATAAAAGAAGACATTGCTGGCGCAAAGAATGAAGAAGAAAAAGAAAAAATCTTGAACAAAATAGCCGGAGATCGTCCAGAGCAAATTAAAATAATTGAAGAGATGAATAGCGTAGCTCCAATAATGAATGATATTATGAAAAAACAAACAGAAAAAATACAGAATAAAATCCAAATAACGGAAAACACGTCCACCCTAGAACAACTCCGCGAAAGAATTCAACAAGATGACAACAATGACAATACAGAAGAAAAAGGTATGAGTAGTGCCTATATGAGAGAGATGCAAGAACAGATTAATGGTAGAATAAAAATTATTGAAGAAGAAGGCCAAGACCTCATCAAAAACAATTCCGAAAGACCAAAAGAAATAGAAACTACTGAAAGCTCTCAATCCTTATCAAATATAAGAAGGTCTGAAAATTGTATTCAAGTGATTACTCCAGCGCTCAATCCAACTAATGGAACCTGCATAAACTTTCCTACGCCTTGCGATGTGCCGTCTGGATGGAAAAAGGTAGAAAGCTGCACCCAAGCCAACCCCATTGAAAAAATAGATGAATTGACTTGCTCAGAATTATGTTTATCTTGGGGTTACGAAAAAGGAATTTGCAGAAAATGGGCAGTAGTCCCGTCAGCCCAAATGGGCTGCCAAAGATATGAATTAGACTCTGGTCCAACTTCTGATTGTTTCGTGTCTGCAGGTTTAATCGGCACTAGCAAAACTTGTTGCTGTGTACGTTCACCACTCTTACCAATAACACCAACTGAACAACCTAACGCTTATTCAGAATTTAAAATAATCCAACCAGAACAAGGAGAAAGACAAACAGAAGAACCTACCTCTTATTCAGGAAATATAATAGTCCCCAACGAACAGGGTATAGCTCCTGACGAAAAGCCGCAAATGTTGAATGAATCTCCAGTTCAATCTGATCAACAAAACATAGCTCCCATTGAAATTGAACCAACGACAGAATCTTCTACAATGCAAAACAAGGAAGGATCTACTAAGAGCAATAGATAAAAAAAACAAAACATGAAATACCACATTGTTACCTACGGCTGCCAAATGAATGAATCAGACTCAGAAAGAATAGCTCACATATTAAAAACAGCGAATCATAAATCAGCCCCCGATATTAATGGGGCTGATTTAATTGTGGTTAATATGTGTTCGGTTAGGCAATCAGCAGTAAACAGAATTTATGGATTAAGTAAAAAATTAGCTGATATTAAAAAAAATAAACCTGAACTAAAAACGATTCTTACAGGATGCATTTTAAAGGCAGATCGAAAAAAAATGGAAAATAAATTTGACCAAATAATCAGCATTCAAGATATTGATTGTCTTTTCAGTCCTGTTTCAACCGAGCATTATCTTTCGGCCCTCCCCCTTTATTCCTCTTCCTTCTCGGCTTATGTCCCAATTATGACCGGCTGTAATAATTTTTGCTCTTATTGTGTTGTGCCTTATGTGCGAGGCAGAGAATATTCCCGTCCAACTTCAGAAATCATTACTGAAATTCAAAAAATCGTTAAAAGAGGTTATCATGAAATTATATTATTGGGACAAAATGTCAATTCTTATAAAAATAAAAATGGTCAGCATTTCCCTGAACTACTAAAAACCATTCACAATATCCCTGGTAATTTTTGGCTCAGTTTTATTACCTCTCATCCTAAAGATTTTTCCGATGAATTAATTGAAGTAATGGCTAATTCTCCAAAAATTTGCCCCTATCTCCACTTAGCTGTTCAGTCCGGGGATAATCAAATTCTCAAAAAAATGAACCGAAATTATACCATAGAACAATATAAAAAAATAATATCTAAAATTCGCCGAAAAATACCACAAATCAACATTTCTACTGATATTATTGTAGGCTTTCCGGGAGAAACAAAAAGACAGTTTGCGCACACTAAAAAATTAATGAAAAAAATTAAGTTTGATATGGCATATATCGCTCAATACTCACCTAGGCCAAACACCAACGCAGCCAAATTGAAAGACAATATATCTACCAAAGAAAAGAAAAAAAGAGATAAAATCCTAAATCAAATCTTAACAAAAACAGCCCTTCAGAATAACCAAAAATATATTGGTCAAAAAACTGAAGCCTTAGTTATTAATCCCTATCAGGCCAAAACAAAAAGTTTTAAAAAAATTAAATTAGACAAACCTGCTGTTCCAGGCGCATTCATTTCTTGCCAAATTACCGCTGCTCAAGCTTGGAGATTAATCGGGCATCCTCTTGATGCGACGCAAAATAACAACATAAATTCCAATTAACAAAATACCGAGGGGGATAATATTCCACTGCAAATTAAACCTCACAATACTATTATACAAACCGTGAAGTAAGAAAGCCCAAAAAAGACCGAGTAAGGGAAGATATCTTGAATATTTGGGATTAAATTTGACTAATCCCCAATAATACCCAATGATTCCTCCTGTTAAAAAATGAATTAATGTTGTGGTCAATCCCCTAAGCAAAATAAGGCTTGTGCCAGACCATATATTCGGAGACAAAAAACCATAAAGGATATTTTCACTAAAGGCAAACCCTAAACCTAAAGTCATGCCATAAATAAAACCATCCCTAATTTGATTAAAATGTTGAGCTCGATAAATTCCCAAACGAAAAATAACATATTTTGCCAATTCTTCAAATAGACCATCAATTAAAAAAGAACAGAATAATATCATCAAAATTGGACCTAAAATTAAATTCTTTTCACTCCAATCAGTTAAATTGCCCGTAATCAACATTAAAGGGATGGTAACTAAACATCCCAACAAAAAAACTCTAAAAATTTGCCCAGCTGGTTCTGGGGCCGAACGATCTAATCTTAAGCAAACCAAAAGCCATATTCCAATGGGCAAAGCGCTGAATAATAAATAAATTAAAAAAATTTGATAATTCATAGCATCTTTAATGCTACCTCAACTATGAAAAAAAATAAACCCCCATTAATAATCATTTGTGGACCAACTGGCTCGGGCAAAAGTTCTCTTGCTTTAAAATTGGCCAAAGGATGTTCAATAAAAAATCAAAATGTTGAAATTATATCCGCGGACAGCAGGGCTATTTATAAAGGAATGGACATTGGCACTGCCAAGACATTGCCAAGCGATAATAACGGAATCACGCATCACATGATTGACATTGTTGACCCAAGTCAAAAATTTACCGTAGCTTTATTTAAAGAAAGGGCCACAAAAATTATTAAAAAAATCCATCAACAAAAAAGAATACCCTTTCTTGTTGGCGGCACAGGATTATATATCAGCGCCATTGTTGACAACTTAACAATCCCTAAAGTTAAACCAGATGAAAAAATCAGAGCTAAAATGGAAAAAGAAATCAATAATAAGGGCCTAGATTTTGTCTGGCAAAAATTATTAAAAATAGATCCACAAGCCAAACACTTTGTGCAAAAAGAAAATCCTCGTCGAGTGATTAGAGCCATAGAAGTTTGTTTAAAAACAGGACAACCCTTTTCTCAACTACGAACTAAAGCCCAACCAAAATTTGAAACCCTACAAATCGGCCTTAAAACAGAAAGAACAAAACTATATTCTCAAATTAATCAAAGGGTAGAACAAATGATTAAAAATGGATTAGTGAAAGAAGTTAGAGAATTGATTAAAAAATATCCCGCATCTAATCCAGGTTTGACCAGCATCGCTTATCAAGAAATCATATTATATCTGGAAAATAAGATTACACTACAAGAAGCAATTGATTTAATTAAAAAAAATACGCGCCATTACGCACGTCGTCAAATAACTTGGTTCAAGAAAGATAAACGCATTCATTGGGTTGCTACATATTCCCAAGCAAATCAACTAATCAAAAATTTTCTGCTTCACCAATCAAGAAACTGAACACCCTAACAAAAAGTTTGGACACCGAGTGTCCAAACTTTTCTACTCTAATAGAAATCTCTTAATTCGCTTATTTTCCTTTATTCTCTTTAAAGAATCTTTAGCAAACCCTTTATAAGCCTCCGCATTGCCAAATTGGTCCAATACAATATCCTTTTCACAAAAACCTTTCTTATTTCTATTGTTTTTATTAGAATCACTCTCAACGTATTCGTCCCAGCTTGATTTAAAAAGTTCAGTGGCCGAGCCACTGAACTTTTCTAAATTATGTACCTTATAATTTAAATTAATATAAGTACTTAAGTGCAATAAATATTCATTAGAACCTATATGAATCGCTTGGTATTTCCCTTGACACAATGACCCGCTCCGTTTATATTTTTTATTAAAATATTCTGTATATCCAGTGCCTAACCTATGCATAAATTTTTGAATCCCCTTGTCAACTAATTGTTTCAAAATAAAATGATAATGATTCGGATTTAAGCAATAACAAACAAAATTAACCAATTTTTTCTTTTTGGAAAGTTCAGTGGCCGAGCCACTGAACTTTTTTCTCAATCTCTTTGCTTCATAAATACTATCAATTGGATTCATAGTATTAAATTCTTCCATGCTCAAAAAAAATCTATTTAAATCTTCTTGGCATTCAAAAATTATACGCTTATCTACTCCACGATTATAGATATGATAATATTCGTCATTAACAAATTTAACTTTTCTCATATATATATTTATATCTCTTTTAAAGACTAATAAAGTTTGGTGACCGAGCCACCAAACTTTTTATAAAAATTTTGTTAATAACTTCTTGATTAAATCTGGGCTTATTTGCCCTTTTGTTTTTTTAACTGTTTGGCCTATTAAAAATTGAATGGCATTAGGATGACCCTTTTTGATTTTATCCACTATTTCAGAATTATTTTTAATAACATCTTGAACAATAACTTCTATCTTTTCTGATTCAATAATTTCCAGAGAACCAAACTCTAACAACAAAGAGCCAGCATCTTGTCCTGTTTGAAACATTTTTTTCAAAATTTTTCGACCTAAAATATTAGATAACTTTTTCTGATATATTAAAATAATAAACTCAGTAAAATTTTCACAAGAAACACTGGATTCTTTTTTATTAGATTCTTGTGAAAAAACTAAATAATAATTGATGAACCAATTGGCAATTAATCTAATTATTTTTTTCTTATTTCTTTGCCATATCTCTGGTTCACTAGCGTCCATTCCTTCACAAGAACTAATCCAGTCTTGCATTTTTTTGATAACCTCTTCTATGAAATACAATCGAGTTGGCAATGCAGTCAATATTCTAATTTCATCTTCTGAAAAGCAATATTTTTTTCGCCAACGCTTCCTTTGCTGAGCTGGCAATTCGGGCAAAGATTTGCTTAATTTTTTAATATCAAATGGAAATTCTTTGGATTTGGTAAAAAAAACTGGTAGATCTGGCTCCTTAAAATATCTATAATCTTTGGTCTTTTCTTTACTTCTCTGCTCAACTGTAATTCCTTTTTGTGCATCCCAACCACGCGTTATCTCTATTTTCTGCACTCTGTTATCGCGCCACAGCTCAGTCTGTCTTTTGATTTCATACCTTAGAGCATCTTCTACAGCCTTAAATGAGTTAAGGTTTTTTATCTCTGTTTTGGGATAAAGATTATCTCCGTTGTTTTCTGGTCTTAAAGAAATGTTGACATCACACCTCATCTGCCCATTTTCCATTTCTGCATTGGAAACATTTAATGCCCGAGCTATCTCCTGTAATTCTTGTAAAAAAAATTTAGCCTGAGAAGGACTCTCTATATCCGGTTTAGTTACTATTTCAGCCAAAGGCACTCCTGCGCGATTAAAATCCAATAAGCTATAACCTTCTTTTGAATGCAGTAATTTAGCAGTATCTTCCTCAATATGTATTCTCTCTAAATTAATTCTTTGTCCCTTGATGTCCAAATGTCCTCCAATAATTAAAGGAGAATAATATTGACTAATCTGATATCCTTTGGGCAAGTCTGGATAAAAATAATTTTTACGATCAAACCAAAAACTTTCCGCTACCTCTCCCTTTAATGCTAACCCTAAAAGCAAAACTTTTTCTATTACTTTTTTGTTTAAAACTGGCAAAACCCCAGGATGACCCAGGCAAGTTGGACAAACATTAATGTTGGGTAAAACACCCTGAACCTTATTCAAGCAAGAACAGAATAATTTGCTCTTTGTGTTAAGTTCCAAATGAATTTCTAAGCCAATAATAGACTTTAAGTTAAGATGCATTTTTAGCGGTTAAAATTACGGGAATAGTCATTAATATAATTTGTAAATCAAATAATAAAGACCAGTTCTCTATATAATAAATATCTAATTTTGCTTCTTCTTCAAAAGATAATTTTGAACGACCAGAAATTTGGGGTAAACCAGTTAACCCAGGTTTAATGGCTAATAACTGCTTGTGATGTAAGGCATAATTAGCTATTTCTTGGGGTTCGTGAGGACGCGGACCAACCAAGCTCATTTCTCCATTGATAATATTAAATAACTGAGGTAATTCATCCAAACTTGTTTTGCGCAAAAAACGACCAAAACGAGTTATTCGCGGATCATTTTTCATTTTAAACAAGGGCCCCTCCCTTTCATTATGTTTTAATAACTCCTTCTTGAGTTTTTGTGCGTTAGGAATCATAGAGCGAAATTTATAAAGCTTAAAAGGATGATTTTTTTGACCAATTCTTTTAAGGCTAACAAAAACCGGTCCGCGAGAATCAATCCTAATAATAACAACCAAAATTAAAAAAACTGGAGACAAAAGTATTAAAGCCAAAAAAGCGATGATTAAATCAAAAAAACGTTTGACAATTCTTCCCCAACCACAAAGAGCTGTTTGTCCTAAAGTAATAATTGGAACGCCATTAATTGCTTCCATCTGCACATTACTTGCTAAAGAACCAAAAATGTCAGCCGCATATCTAAAAATAATTTGATGCTCCTGGCAAAAATCAATAATTTTCAATACTTCTGAGCGCTCTAAAAGAGGGTCTGTTTGGATAATTTGATTTATCTCTCTTGTCCGCCCCAACCATTTCTCTTGTAAATTTGAAAATGATTTGGGATTACCTAAAACTTGATACCCAACCCCAGAATTATTTTGTAAATAATTAATAATTTGTTCTGTGGTTTTGTCTTTTCCTAATATTAAAACTGGTTCTAGATTTTTTCCCTTTCTATAAGCTGACAATTCTAAAACATGAATCAACGCCCTTCCCATACTAACAAAAATAATAGAAACTATCCAAGCTGCTAAAATAATAAAACGGGAAGAAAAATATTCTCCTTTAAAAAAAATAAAAGCCACAATAAGCATTATACCCATAGAACAAGCTAAAAATATTTTAGGAACTTCTTTGGAAAACCTGCGTTTCAATCCCAGATTATAAAGACCAGATAAAATAAAAATGCCTAGCCAAAGCAAAGCAATTAAAAGAATTGAAATAAAATATTCCTTAAATGGAATTTCGTAAATAACCGGTCGCAAGCTTGTGAATGCAGTAAAACGTAAGAAATAAACAAAAACTCCGGACAAAATCAACATAAGATAATCTGCGGGTACTAAAAAAGTAGCAAAAAATAAATCATTTCTTTTCATATGATTTTTAGTATAACAAAAAATAAAACAAAATCCCAGAGCATAAGCTCGGGGATTAAGTATTTTAGATAAACCTATAAGCCGAATTCTGTTCCGTTAATTTTACAAAAAACGGGATGACTATTTATCTAGACTTAATGTTACCATTAAACTCTAACGACCTACCGAAATTTGGTCTTGCACTCAAATAAGGATTTAGCCGTTTCATCGTGACCTTTGTTCTATAATCACGCTCACCCTCTTAAATAAATTTGAGAGGGTGCCTCAACTTTTGCAAGTTTTGGCGTCTCTGTTCGCACCTCTACTGATTTCGTCTAAAATAGATAAAATCAGCGACGGGAATTACCCGCTATCCTTCTCCTTGTCGCCAAGGGAGTGTTCGGACTTTCCTCTTAACAACCCATAAGGGCTATCAAGCAGCCATCTAGTTTATCTACTTAATATGATGGCATAATTTCTCTAAAAAATCAAGGTTAAGAAAACAAATTTTGATCAATAACTTGATTTACGAGACTGTCAGCTTTTTTGTTTTTTTCTCGTGGAATATGATAAAAATTAACTTGTTTAAAAGATTGAGACAAATTCCAAACTCTTAAAAACAAAACCCCTAGTTCTTGATTTTTCACCTTATATCTTCGGTTTAATTGCTCCACAATTAATTTGCTGTCTAAATAACAATCCACAATGCTTGCTTTTAATTTTTTTACTTTTTCTAATCCCGAAATAAGAGCTTGATATTCAGCTTTGTTATTTGTTGTATGGCCCAAAAACTGAGAATGTTCTTGGATAATTTTGTGGTTGCTGTCATAAATAACAACCCCAATTCCTCCTGGGCCTGGGTTTCCACGAGCTCCACCATCAGTATAAATTATATATTTCATCATTTTGTTAATTTGATTTTTTAATATCTACTACTTTCATTTGTAATTCTCGTGTCCCATTCCATTGATTAACGTCTAATTTAAAAACTATATCTATTTTCTGCCCTTGTTTAAAATTAGTCATTATAGAAGCAGAGTTAAAATAAATCATTTTACGACCTCCTTCTACAAAAAGACGATAATGCTGATTATTTTTACCCACTGATTGAATTTTTTCTAAAATTATATTTTTTACTAAAAAATTGGGCTGAGAATTTTCGCAACCAAATGGCTCAAACTTAATCAATTCTTCGTACAAATTCCAATTAATGTCATCTGGGTTAATTTCTGCTTCAACAGATAATTTAGGAGCTATCGCATCTAAATCTAAAACTTGCTCTGCTTTTTTCAAAATTTTTTCTTTAAAATCATCAAAACAACCTGTTCCATTTAGGGTAAAACCAACTGCTCCACTGTGCCCACCAAAGCCCTTAAAATATTTACCCTCCGTCTTGAGAAAAGCAAACAAATCAAATCCGCTAATAGAACGCCCAGAACCAGTAAGATTTTTGCCCTCTTTTCTTAAAATTAAAGCTGGCCTGTAAAAAGCGTCAACTAATTTATTAGCTACTAAGCCCAAAACGCCACCTGGCCAATCTTCTCCTAAAGCTATAATAATTTTATCTTTCTCGTTAACCTTAATTGATTTAAAAACTTTTTCAGTTATCTTCTGTCTTTGCGTGTTTAATAAGTTCAGGTGTTGAGCATGTTCATCAGCTTCACTTTGGTTAAGAGACAAAAATAAACCCAAGGCATCAGTGGCATGATTAATGCGACCAGCAGCATTAATTCGTGGACTCAATTGATAGCCAACATTACCTGCATTCAAAGAACCTGTCTCAAGGGAAGAATGTTTTATTAATGATTTCAGTCCTAAATTACGAGTTTTATTTAAAACAACCAAACCATATTTGCTTAAAACCCTATTTTCTCCGAGCAAGGGCATAAAATCCGCGATTGTACCAAGAGCTACTAAATCTAACAGCCATTTTTCGGTCGCCTCTTTATCTGAAAGAGGACAATCTTTATGTCTTAATAATCCCTGAATTAATTTAAACGCTACCCCCACTCCAGCCAAAAATTTAAAAGGATATTTCTCTCGTTCTAATTGGGGATTAATTATGGCCAAAGAGTTTGGCAACTTAGATGGTTCGCGATGGTGGTCAGTTACAATCACGTCAATATTTGATTTATTAGCTAAGTCAATCTCTTCAATATTAGAAACCCCACAATCACAAGTAATAATCAAATCTATTTTCTGTTTGATAAAATCTTTGATAGCCTTCTTGTTAAGCCCATAGCCATCTTTTTGTCGGTCAGGAATATAAACATGCAAGTCTTTTATTCCTATTTTTTTAAACACCTCAAATAAAATAGTTGAAGATGTCACTCCATCTGTGTCATAATCTCCGCAAATAACCACCTTTTCATTATTTTTAATTGCTTGATATATGCGACTAACAGCTTTTTTCATATCCTTCAATAAAAAGGGGTCGTGGATATCTTGAGAATAATCAGGATGCAAAAATTTATCAATCTTTTCTTGGGTTTTAATCCCTCTGTTTGCCAGCAATTGTAAAATAACCGAATTAATCTCCGGAAATTTATTTTGAAAATCTTTAGAAATTGGGGGAAAAACCTCCCAAATTTTCTGCATATCTTTCATACTTTATTTTTATTGGTGGCCGAGCCACCAAACTTTTACTTAAGTTTATTATTTATAAATTCTTGGTATGTCTGAGTTAATCTTAGTAACTACCTCATAATTAATAGTTCCTATTTTTTTTGCTATATCATCTGCGCTAATAATGCGATTATTTTGCTTACCAATTAAAACTGCTTCATCCCCTGCTTTAACTTTAGCCACACGAGAAACATCAACCATAATTAAATTCATACAGACACGCCCCCTAATTGGACAAGAAATTCCGCGGATTAATACTGAACCACAATTAGAAAGACGACGATCATAACCATCAGCATAGCCAACGGGCAAAACAGCCAACTTGGTTTTAGAACGAGTTATAAAAGTGCAATCATAACCTATGGAAACTCCTGCTGGTAAAGATTTAACCTGAATTATTCTTGTTTTCCAAGATAAAACTGGTTGCAAATTAATTGAAAAAGATTTTTTATTGGCCATTCTTTGAGTGTCTTTTGATGGCCATAAGCCATAAAGACCAATCCCTACTCTAACCATATTAAAAAAGGTGTGAGGATTGTTAATAATTGTCGCTGAACAAGCAGCATGAGCTAATGGTATTTGCCTTTGGTCAATAATTTTTAGAAATTTTTGAGTTTGTTGATTGGTATAGGATTGATTTTTAGATTCTGAATCAGCATAATGCGTAAAAATCCCTTGTAAATTTAAATGCTTAAATTTTTTAATTTTTTTTATAAAATCATCGGCTTGTTCTGGCAAAACTCCAATCCTGCTAGCGCCAGTATCAATCTTGACATGAATATTAACAATTTTATTTACTTTTTGTCCTTCTTGGGCCAGAAAACTGGCTTGAGACAAAGTATAAACTGGAAAATCAATATTTTGACGAATTGCCTCTTTCACATCAGAAGAAAGAGGATAATAACTCAAAATAAAAATAGGGGCCCTAATCTTGGCTTGACGCAATAGTAACGCTTCTTTTAGGTTAACTACCCCCAACCAATCAGCCCCTGCCGATAAGCAAAATTTTGCCACCGCTAACATACCATGACCATAAGCATTTGATTTTACTATGGCCATAATTTGTCTTTGCGACCCAACTATTTTCCGAAATTGTTTTAAATTATTTTGAAGACACGATTTTCTAACTTCAATCCAAGTTAACATAGGAATATCAAATTGACTTATTTCTTTGGTTTTAAAATTGGAAACAAAATAACCTCTCTAATGTTCTGAGTATTGGTCAGAATATTGACCAATCTATCAATCCCTATTCCTTCTCCAGCTGTTGGGGGCATACCATATTTTAAGGCAGTTATAAAATCTTGATCAGAGCTCTGCGCTTCTTCGTCTCCCTGTTCTCGTAACCGACTTTGGTCTTGAAACCTTGTTTGCTGATCTAAAGGATCGTTTAATTCAGAAAAGGCATTACATATCTCCATCCCTTTAACCAACAATTGAAATCTCTCCACATAGTTAGGACGATCTGGAATTTTCTTGGCTAAAGGAGATAATTCCAATGGATGATTGATTATAAAAGTGGGCTGAACAATTTTAGACAAAACAAATTCTTTATATAATTCATCTAATATTTTGCCCCTACCCCAAGTTTTATCTATTTTTATGCCTAAAGATTTTACTTGAAATGTTAAATCTTTAATTTCCTTATACTCATCAATGTCAATCTTTGTTTCTTTAATTATGGCTTGTCGAAAATCTAAACAAGGATAAGGTGGCTTAAAATTAATAACTTGCCCTTGACATTCTATCTTTAAATCAGAAAAACCTAAATTTTTCAACAAAAAAACCATTAATTCTTCGGTCAAAAGCATTAAATCATTGTAATCGGCATAAGATTGATAAAATTCTATTTGAGTAAATTCAGGGTTATGGGTCCTATCTAATCCTTCATTACGAAAACAGCGAGCAATTTCATATACTCTTTCTATGCCACCAATAATCAACCTTTTTAAATAAAGCTCGGGAGCAATTCTTAAATAAAGCTCAGTATTTAGGGCTTGATGATGAGTTATAAAAGGTTTAGCTGTAGCTCCTCCAGCTAAGGTTTGTAAAATGGGTGTTTCTACTTCCAAAAAATGCCTATGATCAAAAAATTCTCTAATTAGTTTAATTATTTTACTGCGAACAGCAAAAATTTTGCGCACTTCAGGATTAGAAATTAAATCTAAATAACGTTTCCTGAATCTAGTTTCAATATTTGATAAGCCATGCCATTTTTCAGGCAAGGGCAAAAGTGATTTACATAAAAGCAAATAAGCTTCCGTCCTAAGAGTGTTCTCTCCCTTTTTGGTTTGAAAAAGTTTCCCTTTAATTTGCAAAAAATCACCAATATCAATATTCTCTACAAAAAAATTATAATCCTTTTGCCCTAATTCATCTTGATTTAAAAAAAATTGAAATCGACCCGAAGAATCTTCTAAATTAGCAAAACAAGCCTTACCGTGCAATCTTAAAAGAACTAAACGGCCCGTCAAAATTACCCTTTTGCCAGCTTTTTCTATTTGATTAAAATTAGAATCTGCTTCTTGACAAGTATGAGTACGCTTTCCCTTAGAAGGATAAGGATTGACACCTTGCTGAATAATATTTTTTATTTTCTTTATCCTGTCGGATTCAATGCTCATAAAATTAATATTCTTAAAAAATGTCCTAAATTAAGTTTAACATTTATAAAAAAAGAAACAAGAAATTAAATTAGACCTATTGTATAATAAATTACGTAACGAAATTTTCAGATTTTGAGGCAAATTTTCAAAACAATTTTTGAGGTTTAGCCTAGCTAAGCTAAAAAAAATTTTGGGGAATTTGGCCAAAATATGTAAATTGCAGTAGTAAAATTATTATGCAATAGGTCTATTATACAATCTGGACAATTTTAATATCTATAATTCCCGCAGGGGCTTGTAATTTAACCTGTTTATTTTTTTTCTGACCAATTAATGCCTTGCCTAATGGAGACTCGCAAGAAATACAGCCCTGGCTTGGGTCTGCTTCGTTACTCCCTACAATCAAATATTCTTTAACCTGCAAATTAATTTCCAAAACTACTTTAGAGCCCACTGAAACCACTTCTCTGCTTATTTTATCTTGATCAATAATTTTAGCCTCTTTTAATAATTTTTCTAAACTTTTTACTTTCATCTCAGCAAGCGCTTGCTCTTCTTTGGCAATTTCAAATTCAGCGTTTTCAGACAAATCACCCATTTCAATAGCTAAACTAATCCTCTTAATAATTTGAGGAATTTTAACTATTTTCAAAAATTCTAATTTTTCTAAAATTTTTTCTTTTCCTTTGGGTGTTAAAAATTCAGTCATAAATAAATAATTAAAGAGAAACAAAAAAACGACTCCCAATGAAAGGTGTTAATTGGGTTATATGAAAATAACTAATTGTGAGCAAAGCGAATAACAAGGTTCTGACGAGCGAAGCGAGGAATGGTTCTTATAAATTTACTTCTGAAGTGAGAATTTTATATCATCTGGAATAGGTATTTCTTGCTTTTTGCTCACCCCTGGATAACGCCAGGCCGTAATAATCTTTACTTTCTTACCTTCTATTAATTGATACATTAGCCATATCTCCGTTGGGCGCTTACAAGAACCAACAGTATTCATAATGGCTATAGTGGTTGGAGCAATGCCTTCTTCGCGCCGTTCATGCTTATAAAATAACTTTCTTAATTTTTGTTCTGAAAGGCCATAATGTTTCATTTTTTCTATAGCATGTTTGGTCCAAACAAAATGTTGATCATTCTGTGGATATTTAAAAAACATAAACGATCTTAATATGAAAATAGATTCTTGAACAAACTCTTTAATCCTTTGCCCTGAGAAGAAAAAACACTTCCTCTTGTTTCTTTTTGACTTGGGCGCTTCATGCCCCAAATAACCAAGCCCACAGCTGTAGCAAAACTAATATCTAATGCCTTATTATTGCCGCTAACAAAACCGCGAGAAGAACCCAAGGAAGAAGGAACTTTAAAAATACTTTTAGCTACATCGGTCAAACCTTCCAGTTTAGATCCAGCACCAGTTAAAACAATCCCTGCTGGCAATTTTCCCCTGCGTCCTATACTAACTAATTCTTCGTCAATAAGTTTAAACATTTTTTCGCACCGTCCCCTAATAATTTTGGAAACTTCTTTTTTGGAGGCCGACCCTCTCTCTCTTTGGTCTAAACTTGCAAAATCGATTTTTTCGGTTTTAATCATACTAAGTGGCAAAGCTGTTCCATAATTAACCTTAATCATCTCTGCCAAATCTATTGGCACCCTTAATCCAATTGCCACGTCAGTGGTAATATAACGGGAACCAAGTGGAATAATTTTAACGCTTAAAATGTTCCCTTCTTCAAATACAGCAATATTAGTAGTAGTATTACCGATATTCACTAATAAAACTCCTAATTCTTTCTGCCTTTTGTCCAACACTGCTTCGGCCGTAGCTAAAGGATTAACAACCAACTCATTAATTTTAACGCCAGTCCGAGCAAAACATTTAGTTAAATTTTTAATTTGATTGGTTAAACCCAAAATAACTTGCGCGTCTACTTCCAAACGAGTTCCAGTCATGCCAACTGGATCAATAATGCCTGGTTGATTGTCAATGGAAAAACTGCGTGGCAAAATATGCAAAATTTCATAATTAGCAGGAGTGGCTACTGTCTGTGCAGCTTCTAAAACCCTACCCACGTCATCATCTTTGACTGCTCCGTCCGCCCTAGCAACTGATATTACTCCTCTGCTCTCCTGAGAAACTATATGAGTTCCAGAAACTCCTACAAAAATATCCTGAACTGGCAAACCAATAACTTTTTCAATCTGTTCTAAACAAGCAGAAATACTGGAAACAGCATCTTCAATGTTGGTAATTTCCCCTTTGCTAATTCCTTCAGAGTGAGTTTCAGCTACTCCAATTATATCTAAAATTCCTTCTGAGCGAACTTGACCTACGGCTATTCTAATATAATTTGATCCTAAGTCTATTCCACTAATAATTTTTTGCCTGTTACGTACCATAAACAAAATTTAAAATTTTTTCTGCATTCTGTTGCATCAATAATGCCTGTTTCTTTATTTTATGACTGTATCCCAAAATATGAAGAAAACCATGCACTAATAAAATGGATAATTCCTTTTTTCTGCTGTGCCCCTGGGTTTTAGCTTGATTTATTAACCGAGGCCAACAAATAATAATTTCAGCCGGATCTTCAAAAGACAAAACATCTGTTATTTTGTTTTCTTTCCGATATTTCCTGTTCCATTTTTTTATTTCTGAATTACCAACCAAGGCTACAGACAAAACATCTATATTCTTGCTTTTAATTATATCAGCCGATTCTAACAGGATATCTTTAATCCATTTCTTATTAATAGGAGCAGAAACAACATTATTGACTTCAATTAGCATAAACGATTACTCTCCTAAAGAGGTTAAGGGCTCTACAATTATGGCTTGATTGGGACAATTCTCTTCTGCTAATTTATTGCAACCCAAAATTTCAACCGAAGATTTCAAAACTATTGCTTTTCCATCCTCGCCCATTTCATAATTGGCAGGGCAAACAGCGCTACAGGCGCCACACCCAATGCATTTGTCCTTGGTTAAAAGAATCTTGAACATATTTTTTCTGAATTATTTCTTGCCTTTTCCCCCTTTTTCCTCTTTTGTGTCCTTAAAGACCTTTTTTATATCTTGAGCGCCATCCCGAACTTCATCTTTCATCTCTTTAATCTCATGAGCTGCTTTTTTGGCAATATCTAAAAATTTATCTTTAGCTTTTCCTATCTTTTCTTTTAATTCGCCCCTAGTTTTTGTTCCAGATTCTTTAGCGAAAAGCAATCCTAAAATAGCGCCAAAAATACTGCCCAAAAAGCCGGCTTTAAAAATTTTTTTAATAGACATAAAATTTAAAATTAATTTAATTTATTATCCTTTAATTTTAACACTTTTGGATTATTTAATAAAGAAGGATACAAATATTTTTTCTTTTTATTCTTTTTTATTTTATCCCAACCAGAAAGAATAACAACTGCTTCCGAAGCCACTAAACCTAATTTCTTTTCATCCTCCTCTTTTACGACAAATTTATCTTTATCTTCTGAAAAACTATCTACTATTAAACAAATAGCTCCAGCTCGCAAATTATAAAGACTGGCCAATGTTAAGATTGGGGCAACTTCCATTTCAATATTGCTAACTTTTGCCATTTGTAGCTTAGAAATAAGTTCCTTGCTTTCTGGGTTAGAATAACCTCCGAATCCTTCACGTCCTTCTCCTACATAAAAAGAATCTTGACTAGCAGTTAATCCTAAATGATATTTAATATCTAACTTCTCGCAGGCCTCAATTAAGGCCAACACTACTTCATAATTAGCCAAAGCAGGATATTCTAAAAAAATATAATCTTGGCTAACACCTTCTAATCTAACTGCGCCCGTAGAAATTACAAAATCTCCTAATTGAATCTCTGGCTGCAAAGCACCAGCTGTTCCCACGCGAATAAATGTATCTGCCCCCAAACGAGCAGCTTCTTCTATGGCAATTGTGGCTGAAGAGCCTCCAATCCCAGTTGAAAGACAAGAAATATCCACTCCCTTAAATTTGCCTCTCATAGAAAAAAATTCCCTATTTTCTGCTACTTTTTTCTTTCTATCCCAAACTTGGGCAATTTTATTAACCCTTTGGGGGTCGCCTGGTAAGAGAAGATAATTAGCTAAATCACCAGCTCCACAACCAATATGATATTGTTTTTTTTTCTTGGAACTTATTTTTTTTAATGGCATATATAATATTTTACTATTATTCTTTTAATTTGTTAAGAGCTTATTAATTCTATTTCAATCTCTTTTTAAGCTCTTTAACTAACTTAGTAACATCAACTTTTTCCTGGTTGCCTGTTTTCATGTCGCGAATAATAATAGTTTTGTCTTTGGTTTCTTGCTGGCCCAAAATTAAAGTCAATTTAACGCCCATTTCATCTGCTATTTTCATTTGTGATTTTAGGCTAGTTTTAGCCAAATTCTCAGCTATTTTAATTCCCTGTTTCTGTAAATCATTAAAAATCCTTAAGGCCTGACGCGCAGCTGATTCTCCAATTTGAGCAAAGAAAACCTGCGGGCCTTGGCTCAGAGATACTCTCACTCTCTGAATTTTAATTTCATTAATAATTCTCTCCAAGCCGTAAGATACTCCGGTCCCCGGAGTTTCACGCCCACCTAAACTTTCTATCAAAGGATCATATCTCCCTCCCCCGCCTAAAGCTGTTTGGCTTGAATTTGAATCTTCTTCGCCCTCAGAAACAGCTGGCCATAATTCAAAAACTGTTCTGGTGTAATAATCTAAACCTCTAACTAAATAAGGATTTAAAGTATAAACCACATTTGCTTCGTCTAAACATTCTAAAACTTTAGTAAAATGATTTTTGCAATTTGGGCATAAAAAATTAATTAATTGCGGAGCTTGACGCGTGATTTCTTGACATTGAGGCACCTTACAATCTAAAACCCTTAATGGATTTTTGCTTAAACGCTTTTGGCAATCTGGACAAAGCGTTCTGCTCCTAGAGCGTAAATACTTTTTTAATTCCTCTCGATATGTAGTTCTACAATTCAGACAACCCAAACTATTAATTTGAATATTAATTTGAAGTCCTAAATCCTGAAAAAGTGTTTGAGAAAATAGAATAATTTCCGCATCAATTAAAGGACTTTCTGATCCTAAAACCTCAAGCCCAAATTGATAAAATTGACGAAAACGGCCAGCCTGCGGGCGTTCATAACGGAATACCGGTCCATAGTAAAAAAATTTCAAGGGCTGGGGAAGATTAAACATCCCATGTTCAATATATGCTCGCGCGACAGAAGGGGTAAATTCTGGTCGTAAAACCACTTTTTTTCCGCTGCGATCTGTAAATTGATACATCTGTTTCTCTACTATATCTGTAGCTATTCCTGTTGATTTCTCAAATAAAGCCCTTTCTTCTAGAATAGGAGTAATTATCTCTTGAAAGCCATAAGCTTTGGATAATTTGACTAATTTTTTTATCAAATATTCCCTAACTATTTGGTCTTCAGGCAAAATGTCTTTCATGCCACGCAAAAGCTTGGGAGTATATCTAGACCTACTAACTTCAATCGCTTCTGTTTTCTTGTTTATAACTTTTAGTTTTGAAATTTTCTTCTTGCTGATTTTTGCTTTAATAACTTTTGCCAACTTAATCTTCTTGGCCCCAACAATAACTCGTTTCTTTTTAGGCTTTACTTTACGCTTTATTAAAGCCTTTTTAGAACTCTTTGGCTTCTTTTTGGGATTTTTTAATTTTGCCATATATTATACATTAAATTTATATTCTAATGTTCTAATGATTAAAATACTGGAGTTTCAATTAATCCGAATCTATCAAAAGGCCAACCCCTTAAACTGGCTCGACCAACTATTCTATTTTCTTTAACTGCTCCAAAAGATCTTGAATCCAAACTCATGCTCCTGTTATCTCCCAAAACATAGTATTCGTCGTTTTCTAATTGAATTTCTATTTTGCCTGGAGTGGCTAATCCTGGAGCTAAATAATCCCCTTCGTTCAATTTTTCTCCTTTAAGAAATTCTGAATTAGTAATATAAATCTCGCCTTTTTCTATAGAAATTTTTTCACCTGGCAAACCAATAATTCTTTTAATTAGGTAATCCTTGTCATTTGCCGGTGGATGGAAAATAATCACATGTCCTCTTTCTGGCGCATTCAAACGATAATTAATCTTTCCAACTATTAAATAATCTTTATCATAAAAATTCGGCTCCATAGAAGGCCCAATAACATAAAAGGGCTGAAAAATAAAATAATGAATGGGCCAAACTATCACAAAAGCAATAATTGCTAATTTAATTATATCAAAAACAAATAACAGGAAAAATGGAACTTTTCTTTTAATTTTCATCTTTTTTTTCTTTTAGACTTATGCTCCTAACTATTTTAGCAATTCGGGTATCCATAATATGTAAACGAACAGTAAAATAAAAAATAAAATAAAAAATAGCCGCCAAAGAAAAATAAACCACTACATCTGCGCCTCTGCCGACCCCCAGAAAACGAGCTAGATAATCAGTAGCTTCGGGATAAATTACTATTGTGCTAGCTATTAACCAAAAAAAGAGCCAAATTAAAAAATTAGTAACTCTAATCTGTTGATTCTTTAATCTCCTCCCTAAACGAATAAAAATTATTAAAACAAAAAGTAAAAATAATATTTTAAATAAAATCATAGTCAAAAAAAATTATTTAATGAATTTGCGCAAAAGAAGGTTAAAAAAAGTTTTAATACCGGTAGATAAATTTTGGGTCTTACCCAAATCAGGTTTAGAAGAAGAATATTCAGTATAAATTCCCTCAATTGGAATTTCTTTTAATCGTAAATGATTATTTTTTATTTCTTTAAAAAATTCAGAAGAAACTTCCATTTCTCTGCTTTGGATATTTATTTTCTCTAAGGCCAAAGAATTAAGCGCTCTTAAACCTGATTGGCTATCAGTTGTTTTGATTCCGAACAAAAAGAAAGTAAATAGATTGGCGAACCAATTGTAAAACCATCTAATGGCTGGAACAGATTCGTCTCTTTGGTTAAAAGATTTCCCTAAAAAGCGTGAGCCGACAACAAAATCAGCCCTGGACTCTTCTATGGGTTTAATTAATAAAGGAATATCTTCGGCTCTGTGCTGTCCATCAGCATCCATGGTAACTACTATTTCTGGATGGTATCGGCGAGCCGCCATTAATCCTGTAGCTAAAGTAGACCCTAATCCTAAATTTATAATATGACGATATGTCTTGGCGCCAGCTTCCATAGCTATTTGGCCCGTTCTGTCCGTCGACCCATCATCAACAACAATTACCAAAGAACTCTCTCTAAGGGCTGCGCGAACGACCCCAGCAATAACTTTTTCTTCATTGTATGCAGGGATAACAACTATAATTTTCATTAGAAATTTTTATTCGTCATATTTTTCTACCAAAGGTTGCAAAAGAATACGATTAGCCTTTACGTAATCAATCATCTTTTCTAATCCTGCTTCTAAGGTAATGACAGGAAACCATTCTAATTTTTGTTTAATTAAAGATATGTCTGGCAGACCCAAGGGTCTCATGAATGACAAAAATTCTTTGAATTTAATACTTGAAGTTGAGCCTGTTAAATCAATAATCCGTTGAGCCAAGTCTGTCAAAAAATATTTACGAGAATCTCCTAAATTAAATGGACCAGATTCCTCTGAAGACATTATCTTGGTTAGCCCTTGAATAATGTCATCAATATAGCAGAGAGAAGTAGCAAATTTTTCATCTCCGTAAATCACTAAAGGCTTATTATTCAGGGCCTGCAAAACAAAATCAGGAACCATCTGACCATCAAACAGCATTTCTCGTGGACCATAAACCCTAAAAATACGAGCTATTTTAGCATCTATATTATATTTTTGACGATAAGTGATTATTGATGTCTCACTAATTCTTTTTCCCTCATCATAGCAAGCCCTAGGACCAGTAAAATCAACTTGGCCTAAATCAATTTCTTTAATCAAATTATCTCCGCCTGGACCATAAACTACTGACGAAGAAGCAAAAAGCAACCTTGATTGATAAAACTTGGTTAATTCTAGTATATTAATCGTTCCAAAAATATTAGTATGGAGAGTTTGAATTTGAGAATTATCAAAATTCTTAACAGAGGTAGGGCAAGCTAAATGGTAAATCTCTTGTATCCCGCGCAGTTTAATCTGAAAATCTTTTAATTCAGAGAATTGAGTCAAGTCTAAAGATTGATTAATGTCATACTTCAGTAAGCGAAAATTCGGCTTTTGTAAAAGATGCTTAATGTTTTCAATGTGGCCACTGTAAAAATTATCCACACAAATAACATTATCTCCGTCTCTGACCAAATGGTCACAAAGATGAGATCCAATAAAACCAGCTCCGCCCGTAACTAAAACATTCTTTTTATCTCCCTGATAAAATTTTTGTTTTTCTTTTGACGACATAATAAATAATTAAATTATTTTGTTATAATCCTAGATAAACTAATTTTTCCCTGAGGATTGATGTCTGTTATTTTAACTTGAATTTTATCTCCCTCTTTCATAATATCGCTAGGATGATTGATTCTACGATCACTCATTTTAGAAATATGCAATAATCCATCTTGTCCTGGCACTAATTCTATAAAAGCTCCGAAGTCCACAATTTTCACCACTCGACCCTCAAAAATTTCTCCTGCTTCTAATTCTCGCGTGATGTCTTTAACCCATTTAACCGCCCTAGATAATGATTCTTTGTCAGGAGAAGAAATAGACACAGTGCCAGTTTGTTCAATTTCAATCATGGCCCCAGTTTTATTAATAATCTCATTGATTATTTTGCCGCCCGGACCAATTACATCCCTAATCTTTTCAGGATTAATTTGAAAGACTATTACTCGCGGAGCGTATTGAGATAATTCCTCTCTTTCTTTGCTTAAGACACTAATCATTTTATCTAAAATTTGAGAACGCGCTTTTTTAGACGCCTCAAGTGTCTCTTTGATAATTTCGGGCGTTAATCCTTTTGTTTTTGTGTCTAACTGTATAGCTATGATACCCTCTTTGCTTCCAATAACCTTAAAATCCATTCCGCCAGGCCCATCCTCTAAATCTTGCATATCAGTTAAAACCTTATAACGCTTAAAACCATTAACGTCTTCTTCTGACGCTAGACCAATGGCTATTCCAGCCACTGGTTTTTTAATTGGGATGCCAGCATCCATTGACGCTAAAACTGAAGCACAAAGAGATGCCATAGAGCTAGAACCATTAGAGGAAAGAACCTCTGAGACAATACGAATAGTGTAAGGGAACCCTTCTCTGTCTGGGATTATTGGCAACATCCCCTTCTCAGCCAAAGCGCCGTGCCCTATTTCTCTACGGCTTGTTGACCTCATTGGCTTGGTTTCGCCAGTGCAAAATGGAGGAAAATTATAATGATGCATAAATGGTTTGCGGATATTTTCTTCCATTGTGTCCAAATATTGTTCAGAACCTGGTGCTCCTAATGTTACAATAGAAAGCACTTGAGTTTCACCTCGTGCAAAAAGAGCTGAACCATGAACCCTTGGCAATACTCCGGCACTACAACTTATTGGACGAATTTCGTCAAGTTTACGTCCATCAATGCGCTTATCTTTGTCTAAAATTCCTAAACTAACTTGATGGTAAATTAATTCATTAGCATATTCAATCGCTTTTGTACGTTTTTCTTTGCCAATATTTTTTTCTAAGAGAATCTCTTCTAATTTTGCTCTTGTTTTCTCAGCAGCACCAATTCTATCTTTTCTGCTTTTCAATAGTTCGGAAAACAAATATTTCGGCGCCTCTTTATTAACAATATCCTCTGTCATCTTTTTTAGCTCCTCTCTGGTTGGTTTTTCGTCTGATGAAGGTGCTTTGATGATTAGGGGTATTTTTTCTTTCCCAGCTTTTTTTTCAATCTCTTTTATAAAATCATTGATTTGATCGCATGCCTTAACTCCATACTGAATTGCTTCAGCCATTACTTCATCACTCACATCTTTAGCGCCGGCCTCAATCATTAAAACACGACCATTAAGCCCACTAACAAATAAATCTAAATCGCTTTTCTCTCGTTCATCATAACTTGGATTAAGAATCCATTGTTCTTTATTTTCTGTATCGCCCAAAGACCTAGATACACGAACTCCTGCTATTGGCCCTTCCCACTCAATGTCAGAAATAGCCAAAGCAATAGAACTAGCGCAAAATGCTACAACATCTGGATCATTTTCCTGGTCAACTGAAAGAACAGTTAATACAACTTGCACTGCCCGACGACAATCTTGGTTAAAAAGAGGTCTAACTGAACGATCAATTAAACGACCAGTTAAGACTGCTTCATCAGCGGGTCTAGTTTCTCTCTTAATAAAACGCGAACCCTTTATTTTGCCCGCAGCATAAAACCTTTCCTCATATTCAACAGATAATGGGAAATAATCAACCCCCTCCCTTTGTGAAGACCCTAATACTGCTGTAGCTAACACAGTAGTTTCACCATATTGGACAACACAACTACCATTTGCTTGGCCAGCAACTTCCCCAATCTTAACAATCATCTTTTTTCCTCCGATTTCTTTTGTAAATTCCATAATCTTATCTTTTTAATGGGGACTGTCCCCTTTTTCCGTGCCCTGCAAACTCGCTTTAGTTCTACATCGTATCCAGATTTTTTGGATTTGGCACGATTTAACTTTTTTTTATTATTTATTTTTTATTTATTATTTTTTTATTTCTATTCCAGTTATTATTTTGTTTATGTCTTGTTGTAACTTTTTTTCGGATCAAAAAATCGCTCCCCCTTCCTCCTAAATCCGAAAAATCATCCACTTTTTT
The DNA here is from genome assembly GCA_964507075.1 of uncultured Gammaproteobacteria bacterium. Classification (GTDB taxonomy): domain Bacteria; phylum Patescibacteriota; class Patescibacteriia; order UBA2591; family UBA6264; genus JAIPGN01. The sequence goes on from CAZDOL010000001.1 coordinate 65,637, forward strand.
TATTAGATTAGAGGAGGTTGTCCTCTTAAAAGACAATAACTCAACTCGGCAACCCTTATTTTCCTTTAAATATTGAACCAAAGGAATAAAGTCGCCGTCGCCAGTAACTAAAACCACTACATCTAATTTATCAGCTAACTTGATAGCATCCACCGCCAAACCAACATCCCAGTCCGCTTTTTTCATTCCTCCAGGAAATATTTGTAAATCCTTAACCTTTAATTCAAAGCCATATTTAGAAATGGTTTCAAAAAATGCCTGTTCTTCGGAAGTATTAGAACAAATTACATAAGCAATGGCTCTAATGAGTTGCCTATCTCCTACAGCTACGCTCAAAATTTTATCAAAATTTACATTAGCGTTGTACAAATTTTTGCCAGAATGATACATGTTCTGGACGTCAATAAAAACGCCCACTCTCTGATCTTTATGCTGTTGATCATTACGTTTAGACATATAATTAAATTACTTTAATTTTTATACGATAATATTTAATTTCAAGCTCTGCTTATAATTATTTACGTTTTATTTTTTTAATAATTTTTTCATAACTAACCGCATCATTAATTTTTAAATATTTAATAAATTTGCGGCGCTCACTAACTTTTTGAACTAAACTGCGTCTGCAGGAAAAATCATGAATATGTTTTTTCAAATGTTCAGTCAATTCTTTGATTTCCTTACCCAAAAGACCTATTTGAACCTCTGCAGAACCAGTATCTTGAGGATTTTTTTGAAAATCTTTAATAACTTCTTGTTTTTTTTCTTTTTTCGCTTTATTTGCCATAAATCTTATATTTTACCAACAAATTATATCTCCTTTTATCATATATTATCTTAATATAAATGTCAAACTTTACTCTGAACAAAAGCGTCGTGAAATCTTGACAAAACGCCAAATAATCAATAGAATAAAAAAAGTATGCCTACTGAAATAAAAAAATTAATCACTGAATTTTTAGAATATTTAGAAATTGAAAAAGGTTGCAGTCCTTTAACTATCAGGAATTATGATTTTTATTTGCAAAGATTTGTTAAACAATCTAAAATAAACTCTCCAAAAGAAATCACCAAAGAAACTGTTAGACAATTCCGCCTTTGGTTATCGCGTTTAAAAAATTATCATCAGGATAATTTATCTTTAGCAACCCGAAACTATCATTTGATAGCCATTCGTTGTCTTCTTAAATATCTGGCCATTAAAGATATTCCCTCTTTAGCTCCTGAAAAAATTGAACTAGCCAAAACAGGAGAAAGGCAAATATCCTTTTTAGAGGGGGATGATTTAGAAAAATTACTTGACGCTCCCCTTCAAGTGAAACAAAAAGAAATTATTACCTATCGCGACAAAGCTATTCTGGAACTGCTTTTTTCAACTGGCTTAAGGGTTTCTGAATTAACCAACCTCAAAAAAGAAAACATAAATCTCAAAAAAGATGAATTCAGCATAAAGGGCAAGGGCCAAAAATGGCGTCTGGTGTTTCTGTCTAACCAAGCCAAATATTGGTTAAAAAAATATTTAGAAAAAAGAACCGACATTGACCCAGCACTTTTTATACGTTATGATAGGGCATCAAAAAATAACCAAAAATCACTAGGTATTACTCCTCGTTCTGTCCAAAGATTGGTTCAAAAATATTCTAAAGTTGCCGGCTTAACTCGCAAAATCAGTGTTCATACTCTTCGGCATAGCTTTGCCACCGACCTATTGTCTGGTGGAGCCAATTTACGAGCAGTTCAAGAATTGTTAGGACATCGAAATATAACTACTACTCAAATTTATACTCATGTCACAAATCAACATTTAAGAGAAATATACCAAAATTTTCACGACCAAAAAAGAAAAAAATAACGCTGAAGATTGAATAATTTGAAAATTAAAGGATTAAGGGATTTGATGTTCCTATGTTCTCATGTTCAAATGTTCTCATGATTCATGCCCCTATAGTTCCCTCCTTCGCTCAAATTTGCATTTGAGCTTCGGAAGGGCAAGCATCAACATTAAAAGGTTTGCTCGCCCATCGAAGCTTCGATGTAAATCGAAGCGTAGTTGGGCCCCTATAGTTCAACGGATAGAACGAGAGACTTCTAATCTCTAGATAGAGGTTCGATTCCTCTTGGGGGTACCATTTCATGGCGGCTATAGTTCAATGGTAGAACAGCGGATTGTGGGTTTATCCACAGCACGATGTTTTGACATCTATATAAAATTAGGCTATAATAGTAACCATGCCTTATGTTAGATGTAAAATCTGTGATAAAAAATTCTACACCAAGCCATCGTACTTAAAACTTGGTTGGGGAAAATATTGCTCAATAAAATGTAAACGCATAGCCCAGTTAAAGGGGAAATTTGTAAAATGTCATACTTGCGGCAAAAAGACATGGAAAGCTCCCAAAGCATTGAAGCATTCAAAAAGCGGGAATTTCTTTTGTTGTAAATCATGTCAAACCATATGGAGGAATCAATATTATTCTGGACCAAAACATCCTAATTGGAAAGGCGGAGAACATAGGCAATATAGAAAAATATTGCTTAAAAATGGCAAAACACCAGTTTGTCAAATCTGTGGACTAAAAGATAAAAGAGTGCTTATAGCACATCATAAAGATAGAAACCGAAAAAATCAGACCATTGAAAATCTTATATGGTTATGTTTAAACTGTCATCACCTAGTGCATCATTACAATAAATCTATCCATTAATAATTATTATGGCGACCTTGGTGTAGGAGTAGCACAAAAGCCTGTGGAGCTTTCGGCAGGGGTGCAAATCCCCTAGGTCGCCCCATAAAAACATCTCTTTTTTAGAGGTGTTTTTGTGTATAAAAAATACTTGCCCATGTCGGACCTAGGCAAGACTATTAAAAAAGTTTGGACACCGAGTGTCCAAACTTTTTAATTCCCAAACTCTTAATTTTATTAAAAAATAGGGGTTCCTTCAGCGTAAGATTTGATTTCTTCCAATTTAATTTCTACTACATCTGAAAAACTAAAATTTAATTTTTCTAAAATCTGAGGTGAAGTTACCCATCTCTTTATCTTTTGGTCCAATAAATAAACCTTCTCTCCTCCCTCTGCTCTGATTAAATAATTTTGAGGCAAAGCCCTGATAATTTCCTGACCAACAGTAACTATTTCATCAAACTTACCATAAGCATCAACCATTGCTTGGCTTAACATATGTCTAATAGTACCATTTTGGGAAACCAAATAAACCTTTTCGTCTCCCTCAGCCCGAATAAATTTTACCAAAGGCATTTCTTGGATAGTATGCCCTAAACTAACAATACCATCCCAAATACCCCCAACACCCTCAAAAACATTCGGAGCATTAAGCCATAAACGAAAACCATTTAAATTAAGATAAACCTTTTCGTCGTCTTTTTCTTTAATAAACTGAACATCACTATCCTGTAAATCCCCTTCTTCCTCAAAAAAACGAATAATTGGATCGGGCTCATATGGCACAATTGAAGAAATACAAAACACTGAAGATTCGCAATTAACATTAAAGGTTTCTTCTTTCCAAGAATCATTTAAATATTTGGATTCTGCTTGTTCTAATTTTGTCCAAAGCAAAAAATTATTTCCTGATTTATTGGTTAAATATCCATATTTATAGTCGTCATCTACTCCTTCTGGCTGGTATTTGAATCCATATTTATAATTTGTCCTATAATGCAAAGTTGCTGAATCCAAGATATTCTCTAAAGCGTTCCATTGATTCTCTTTTTCCGATTCCCGAATACTAACAATTGGATAATGACCAAAATATTTATAATACTTATCTAAAACTTTCTTCATTCTGTTTAAATCTGATGCCCTTTTCTTATCTCTATTTTTGGGTCCATTTTCAGAAAGATCTTTTAATTCTGTTCTTAAATATAATTCATCAATCTCTGGAGATAGATTAGGATTGGATGTAGCTAAAAATATCTTAAGACGCATTTTTTTGGTAATAGTATGGGGTTCAAAGGAACTGCCCCAGGTTAAAGGATATTCTCTAATATCGTCGTCAAAGCTAATAAAAGCTAAAACATGAGTTCCTGCTGGCTGGCTATAAACACCCGTAAGAGTCAATGAATAAATATGAGGATTAAAACGAATATCATCTGTCCATAAAACCCCAGAAGAAACAAAACCCTCTTCTTGCTCTTCTAAAGTTACATTACCTCTTTCCCAATGAATTGTGCTGTAATCCCAATCAATAATTCCAGATGAATTGAAATCATATTTTTTTTCAGCATACTTGATGGGAATCGGTCCCAAAGCTAAAAGCGCCCGCGCAGGGATTATAGAAATAAAAAAAATGCTTAAAATAATTATCTTAAATCGTCTCATATTTAATATTAAAGCAAAAAATAGGCCTTTCGTCAACCCCCACACCAAACAGCAATACATTTTTAATGCGAGCCGTTATTTAACGGTTTAATTTATTTATTCGTTGCAAATTTATTTTGCTTCAAAAAAGCTTAAAATGCAAGAGAGCATTATTGCTGTTATGGTGTGGGGGTCAACCCCATGACAAACCCGTCGGGTTAGTCATCTAGGTTGGTCATAGGTTTAATTTCTAAACTTTTTAATTATCAAAATAATTAAAATTATTCCCAAAAATATAGCGCTAACTATAAAATATGGTTTCAAAGATTCAAAATTAATAACACGAGTATGGCCTGAACCTTCTAAAGTTAAAAATCCTAAACTTGCTTGTGGCAAAATATCGGGTTCAATTGCAATAAAATTAATGTCTTGGTCGCTACGGGGCAAAAGCCTTAACTCATCATTGCTTTGATTTAATATCCCTATGATTTCTAAATTATCTCCCTCTTGAATAATCCCTTTGTTAATTTTTGCGTATTCTTTAATATAAATTGTTATCTCTGATTGCCCGTTGCTGATAAAAATCCGCGAACCAGTTCTTTCTATAACCTCACCCTGAATCTTGAGCAATTTACCAACCAAACTATAATTAATCTCTTTAATCTCAACTACTTGTGGCTCAATTATCAACTGGCGCTCCAAAATTCCAATATCCTCTTGGCTTTTAATATTAATTCTCTTTTCTTCTCTTGCTTGAGAAACAACACCCTGAACTGCAATTTTATCACCTCTTTTTAATTTTGGAAAATCTTTGTAATAGGAGTAAATTTGAACTCCATTAATATAAAAAAACTGGAGTCCTAAAACCCCAGGTTCAACTATTACTATTCCTTCTGTTTTAACCGTTCTGCCAACATCTAATTCTTTAATGTTCTCTGGCGAAACATATTGAAAATCAACGGCAAAAACTTGATTACAAAATATTAAAAATATCAACAAGAAAACAAAAAAACCAACAATTCTTATTTTTTTAATATTTGTCATATATATTTTTTTGAAAACTTTTTGGAGACTTAGTCTCCAAAAAAAATTCTCTCCAATCTATAACATCTTAAAAAATAATAGACCCAAAATCCTAAGTACCTAAGTACCTAATCCCCCAATTACCCAACCCTTATTCTTCTTCTGTTTCTACGGGAGGGAAACAAATTGTATTGCCATTAGGACAACATGGATCGCCACTAATTGCGGGACAATCATCACCCGTCCAATCGCAATCTGAGAAAGGTGACTCTCCTGCTTCACTGGTAGCAGTTGTTTTATAATAATAATTGACATAAGGCAAAATGCGTTTGTCGGTATAGCAACAAATGCTTGCGTCTCCTGCTATAGTAATGCCACAATTGCCGTCAGGATTGCCCTGGATATGACAAACATAATTTGGACAGTTTGTGCAATTTGATTCATCTTCTAAAGCATAGCCACAATTTGTATCCAATCCTTGAATATGACACTCACCGCTTAAACTGCAATTATCATATCCACAATTGCCCGCTTCATAATCAAATTTAATCTGCTCAGCTGTTCTTGCAACATTATAAATCGCCACATTGTCAATCAAACCATTAAAAAACATTCCAGCTGATTGTAAATGCCTGCCTATAACTAATTCCTGATTATTTGTATCAATACTGCCTACAATTACTGTTGTATTCTTCAATATTCCGTCAACATAAATTTTTATATTCACTCCATCATATGTCCCTGCAAGGTGGTGCCATTGATCAAATGTTATTGAATCGCCAGAATCCGCTTCATAAGGAGAATCTGATACAGATATTCTGAAGCGAGGCTTGCCTGAGGTTAAATTTAATTCATACATAGCATACGGGTCTTCAAAAGATGTATGTCCTTTAGACACGACTCTTGCGTCATAAGACATTGTTCCGTTTGTTGGCTTTATCCATGCCTCAACCGTTATCGCCCCTGTAATCTCTATACCAGTCTTACTTGGAACTGTTATATAATCACCACTCCCATCAAAATCCCCGGCATAACTAAATTTACCACTAGGCGTAGTGCTTAACAAATTCTCGGCTGTTCCATGATTTGCAGGGGTCTGATTAGAAGAATCCCTAACTTCTTTATTGATTCCATCCCAACTACTTTCATTCATCTTCCATTGAGCCATTAACCCAGTATAATCCATTCCTTCTCCTAAATGACTTATCATTCCAAAATTTTCACTACTACTTAAAGAATTATAAACATTGTATCCATCTGCGCTACCATCGGGCTCCCAACCCCATGTCAACTGAATCTCTCCACAAGTATCATCATCAATTGTCGGAGTCTCAGGACTACAAAGTGTTGTTCTTTTCCATACTGGGATAGGGTCGTTAGAATTATATGTTGAACCAGTTTCGTTATGAGCTTGTATTTTATAACAATAACCAGTATTGGCGATTAGTCCAGCATCTTGAAGAGAACACTCCTCGTCTGTGCAAGCACCACTCAAGACATTTCTTTCAGTATAATCACAAGTAAGGCATCCAGCTTCTTCTTCGCCATCGCAACGCTCATAAGTATAACTTTCCGCCCAAACCGAAGGATCCCAATAGACAAACAATTGCTCGCATCCTTCAGTATTATTAATCTCTGTAATCTCAAAATCAAATGGAGCTGGTGGGTCGCCATATTCATGGTCATAATCATCCCAACCAACACAGTATGGGTCTTTTTTATTATAGTCCGCCAATACTTGCGCAGCTATTCTGGCAACATTATAAATAGAAACATTGTCAATTAGCCCATGAAAAAAAACATTAGAGTCGGTTACATTACTTCTGCCAATCCATAAATTATTAACCCCCAACGTGATTATCGTACCTAATCCAGTATATGATTGTTCGTCTTCTGCTCCTCCATCAATATAAAAAGTAATCGTCTTGTCAGTATCGTCACGCACAACCGCAATATGATGCCAATTAGTATCATTGATTGTGCCTACACTATATCTATTCACATCAGTGGTCCCGTCTCCAAAAATAATCGTTAATTGGTCAGCGCTATTTATTTCAAAACGCAAAAAATGATCTTTGCCTGATGCTGATGTTATATTATCAGACATAATAACATCACGAGTATCAATTGAATTTCTCTTAATCCATGCTTGTATTGTTGTTGTTGGAACCTCCAAGCTATCTCCGCTTCCGCAATCTATATAATCATCAAATCCGTCAAATTCGCCCGCGCTATTAAATATGCCATCAGTATTTGGAACTGCTCCATAAGCAGTGCCGGGATATTTGGGCAATGGACTACTATCCACTACACCATTAGTTATTGGACCAGCGCTATTAACCCAACTCGGCTCATCCATCAACCAATTAGCAACCAAACCCGTTGTATCCATGCTTGTGTCCGCATATCTGTTGGCCATATATCCACCAATAGTATAAAAAGTATCATAATCATCTAAATAAAGTCCCCAAACCTTACCAGCCTTAGTGGCACCTTGTAATTTCAACCACCCTCCATCTCCCAAGGCAACAACCTTAGCCCAACCAGAAACTTCCATTTTAGCATCCGCCCAAATATCTTTTGCGCTTCTGCCCGAAAGAAATCCAACATTAGCACAAGACCAAATTGCTACATTATCAATAACACCATTAAAATAAGTATCCATTTCCAAATCTCCCATTTTTGCGCCAACATATAACTCATTATCTTTGTCAGACAAAGAGTCAGGAGGAGTTTGTAAAGGAAATTCTACATCTACTCGCGCACCATCAACAAAAAGTTGCAGAGAAGCATCATTAGTGCCGACTTTTGCTATATACTTGCCCACCACATGATGCCATTTGGTTGTATCAGTAATTGGAGCATTACGACAAAATGCACCTAAACCCTCACATGTAGCGTCTGCAGAACAAAGAGTGTTTTCGTTGCTACCACCAAAACAAATTCCCAGAGCTTGGGTAATCGTGGCTTCAACTTCACTCGCATTAGCCACGCTAAAATTTAATCTATTATTTAAATCAAACCAAAGGCGATAACTTTTGCCCTCAACAGCTTCATCCCATTTGCCAATAATTGTCTGTTCACTACCAATTGTTCCTCTTTTCACCCATGCCTCCACCGTTAAATTCCCACTGATACTCAAACTCTCGCTGTCATCTGCCTGAATATAATCATCCTCGCCATCAAATTGCAAAGCGTCTTCAAATTTTCCATTAGCCAAAATCGGAAGGTCGTTACCGCTTAGTGTGTTGCCATAACCATAATTAGAACTGTCCGTGAGCGCTTCTGCTATATCCCCGTTCATTTTCCAATGCGCTTTTAGTTTATCTCCATTTGCCGAATAACAAGGAGCCTTAAGTGTGCTTATATCTAAAAAATTTTCTACGCCATCACCAGAACAACTAAAAACACAGGTACCACCCGGACAGCCATCGTCATTAATGCATGTTTGATTATCATCGTTGCTACATATCCATGTTGGCTTACCAACACAAGCCCATGGAAATGGCCATCCATGAGGTGGCTTAACATTGTCCGGACAACCAGAGCAATCAGTACAAGTATTATAATTCTGACAAGAAGTACAATCGGCGCACTTACAACTCTTGCCAAAACAAATCCACCCAACTTTATCTGACCAAGCATAACCCATTAAAGCATCACCAATATAATTTCCTAACGATGTATCAACATAAGTAACTCCGTAATTATTTTGCCACGACCCCCCCGAACCATTCAGTTCCTCTGGACAATCTAATCCCCCCGAGCAACAATTTTCAAAAACATAATCATAATCAAAATCATTGTAACAATTCATAGAAATCCATCCCATATTTTCCCCCCACGCCCAACCACGAACATTGTCACTGGTTCCCGCCTCTACGCCCATAAAATTATTTTCCCACCATTTTAAAATCTGAGAATGATTAAAAATAATAAAAAACCCCAGAATAATTAATATCCCGGAAATTAACAAAATTTTAAAACTCTTTTTTTTATATAATTTCAAACCCATCTTTCTTTTAATGTTTGGTTATTGCCTGCCCCGTGGGAGCCTTGCCCGCCGATGAGGCGGGGTAGCGACTTTACGGGGTTTCTTGCCCGTCCTCCGCAGTAGCAGGCTACTGCTACGGAGGATGGATATCTTGTTTCTTTAACTTAACATTTCTAAGAAAGGGTCGAATTTCAACAAAAAAACTCGACCCTCATAAAAACTTT
>CAZDOL010000002.1:0-14381 GCA_964507075.1 uncultured Gammaproteobacteria bacterium
CTTGGGAAATCGGTCAATTGGGTACTTAAGGATTGAATAATTGTATAATTAAATAATTAAAATCCTGATTACCCAATTACCTGTGTACCTGATTACCCAATCTCCATTCTGTAATTTCTTTATGATTGCCCGACAATAGAACTTTCGGTACTTTCAACTTTTTAATCTTAGCAGATTTAGTTTTATATGTAAAGACCTCTGGTCTAGTATATTGAGGATACTCGAAATTAATTGTTGATTGTTGATTATTGATTGTTGATTGATTAAAACTCTCTTCTCTTAATGATTCTTTATTTATAACGCCAGGAAGTAGCCTGGTTATAGCATCTACCATAATCATAGCGGGCAATTCTCCTCCTGTTAAAACATAATCTCCAATTGATATCTTTTTATCAACTAATTTTTCTACTCTAGCGTCTACTCCCTCATAACGACCACAGATAAAAATAATCTTATCTAATTTAGAAAATTGATAAGCCATTTTTTGATCAAACTTCTGGCCCTTTGGGGTTAAAAGAAAAATCTTTTTCTTTTTACTTTTTGTTTTATTTAAAGACTTCAAAGCTTTATAGATTGGCTCTACTTTTAAAATCATACCTGGGCCACCACCATAAGGTGTGTCATCGACAGTTTTGTGCCTATCTGTTGTCCAAATTCTTAAATCATGAATTTTAATTTTAATAAATTTTTTCTCTTGGGCTCTCTTTAAAATAGATGTCTGAAAATAAGATTCAAAGATGTGGGGAAAAATTGTAATAATATCAAATTGCATAATAACGTCTAAAATTAATCTTACAAAAAAATAATGTAAACACAAAAGTTATCACCCGAAGAATGATAACTTCCGTGTTCCTTTTATAGAAAATAATTTTTACAGTTTCAGATCGTCAGCACTGTCATCAATTTTCGCTTCTTCAACTACAGGCGTTTTTGGAACTCTAGTTGAACCTTCAGGTTCTTCAATTTTAAGGTTAACGCGAGCATTATTGCGTAAGCCTACAATCCTGAGAAGACTCCTAATGGCGCGAGCGGTTGATCCTTGACGTCCAATAACTTGTCCCATATCTTCAGCATGAAGTTTTAAAGAGAGTAATACTCCCATTTCATCAACATTCCTAGAAATTTTGACATCTTCTGGGTGAGAGACAAGCGCTTTAATAATCTGGTCTAAAAATTCTTGATCTTGATATTTATCTGCCATATAACTTTAGATTACTTACCTCTAATTCATTAATGAACTAGTGAATGTTCAGTCTTACGACCTTTGAATAAACGAATAAACTACCTTGTTAGACTGAAATTTCTATTATTTTTAATATATCAATATAAACAATTTTGTCAACCCTATTCTTTCTCTGGCTCTGGAACTTTTTCTTGATTGTCCTCTTCTGGTGCATTATCTCCAGAGGGCTCTTCCTTTTCTGATTTGACTGGCTTCGTCTTTACTTTATCTTTCTCCTCAGCCAATTGTTTCTTTTTCTCTATCTTTTTTTGATTAACCTTAGTAACTTTAACTTTTTCATCTTTAATTATCCCTTGAGCAATCAATAAATTATGCACTGATCCAGTAGGTTGAGCACCTTTTGATAACCAGTGCTTAATTCTTTCGGCCTTCAGAGATGTTTCCTTGCTAAATGGATTGTGAAAACCCAAATCTTCTAAAAAATCTCCTTGTGGGTCTTTTGTTTTTTCTAAAACAATAATTCTAAAAAATGGTTGCTTCTTTCTTCCTTTACGGCTTAATTTAATAGCTAACATAAATAAATTTTAATTAATCTTATCAATTTAACCTACAATTCAATAATGGAATTTTCTCCTATTATCAATTTATGTCCTCCTGGCAATGTTTGGTGGATTGGAACAATATTAACGTTTGCTCCTAAAATACTATCTACAATTCTAACCTCACAATTAACATCAACGTAATCCAAAAGAATAGAATTTTCAATCTCTGCATTATAAATCTCTACGCCATTTCCTATGGAAGTATATGGACCAATATAGGCATTTTTAATAACACAATTTTCTCCTATTATTACTGGACCGCGAATCACTGTCTTTTCTGATATGTTCGTATTTTTTCCTATAATGACATTCCCCTGGATTTCTACTGAATTAGGAATATCAACATTTATTTGACGCTTAATTCCTGAAAGTATCAGCTGGCTTGCCTCTAACAAATCATTAGGTTTGCCTGTATCTTTCCACCAGCCAGTAATTTCATTGTATCCAATCTTATAGCCCTTATCAATTAAATAACTATGAGTATCTGATATTTCCAATTCTCCTCTAGCACTAGGCTCAATGTTTTTTACGGCCTCAAAAACATGATGGTCATAAAAATAAATGCCAGTCACGGCAAAATTACTTTTCGGATGTGATGGTTTTTCCTCTACCCTTAAAATACATCCATCCTTGATCTCTGGCACTCCAAATCTTTGTGGATCTCGCACCGCAGAAAGAGCCAATAAACAATTGTAGTCTCCTGTTTGAAATTGTTTAACAAATTTTTTAATATCTCCCAGAATTATATTATCACCCAAATAGAATAAAAACGGTTCCTTTCCGATAAATGGCTCACTAATTTTAACAACATGAGCCAAGCCCAGAGCTCCGCCCGTCTGCTCAATGTAGGTAATTTTTGCTTTCCATTTTTTCCCTGTACCCAAAGCTTGTGGAATCTCTTTGTCTCCTGGATTAATAACAATTCCAATTTCTTTAATGCCAGCGTTAACGATTTTCTCTATAGCATAAACAAGCATTGGTTTGTTGGCAATGGGAATAAGATGTTTATTGAGTGCGTTTGTAATTGGTCTTAAGCGTGTACCATGACCTCCGGCCGTAAGTAAAGCTTTCATAAATTTTAAGTTAAAACTCACTATTAATATAATCCCGTAGAGCTTTCTTCCAAGAACGGGCAGAAGAAATCTTAGTATTTCTCAATATAGAATAATTTGGCCTAGGAGCAGGCCTAGGATATTCTCTTGACGCGCAAGGAACTATCCTGGCTACTGGCTTTTTAATAAAACCATATTTCAGGCCTTGACGAACGATTTCTTTGGCAAAGGTATACCATGTTGTTCGTCCTTTATTAGTAAAGTGATAGAAACCAAAGGGAAGATTATTGTCTAAAATTTCTTTTGTTTCTTGAGCTAAATCTAGAGTATAAGCAGGTGAACCGTGTTGATCATTAACCACTTTCAATAAAGGACGTTTCTCTGCTAAATCTAGAATGGTGCTAACAAAATTTTTGCAGGGAGTAGCCACTGAAGGGCCGAAGAGCCAAGCTGTTCTAATAATATAATATTTCTCTAACTTAGATTTAACGACATTCTTTTCTCCCAATGTTTTGGACCTACCATAAGCATTAAGAGATCTCTGTTCGTCATTCTCAGAATAACCCTTTTTTTTCTGACCATCAAAAACATAATCTGTGCTGTAATGAACCAGCGTGGAATTCAAATTATAACATATTTCTGAAAGATAATTAAGGGCATTACCGTTAATTTCATTGGCCGTGTCTTCATCATCTTCTGCCTTATCAACGTCAGTATAAGCAGCAGCGTTAATAATAATATCTGGCTTTAAAGAGTTTATTTTATTTTTTAATACTTCTTTGATTGTAATGTCAATTTCTTCTCTATCCCATGCCGTTATATTTGCTCCCTGAAAAATCTTTTTTAAATCAGAGCCCAACATTCCTTTAGCTCCTAATATTAAAATTTTGGGGGGCTCTTGCCTGCCCAATGGGAGCGTAGCGACTTTACGGGGTTTCTTGTTTTTTACATTTTTGGCAAACATTCAATTTCTTTATAAACTTCTAAAATATCGTTTTTTTCAATTTTTGTTTTACCTAAAAGTTTTAATCCACATTCCGTTCCAGCTAAAACTTCTTTGACGTCTTGTTTGCTGCTTTGAATTTGAACTAATTTAGACTCTCCTTTTATCTCATTTTCTCCTTCTGAATTTAACCGCCAAATTCGAGCAATGGTCTCGGGAAAAATTTTACCCTTTAAAACTTTTCCTCCCAGAATAGCTTCCTTCCCTGTTTGACGAAAAACTTCTAAGACCTCAATCTTACCCAATTTTTTTTCTGAAATTTCCGGCTTAATTAAAGATTTCATAAAATCCTGAACATCTTCTATAAGCTTATAAATAACCTCATATAAATCCATTTTTATCTTTGATTCTTTTATCAATTGTTTAACTGAATTATTAACCTTAATATTAAAACCAATTAACCATGATTGAGTAGTTTTTGCTAATTCTACATCGGCTTCAGTCAAGCTCCCTAATCCAGATTTAACAATTCTCACCTCTACATTAGGGCAAATTAGACCCTTCAAACTCGTGATTATAGCTTCTAATGACCCAAGCACATCAGCGCGAATGATAACATTAACATATTCTGTGTCTTTTTTAGAAGAAGATACTTGATCTAAGGATAATGCTTGGTCAAAATGAGCTGAATTCATTTGTTTAATTTGAGATTTAAATTCTTTACCCTTATTAACAACTTCTACTAAATCACCTACCCCAGGAACCTCTTTTAAGCCGAATATCTGAGCTGGAAAACTGGGTTCAATCTTTTCTACAAATTCACCATATTGATTTTTGGCATATTTTAATCGACCATAAGTTTGTCCTGCAACAATATTATCTCCCTTCTTTAAGGTTCCATTATAAACAATAATTGTTGCTACTGGGCCTAATCCTAAATCTAGATGACTTTCAATTACAGTACCTATTAAGTCTCCTTCTGGATTGGTTAATAATTTATCTTTCTCTAAATCTGCTATTAAATTAATCATATCCAATAAATTATCCAGGCCTTCTTTACTTTTGGCTGAAACTGACACACAAATTATTTTACCACCCCAATCTTCAGGCAAAAGGTTTATTTCTGATAAACCTTTTTTAATTTTTTCCGCATCAGCTTCTGCTCTATCAATTTTATTAATAGCAACAACAAAAGGCAATTCTTCTTTCTGAATAACCCTAATAGATTCCAATGTTTGAGGTTGTATTTTATCATCAGCAGCTATGACCAAGATTGCAATATCAGCAACTGCACCACCATGAGCACGCATGGCTTCAAAAGCTTCGTGTCCAGGAGTATCAATAAAAGTAATTAACCTATCTTTATATTTTGTTTGATAAGCTCCGATATGTTGAGTAATCCCACCTTTTTCTTTTGCAACAATTTGACTTTCTCTAATGGCGTCTAAAATTGAACTTTTACCATGGTCAACATGTCCCATAACCACCACGATAGGTGGCCTTGAAACTATTTTTTTCTTGTCCTCTGTTTTTAAAATATCTTTTACCCTTTCCTTGGCAGAAATAGATACTATATTCTCCACCTCTTCTTCTTTTGCCACTTCAAAACCTAAATTCTCAGCTATGATAGCTGCTATTTCATAGTCTAAGTTTTCGTTAATACTAGAAAGAACTCCATTTTTAATGAGTTCATTCATTACTTTCATAACTGGCAATTTTAATTTTTCTGCTAAATCATAAACTCTTATTAATTGAGGCAAATTTACTAACTTAGGTTTTTCTTCCTCATTACTCTCTTCCTCTAAGGATTCTTTTGCGTATGCCTTATTTATTTTAGCTTCTATCTTCTCTATTTCTTTTTCTTTTTTTCTATTTTCTTGCCACATTTCAACTACTTGCATGGCCTGTTTTTCTGGAATCTGAATAGCTCTTGCTCCAATATGAAAACCGAGCTTAGGTAATGCTATTTTAAGCTCTTTTGGGGTAATCTTTAACTTTCTAGCAAGTTCTGTAATATTCATAATTCCAATATTTTAATGTTCCAATGTTCCAATGTTCTCATGCTCTAATGTTTTCCCCACCATCCACACTTCTGGCCAGGCCTTATAATGACTTTTCCAAATGTCTCGACGAACAACACCATTTGGGAAGGTAATAATATTTTCAAATTTGGTATCAGCCCCAGCATGTGACGATTCAATTCTTTTCTTCTCCCCGGGCTCTAATTCTGTAGTTTCTATAAACTGTATTGGCCCAGGTTGCGTAATATTAAAAATTTCTGGTTCCTTATTGAATACTTGTCGTCCATCAGAAGTGCCATAAAACTCAAAAATTAAATCATCGTCTTTAATTTCGGTTTGTAATAATAAATGATAGCCCGTGTCATTAATGAATCTAAGGTCAGGATGAGGACTATAAATAGTTGCGTCCGTACCAGCTGGTTCATAATAAAAAACTCGATAAGAATGCGAAGAGCGTTCAGTGATTGGCAAACCAGCACTAAAAGCTAACCTAAACATAGTTGTGCCAATTTGACATAATCCTCCCCCATATTCCGGAACTGTCCTATCTCCTTTGATAACAAGCTCTGGCAAAAAACCTGCTTCTGCGTTTATTTCTCCCAATGCTTGAATTAAAGAAAATTCCTGGTCTGGGGCAATAAGAATTCCATGTAAAATTTGAGCGCCAATACGAATATTATATCTACGATTTTTCGGACTTCCCCAAAAATTAGAAGAGCCTTGAGCTATAAATTCCTGAATACCCAAACCATCTAAATCGTCAGGTAAAGGGACAGGGTCAACTTTGTCCACTTTAAGTGCTATTTCTTTTTCCTCTCCAAACAAGATATTGCGGGTAATGATATCTTTGCTGGTTTCTATGTTCAGTATCATTCCAGATTGTCCAGCCTGAAACTCGGTAACTTTTTTCTCAAAACTATTTCCGTCTATCTCCAAGCGCGTTTCTATGGGAGCGACATTTAATTCTTGAGCAATTTCTTCCAGATATAGTTTCAATTTTTCCTGATCTATAGATAGATTAATCTGACGATTAAGGCCTTCCTGAAAGATAAACCATTCGCTAACCCGACGAGAGGAACAGGTCCATTCCTTGTCTTCATATTTTAATTTATAAGGAGCTTTATCAAAAATTCCTTGAGCTTTGGCAAAGGCTAAACTTGAATCTTCTGCGCTTATGCCTGCTTTGTCAATAAAAGAGTTTATAATAATTTCTTGACTATCAAAATTCTCTAAATTTTCAATTAATTCATTTAACGCCTTGTCGTAATCCAAAATAAATCCATTTATTTCCAAATTTAATTTAAGCTCATTATTCTCTAAAACAATTTCCGCGTTTTGAGACGGCTTTTCTAATTCTTTAAACTTTTCTTCCAAAATTTCTCTTAATTCCTTCTGATTGATATAAACATGAGATGGTACGACTTGAGGTTTTGCTAAAATAATAAATTTTTTAGAAAATTTTTGCCAAATATTCCCAGTTCTCCCCATTAACAAAGCTTCAGTCAATGCTTTTTGGATGTCAAAACTAACTATTTGACGGCTTAAGTCAGGATCAGTCAAACCGATCAAAGACGAAGAAATCGTGGCGGAGATATCGCCTAAGTCTGTTTGAGCTCTAAAAGAAAGCCCTTTTCTTTCTATTTTTTCAGTAGCAATATTTAAAAGAACTTTTGCTTCTTCTGCTTTTAAACCTCCAATATTCAAATTTTGACAATAAACATTGGGATAAATAGATTGACTGTAAATTTTTTGAAAAATTAAAGAATAAGCAATAATGACAATTAAAATCAGTAAGGGGTAAAAAAGGATCCTATAATATATTTTTTTTTTATTTTTTAACTTAAATTTCATCCTGAAACTTTAATATTTTTTTGGCCATCAACATCTTCTGCCTTGGGTAAAATTATTTTTAAAATGCCATTTTTAAAATTAGCTTTAACATCATTAGGTTTAATTGGACAAGGCAAGATTAAAGTTCTAGAAAATTTTCCCCAAAAACATTCTTGATAATAATAATTCAAGTTTTCTTTTTGATTTTTAACCTGAGATCTACTTCCACGAATAACAATTAAATCTGGCTCGGTAATAATATCTATATCCTTAGCTTGTACGCCAGCAATCATTGATTCAATGATTAAACAATCATCATCTTCATAAATGTCAACCGACAACTGACCCTGACTTTCTTCTGGCAACCAATCTTCAGTGCTTTCCTCTTCTTTCTTGCGGGGTTTTTTCATTTTTTTAATTTTGGCATCTTCAACCCCTGCAATAATACTAACCTCTTCTCCTTGCTTATTGAGAAGCTCTTGATTTAAACCTGATATTTTACTCCAAAAACTCATAAGAAATTTTTAAATTATTCTAATAAAAATAAACTGGATAAATTTTTCCGCAATCTATAATTTTTTCGTTAATATTTTGATAACTTAAATAGACGTCTATATCAGGATATCTATTCTTAAAAGACTCCACTGAACTGAATTTTGCGCTTTTCAAATAGGCCTTTGATTCTATTGCTATAGTTCTGCCATTACCTAAAAAAATGATAAAATCAATCTCATTCTTTTTCTTATCACGCCAAAAGTTGAATTTATAATCATTTTTAATGAATTGTTGAGCTAATCCATTTTCCAGCAATAACCCTTTGTCTGGTCTTGTGTCTAATTTTCTAAAATCATCAACAATAAAATTTCTTAATCCTGTATCTAAAAAATAAACTTTAGGATTTTTAACAATTTCAGTTCTTCTATTTTTAAAATACGGCCTCAAAAAACTACATATATAAGTTTTTTCTAAAAAATTCAAGTATTTTTTCAAAGAAGGATAAGAATAACCCGATACTTGAGATAATTCCTGATAATCTAATAAATTTCCTACTTGCAAAGCAAGCGCTTTTGTTAAATTATTCAATTTATAATCATCAATCAGACCCAATATATCCCTGACCTCCCTTAAAAAATAAGTGTTATAAATATTACGCAGGAGTTCTTTCTTTGCATCATAACTATTCTCTAAAACAACGCGTGGATAACCTCCGAAAAGCAAGTGCTCTTCATAATAATGTAATAATTTTTTATGAGCCTCCGTTCCTATGCTTATTTGAATGTCTTTAAATTGTTCAACTAATTTTCTATTCTTTTTATATATCTTTAAGTAATTCTTGTCCTTAGCTGACAAAAACTCTTGAAAATCAAATGGATAAAGATTAAAGATTAAAACCCTGCCAACTAAATATTTTACCGCTCTAACGCTTAAATCAATTGCAGAAGATCCTGAAATTATAATTTTTATTTTCTGAGAATCAAAGATGTACTTAAGTGTCTTGCCTCCATTTTTTGCATATTGGAATTCGTCAATAAATAAATATTTGTTTCCTTTTATGTATATATTTATAAAATCATCCGTTTGATTTTCAAACATTCTTAATATATTTTGGTCATCAAAAGAGATAGAAACAGCATTGCTAAGATTTTTGATTAAATGATTAATCATTGTGGTTTTTCCTGTTTGACGAGCGCCCGTTATGGCAATTATCTCTCTAGCGTCCAAATACTTCAAAATGGTACTCTCTAAATTACGCTTAATATACATAAAATTTGCATATCGTTACTATAATTAAACTATACGTCAATTATAGTTCCATCTTATATTTTTGTCAATACATGCTAATGCCTGCCCCGTGGGAGAGGTAGCGACTCTACGGGGTTCTAATGACTTTAGTCCGCTTTCATTGTTGCAACACTAACGCCTCCGTGAAAACTACGAGAATAAGAATGAAACTGTGAAACAGGATCGCCAGATGGAGCAAAAATATTAATTTGTGGTTCTTTAGAGCCATTAGGAGCTACAATAATTTCTACCTTATTGTCTTCATCAAAATCAGCAGTTGCTATATTAGTGCCGTGATAAAAATCTTTAGAATAAGCCAAAAATTGTAAACGCAATAAAAGTAATTTAGAATCAAAAACTCTGATATAAGCAGATGCTTCTGAAGCAACGCTTGCTAAAATTTCATTTTGGCCATCTCCATCTACATCGCCTATTGCAACATCAACACCACCTAAGAAATTTTTATTAAAAGCAAAAAAGTGGAATTTAATATTACCTTGACCATCAAAAACTCTAATATGAGGGCCACCGCCTGGGCCAGCGCCAGTTACAATCTCCTCTTTGCCGTCTCCATCTACGTCGCCCACAGCTACATTAACGCCACCCTTGAAATTTTTATGATAAGCAAAAAAATCAGCTTTTATGTTCCCATTAATATCAAAAACTTTAATATTGGAATTACCATTAGGCCCTGGGGCTGTAATAATCTCATCTATTCCATTCCCATCTACATCGCCCACAGCTATATTAACACCACCCCTAAAACTATCATCATAAGCAAAGAATCCACCCTCAGGATAGCCGCCTACATTAAAAACTCTAACATGAGGGCCACCGCCTGGGCCAGCGCCAGTTACAATCTCGTCTTTGCCGTCTCCACTAACATCTCCAGCTGCAACCTGAACTCCACCTCTAAAATTTTCATTGTAAGCAAAGAATCCGCTTAAAGGCAATCCTGCTGAGTCAAAAACTCTAACATGAGGGCCACCGCCTGGGCCAGCGCCAGTTACAATATAATAAGATTGATGCAATGTTCCCAACTGACTATATGCATAATCAATAGTAGCGTAAGCGTTTACCCTTCCTCTGCCTAATTGTCCTTCCAAACCCGGATTAAAAGCATCAATATCATCGGCATGATTTAAAATAAAATCTTGAACTTGCTTTTGACTAAAAAGGGGATTTACAGACCAAACCAAAGCTGCTAAGCCCGAAACTATAGGCGCGGCAATTGAGGTTCCTGACCAATAACCGCCATAATATTCTCTGTAATTCTCATAATTAGGGTTATAAGCTAAAGCTCCATAAATTCTGGTTCCAGGAGCGGAAATATCAACGCATATACTGCCAAAATCAGAAAAAAGCGCTTTGTGGTCAGTGTCATCTAGGGCCGCCACGCCAATGATAAAATTTTCATCATCATCTTCGTCCAAACATATGGGATAATTTGGATTTTCATTAAGATTTACTGGCTGATTTACTGTTTCATTACCAGCAGCTGCGACTACAATCACTCCATTTTTCCATGCCTCTTTCAGGGCTTCTGCCAAGAAAAAACTCTTGCTGGTGCCAACAAAACTTAAATTTATAATCTTAGCTCCATTATCAACTGCATAACGAACGGCGCGAATAACATGCTCCACACTCCCTGTGCCCTGACTATTTAAAACTCTAAGAGGCATAATCTTACTGTTCCATGCCAAACCAGTGATTCCTTCGTTGTTATTTCCAACTGCCGAAGCAATGCCAGCAACTAAAGTTCCATGATGAATACCACTTTCATTATAATCCTCGTCAAATTTTGGCTTAGGATCAAGGGTGCTCCTTACAAAATCCCAACCACGCAAATCATCTATATAACCATTATTGTCGTTGTCCTTTCCGTCTCCTCGTATTTCGTCTTTATTCAACCATATATTTTCTTTTAAATCAGGATGGTCAATATCAACGCCTGTATCTAAAATAGCAATAACAATATCTTGATTTCCTCCTTTAGTAAAATCCCAAGCTTGAGGAGCTTTAATTTTGCCCAAATACCACTGTTGGTCATATAATAAATCCGCGGGAATAAAAGCAGCTTGAAAGGAATAATTTGGCTCAA
Source organism: uncultured Gammaproteobacteria bacterium (assembly GCA_964507075.1). Lineage (GTDB taxonomy): Bacteria > Patescibacteriota > Patescibacteriia > UBA2591 > UBA6264 > JAIPGN01. The sequence goes on from CAZDOL010000002.1 coordinate 11,515, forward strand.
CATAATCCACTAAAGGCAAAAAAGAAAACATTTTCTCCATTATCTTAGCGAATAAAGGATTAACTGGAATCTTATAAATCTCCTGTTTGTTTTTTAATCTAACCAAAAGTTCATTATGTCCCGAACCAGAAACATTAAATGGAATAAACGAAAACAAGGTGAGTAAAAAAATACTCAACAAAAAAATAACTATAATTTTCTTTCTCTTAAAAAACATCATAATGGTCATAAACGTCAGTCCCGGGGACTGGCTCCGACCTGCCCGCCTTGCTTTGCAAGGCGAAGCGGGCGGGAGGTGCCTGTCCCCATTTAAAACGTCAGTCGTTAAAGAGGAGCGAAGCGACGGGAAAACGTCTGACGTTGACATTAATAAAAATCAAACCAACGTAAAAGACCCAACCTTATCTTCATTTCCTTTAAACCTCATCAACCTAACTCCTTGAGTAGCCCTAGCCAAGCCAGGAATACTAGATAAAGGCAAACGAATCGTTTGTCCAGCTTGAGAAATCAACAATAAATCAGTAAATTCAGTTTTTTCCGAAATAAGTCTTGAGCCAATAATTTTACCTGTTTTCTCATTAATTTTTGCGGTCTTTAGCCCTGATCCACCTCTGCCTTGAAAATGGTAATTATCAATAGTTGTTGTTTTCCCAAAACCATTCTCAGTAACAATTAATAATCTAGAACCCTTTTCTTTTGATTTAGTAATAATTTCTGCGCCCACTAATAAATCATCAGTTTTTAATCTAATTCCTCGCACACCAGATGCTGTTCTGCCCATAGCTCTTAAATCTTTTTCCTTAAATCTAATAGCTTTCCCTTTCTCTGAAACAAGAATTATTTCATCTTCTCCAGAAGTAGGCTTAGTCCAACTCAAAATATCATCATTCTTTAATTTTAATGCTATCAAGCCCGAACGGCGGACATTTTCAAAAGCGCTAATTTCTACTTTTTTTACAACGCCATTTTGTGTTGCAAAAAACAAATATTTATAATTTTTAAGATCTGAAAATGGCAAAACAGTTGATATCTTTTCGTTTTCCTGTACTTCCAAAAAGTTAACTATTGCTTTTCCTTTAGCAGTTCTTGAAGCTTGGGGAATATCATACGCCTTGAGCTGAAAAACTCTTCCTTTTGTTGTAAAAAGCAAAACATCAGCATGAGTAGTAGTGGTTATTAATTGCTCTACCGAATCTTCATCTTTCGTTGAAAAACCAACCACTCCTTTTCCTCCACGAGCTTGGGTCTTAAAATCCTCTGGAGATACTCTTTTAATATATCCATCTTGGGTAATCATTAAAACCGTAGGTTCATTAGGAATTAAATCTTCTTCCTTAAATTTTTCAATGCCGCGCGGAACAATTTTCGTGCGTCGTTCGTCTCCATGAGATTCTTTGACTTCCTTTATTTCTTTTTTAATAATATCTAAAATCATTTTTGGCTTAGCCAAAATTTCTTCCAACTCTTTGGCAAATTTTTTCTTTTCGTTTAATTCATCTTTATTCTTTTGTCTTTCTAAATGAGCCAACTGATGAAGTCGTATTTCTAAAATGGCCTGCGCTTGGATGTCGGTCAATTTAAACTTTTTTATTAAACTTTTTTTGGCTTCTTCTTTGTTCTCAGATTTTTTAATTAACTCAATAACCTGATTAATGTTATCAATGGCTATCTGCAAACCCTCTAAAATATGAATTCTTTCTTTTGTTTTAGTTAGATTGTATTGAGTTCGCCTTTTAACAACAACTTGTCTGTGCTTAATATACTCTTCTAAAACCCTTTTTAAACCTAAAAGCTTGGGCTGAACTTCGTCCACCAAACAAACCATATTTACATGAAAAGTTTGTTGACAATCTGTTAGCTTAAAAAGACGATTCAATATTTTCTGAGGAAATGCTCCTTTTTTTAATTCAATAACAATGCGAACCCCATGCTTATCTGACTCATCACGAATATCTTTAATGTCCTGAATCCTTTTGGTTTTAACTAATTCCGCCATTTTTTGTAAAAGAGTGGCCTTGTTAACTTGATAGGGTATTTCATTAATTATGATTTGAAAAAGTCCCAGTTTCTTTTCAATAATTTCTGTTTTTGCCCGCATTACAATCGGACCCTTGCCAGAAGCATAAACTTGTTTAATTTGATTATCATCAAAAATAAGTCCACCAGTTGGAAAATCAGGACCTTTAATATATTGAAGCAGGTCTTCAACGTCACAATCTGGATTATCTATCTTATAAATTGTTGCGTCGCAAACTTCAGTTAAATTATGGGGAGGAATGTTAGTGGCCATACCAACAGCAATTCCCATTGAACCATTAAGAAGTAAATTGGGAATTTTAGCTGGTAGAACAGATGGTTCTTTGGTTGTACCGTCATAATTAGGAACAAAATTAACTGTATCCTGGTCAATATCAATCAACATTTCTGAAGAAATCTTAGCCATTCTGCTCTCTGTGTATCTATGCGCCGCAGCTTTGTCCCCGTCGATACTTCCAAAATTTCCTTGCCCATCTACTAATGGATATCTTAAAGAAAAATCTTGAGCCAATCTAACCATAGACTCATAAATCGCCTGGTCTCCATGCGGATGAAAACTGCCAAGCACGTGACCAACGACAGTAGCCGATTTTCTATATTTAACATTATGTCTTAGCCCCATCTCATGCATAGCATAAAGAATACGACGATGAACAGGTTTCAAACCATCTCGCACGTCTGGTAAAGCTCTGGCAACAATAACACTCATTGCATAATCTATATATGAAGACTTAACCTCATCTTCTAAATTTACGGGTTCTACGCCTTTTTCATTATTTTCTTCTTTTGTTTCTTCAATTTCTTCTTCTTTTGTTTCTTCTTTCATTTTA
>CAZDOL010000002.1:14481-37676 GCA_964507075.1 uncultured Gammaproteobacteria bacterium
TCCAAAACCACAATTTTAGCTTCTCCTTGAGCTAATAAATCCTTCTTTTTTATAGACAATTTAGGTAAAGTTTCGCTAACCTTACTCCCTATTTCTTTTAAAAATTTCTCCAAGGAATCTGGGACAAAATTAAGCCCAGGAATATTATAACAACAGGGGATAATGATCTGAGGTTCAATAGAATTAATTAATTCTACTGCTTTCTCAGCATTAAGAGTATCTTTCCCTCCTATTGGAACAAACAAAACATCAACCCCATCTAATTTATCTAACTCTTCTCCAGAAGGCAAAGATTTAAGCTGCCCTAAAACTCCGTACCTAATTTCATCCATAGTCATTTGATAAACAACTGATTTTGTCTGACCATCTTTTTTTATTGGTATGCCATAAGCAAAAATCTTATTGACTTCATATTCTCCTGGACCAGAAATCAAAAAGCTATTGTCTTTTTCTAAAACTTTTTTGTCTATAGATTCTTCTATGTCAGTTAAAACAAAAATATTCGCTTTAAAATTAGGGCCCTTGAGCCCTGCTTTGCGCGGATCAGATGGGTTAACCAATACAGTTTGTTCATTATTTTGCAGCTTAAAACATGACTGCCCATACCAACTTATATGCATAATGTAAATTGTTAATTGTTAATTATTTTTGCGGTCCCCAGTGGTGGGCGGAACGCACTCCTCTGGGGTCGGCATTAATATAAATTTGTAAAACTTCTGACGTCAACATTAGTTACTCTCCTTATCTGGGGTCGGCATTAATATAAAAATCAATGTCCCCAACCTATCTCCCCTTATCATACAACAACTTCACCTCCCCTGCACTCAAAGCCCGGTCATAGATTTTGACATCGGCAATTTGACTTTGCAAATAACTGCTATCAAGTGAATGACGAATAGCTAATACAAAATTAGACCAAGTCTCACTGTCAGAGGACATATCTAAGTCTGTAGTTATCAAAAACGGATTAATCAAAATTCCGTCAAAATACATAACAATTGAATTATCTGCGTTTCTTTCTATAACTACATGATGCCAATTATTATCGACATAAGTAGTCTCATACTCATAATACTTTTTAACAGTTGATCCTATCTGCAAATAAGAACTTAGATTATTAGTGCCAGACGTAAATATCCCTACTCCATTTTGATTGCCAGTGCGAGTGTCAATCAAATATCCACTTGCATCAGAAGTTTTAAACCGCATTGATATAGACCATCTTTTTGTTTCAGAAATTTCTGATATATCTCCACTAACATAATCACCATCCCCATTAAAACTCGTATAATCATCCCCAACTGTAGCCCCATAAATCGTCCCATGATTTCCATATGGCGTAGAATCCGCGGTTTCAATAGGCTTCAGACTAAAATTATCTAGTAAAAATTCTCCTTGGGTGGCGCTCAAATCTGTCCTAATATAAATATTAGGAGTAGTCGCAGTAGCCTCAAATATTGCAGAATAATATTTCCATTCAGTGGTTGATATTCCAGTAAACGAATAATTTCCACTTATTTTTGTTGCTCCCGAGGAACTAAAATATGGTATCGTCGGACAATCTATATTTTTTGCCCAAACAGATACTCTATATAAAGATCCTATTGTTTCTCCGCTTGGTGGATCCCATACAGCTATTGGGCCACCTGTAGCATTCTTAACTCTGAGAGATTTGCTGCCATAAAAATAATTTGAAGTTTCTGAGTTTATGGTTCCTGAACCTTTGCCATCAAAAACCCAATTAGCTGTTCCGCTTTCCATTCCCCAATTCGGATGTAGCTCACTTCCCACCTTCTCGCTCTTGCTTTTCAAATCCCATTGTCCAACAAGCCCTTTATTTAAATTAGTAGTTGATGTCCCTACCGAACTCCCTGACATGCTTTTCGCATACAAAACATCAACTTCTGTTTGTGACAATACACGATCATAAAAACGAATATCATCAATAAAAATACCAGAATCCCGTAAATATGGAGAATAACTTCTAGAATTATATCCAACCCACCAATAACTATCGGCTACGGGACCAAAACTTCCTTGACTGTAACTAAAATCACTTACTTCCTTAGTTCCATCTACCCACATGTTCATCAACCTCTGCGCTGGATCCGTTGCATGATAGTTCATGTGCCAAATTAGATGATGCCAATCTCCATCATTGATGTCGCTGATAGCTAGAGGGTCCAATGAGCCCCAACCATGCATTCTAAATTTATCGCCCTGCATACAAAGCAAAATTTGGTTAGAATCTCCAGAGCTTTGAATCACGCCATCATTGTAAACCAAAAAAGGCACTGCCTCGCCACTAGTGTGTTCTCCTTCCTTTACTTTCACCCAAAAAGATATAGTTTTGGTGTATAAGAATGGATCAGGAATTCTAATTCTTTTTTCTTCTCCTTTCAAAAATTCATAGACTCCTTGGCGTAAATCATCTTCTTCTATCCACTCAGGAGTATTACTATCTGATAAATCAGCATGGCTCGCATAACCACTATTGTCTCTTGCATAATCATTTCGTATTCCATCGACAAAAGGAGTAATATGATCCTTCTCTTCTATCTGAAAACCTGACCAATAAACCTCAAGTGGGAGATTATCGTCAATATATATAATATGTCTAGTGTGATATTGCCCAGCATGCCCACTCCCAGCATTATAGGTCCATGAATACCTTGTCCATTCAGTAGTTAAGTCAATGCCGTCCCCAGTCCGATATGCGTTATCGCTAGGCCTATTGATATCCAATAACAAACCATTAAAACTTTGATCTCTACTAGCTTTCATCCACGCACTTATTATATATGTCGTGTTATCCTCTATGGTAATATATTGATTATCATCTAAATAACTACCTCCAGTACCACCAGTAGTCTTAACCATTTTCTTGTATGGCAAATCATTATAACCTCCATCTTCATAGTAATATATTGTTGCAAGATCTCCCCCCCAAGATGAAGCCGCATATCCTTGTCCATAAGTTCTATTAGAATAATCAACATAAGGTGCCAAATTTTCTGTCCACTCTCCAAAATTATCAAAGCTATAATGTCTAGCTAATCCTTTATTCTCACCCCCCACACTAAACTTTGGTTTATATGTTTCATAAAGTTTTTTAACTTCCCCTTCCCCCAACGCCCGATCATAAATCCGCATATCTCCAAAGACTAAACCCCTTCCGAGAGTATGTGCCCCTGCGTGAACAAAATTAGCTGTAGAGCTGTCTATTAAATAATTGCTCAATCCAGACAAAGTTGTTGAAGAATATAATTCTCCGTTTATAGATATCGTTGCTGTTTTAGAATTACTGTCATAAGTGTAAACGACATGATACCAACCTCCATCAAATGGAACTAATACGGTTTTAGCGGCTCTTCTCACTCCATCAATAAAAACATCTCCTTGAATATTGCCTGAGTTATACGAATCATAGAAATACCAAGAGGGTGGTCTTGATAAAATGTGGCAGTCTTGGGTTTGACTAAATCCCGTTGTTCTTTTTATCCAGACAGAAAGAGTTATAGCTTCTCTAATATTAAATTGTGGGGCATAAGATAATCCTATATAATCCCCATCACCACCAAAACTCATCGCCCCATTAGCTTGCCCATGCCTATCTGTTGTCAAAGATGCTCCACTATTTGTTCCATGATTTCCATAACCACTAATATCATCCACTCTATTGGTTGTACTATTCAAATGAGCACCATCCATCGGCCAATGCCCAACCAATCCTTTATTTATATCACCAGTCGAAAAACTACCAATCACGCTCGCCACCGCAAGCCCCGCCGCAAAAAGCAATACAACCGAAACCCCCAACACCGCAAATCTCTTACGTGACAAACCCGACGGGTCTTTCTTTTTGCTACCAAATAACCTATATAACCAACTCACAATCTTCTTTCTAGAGCCATGAGTATATGACAAACCCGACGGGTCTTTCTTTTTAAAAAGCAAATTCGGAATTCCTTTTATAAAGCCATGAACTCCCACCTTCTTTTTCCTATTCATCAAAAACTCAAAATTTAGAGACCATGCCTTCTTTCTCTTCATCTTCTTAATCTTTTTTAAAATCCCCCTAAACCTTTCTCTAAATTTCATATTTATATTTAAAAAATTTAAATCCCACTTATGACTAACCCTTATGACTAACCCGACGGGTCTTTCTTTTAATGCTTGCCTTATATCTTAATATAATAACACAAATGGCAGACAAAACAACAATCTTTACTTTATGTGACTAACCCGACGGGTTTGTTTTTCTTTCTTGTGTGTTATAAAGGTATTAATTTCTTCAATCTCAGAAGAATGATAAGCTAAAGCCTCACGCGCTAATTCTTTATATCCCTCTAAATCTTTAGATTCCTCTTCTGACGCATCTTCTGTAAGAATATGTAAATTTCTTCTGCCAAAATTTTCGCCTAAACTGCTAAATACATATTCTAAAACAAAGTCAAATGCTTTATCAAATTCATCTACTGCTTTTTTAACGCCACCAGGGTAAAGTTCAAAGGGGTTAAAAATCTGAATATACGCCCTTGCGTATTGAAAATATTTTTCATCTTTAATAATCTTAGATTTGTATGGACCTTGAAACAATCTCCCCGACTCGTTTCGTTTGGTGTTAATATATTTTGTAAAACTATCGCTAAACCGAGACATAAATTTACTAATCCCGTCTTCTCTAATTTCCTCCAAAAGCAAATGAAAGTGGTTAGTCATTAGACAGTAGGCTAGAATTTTAACCAAAGGCCTTGAAGGTGGCCAATCTTTGGGACGTTCAAACTGATTGCACTTTCCAGAATTTATAATTTTTTCTACAGAACGCCAAATATTACATGAAGAATATTCATCGTTAAAATAACGTAAAGTTTTTAAAAAACGCCATTTATCTGCTTCATCAAAAACAATAGGCATTTTACGACTACCTCTATTATAAACATGAACGAAATTTCCTATTGTTGATGTTTCTTTCCCCATATTTTATTTTATTCTTTTATTTCTTGTGACTAACCTTGTGACTAACCCGTCGGGTTTGTCATTAGGTTTGTCATTAGGCTGGTTATTATTATATTAGTCGGTCTTTGCCGACAATTATTTTTAACTTTTCCTTGGCTACCTCTATTAATGCTGGAGCTTTAATAATATTTTTATGATCCACTCTAATTAACACTTCGTTTTTGGGATTTTTGGGGTCAATGCTTAATTTTTTAACAAAAAACAGGCTGTCTTTTTTTTCTTTTTGCTTAAAGAATAAGAATTTCTGTTGAGAAGCACCCATTAAAACCTCTAAATGATCATCTTTGGGATTGCTAACCATTTTTTCCTCCGGAGATCCATCAATTCCTCTTTGAAAACGCAAAAAATCTAAATTAATAACCTTCACTGACTTAATCTTCTTGGGAATAATCTGATATTTTTTGTCAGCCAAAATAATACTCTGGCGAGGTTCAAATTCAACGGAAGAAAAAAAGTATTGATTATTAATCTTGCCTAAATTAATATATTCTATCCGTCTGGCGGAAATAACATCGCAAGCATATTCATTAACCGGCAAACCCAAAATATCAGCTAACAAAGAGTCATTTTCAATGGGAATAAAACCAATAGTAGCATCAGTGCCAATTAAAGGTAACGTTGCCTCACAAATGGTCTCATCGCTTCCCACAACCACAATCGTCGGGGAACTATCTTGTTCGAGAATCTTGTGAGTTATCTCGCTAACACTTTTTAAAATAGAAAGCTTATGTTTACGTCCGGAAATGTCTAAACTAGCCAACCTGGTTTCAATTTTAGAAAGCGTTTTGGCATATTTTTTCTTGACTAAAAAAGAGTCATAAATATAAAAATACATAACACAAGACATTAGAACATTGGAACATAACGCCAAGGTTCAAATATTAAATACTAAACATTGAAATGCCTATTCAGCTAAGCCTTCTTCCTCTTCCTCTTGCTCTTGTTTTTTTCCTTTAGTAGAAAGTTTAGCATCACCGCCAACATTGCATTTACCGTGGAGAACTGCACCTTCTTCTATTGACAAGGATTGACAGTTAATGTCTCCCGACAATTTAGCAGTTGAATTGAGTTCTATTTTTTCTTCCACCTTTAAATTACCTTTTACTCGACCAGCAACAATCGCATTTCTAGACTTAATATTGGCCTCAATAACGCCACCTTCCATCAAATAAACATCACTTTGGGTTTCAATAGAACCAACAAGCTCACCCTTGATAACAACATCACCAACGGCGCTAAAGGTGCCTTCAACTTTTACTCCCGCGCCGATTATTGTTTCGGCTTCCTCGGGTTTAATTTTTAAATCCTTTCCAAACATAAGATAAAATTATTTATAATTTATTAATGTGTGTAATTCATATTTTACACGATATAATTAGATTGGTCAATTAGCCCCCACACCAAACAACAATACATTTTTAATGCAAATTACTATTTGAAAGTTTAATTCATTTATTGCAAAAAATTATTTTATTTTGAAAAAACTTAAAAATGCAAGATAGTCCCCACACCTATACATATGTGTGGGGATGAACATTATTGCTGTTATGGTGTGGGGGTTAGCTTGACTAAAGCTCTTAAACGATTAGAATAAAAATATGGAAATAGAAAATAAAAATATTCAAAATTTTTTAAAACACGATTTAAGAAAAATAACGATTCTAAGTATAATCATTTTGGTCATCTTAATCGCAAGTAGTTTAATAGAAAAGCAAACTAATTTTCTGACCAAAATAAGCAGTTTTCTATTGTAAGGCCCCCGTAGTTTCCCCCTACGCTCAAATTTGCATTTGAGCTTCCCCCTGCGCTAAAGCTTCGGAGGACAAGTCGGAAGGACAAGCGTCAATATTAAAACGTTTATTTACCCAGCGTAGCTTTGATGTAAATCAAAGCGAAATTTTGTGCCCCCGTAGTTCAACGGATAGAACAAGGGACTCCTAAGCCCTAGAAACAGGTCCGATTCCTGTCGGGGGTACCCTCCTACGTTAAAACTTCGGAGGGCTAGAAATAATATTCTAAGCACTGCTTGTCCGCCGAAGCTTCAGCGAAGGCGGAGGTCCGATTCCTGTCGGGGGTATATTTTTATACCAATAAATAAATAATACACATGACAAAATATGATCTCATAATTATTGGCACTGGGCCAGCGGCATATACCGCTTCTATTTATGCCGCGCGATACAAATTAAAACATATTATAATAGGAGAAAAACTAGGAGGGTTGGTGACAGAAACAAATAAGATCTGTAATTTTCCGTCTGAGGAAGAAATTTCTGGAATAGACTTAATGAAAAAAATGGAAACACGAGTTAAAAATCTTGGGATCAATATCCTGAATGACAAAATCATTGATATTCAAAAAACAAAAGACGGATTTTACGTTACAAATCAAAACGAAAAAAAAATTAAGACAAAAACCGTACTATTGGCTACTGGAACCAAATCCCGTAAATTAGAAATCAATAATGAAAACAAATATATTGGTAAAGGCGTATCTCATTGTGCGACATGTGATGCAATGTTTTATAAAAATAAAAATGTAGCTATAATTGGAGGGTCAGATAGCGCCCACGTAACATCTCTCTACTTATCTAAAATAGCAAAAAAAGTATATCAAATATATCGCAAAGATAAACTCCGCGGAGACCCTACATGGATTGAACAAGTAAAAAACAATAAAAAAATAGAGGTTATTTTTAATAATAACATCCAAGAATTAAAGGGAGATAAAATTTTAGAGGAAATAATTTTAAAAAATCCCTATCAAAAAAATAAATCTTTAAAAGTTGATGGCTTATTTATTAAAATAGGATCTACTCCAGACGGATTATTAACAAATAAATTAAAATTAGCCCAAGATAAAGAAGGATATATTAAAGTTAACAATCAACAAGAAACCAGCCTACAGGGTGTTTGGGCGGCAGGTGACGTTACCACTGCATCAAACAAACTCAAACAGATTATTACTGCCTGCAGTGAGGGAGCAATTGCCGCGGATAGTATATTCAATTTTATGCAAAGAAAAGAAATCCCGTAAAATCGCTGCGCGCTCATGGGGCGGGCAAGAAACAAGAAACAAATATTTTTTTATTTAGTTTGTTACATCCGTATTCTATAACAATCTTTTCATTATTAGGAGCATCTGAATAACGAGCTGTCAAACGAGCCGCTTCTTGGATATTTTCTTTTGTTTTATTGCCAATCAAAAGCGTAGTAGGACCAGGGAAATTAGGACAGATAAAGAAATAATCATCTGGTGATTTTAGGTTCAATAATTCTTTATTTTCTTCTTGATTTCGGCCTACTATTATCCTGGCTTTTTTAAATATAAAATAACGACCAATTTTCAATAATGACACTTCTCTAAGTGTTATTTCTTTTTTATAACTCCAAAGATCTTTTAATCTTTCAGCATATTTTTTCTCCGTTAAAAGACAACCACCAGCTGGGGTAGAATAAGTTGTAATTTTATATTCTTGAGCTAAAGCCAATTGTTCTTTTCTGGAACGACCACTAATATTCAATAATTTCTCTCTATCTACCCATCCTTCTTTTTCTGGCTTAGTAATAGAAAGCAATTTGGCGGACAAGGGACGCAAAAGCAAATCATTTAAGCCTGAACTCTTGGCCGTTAATTTTAATGAGTGATGATGTTGAGACATAGGACGTTGCCCTAAAACTTCTCCACTAAAAATAAAATGAGATTTTGTTTCTTCCATAAATATTTTTGCTTTCTTGAGCATAAATATCCGGCAATCAATACAGGGGTTAACAGCTGAACCATAGCCATATTTAGGAAACCTAATCATTTTCAAATAGTCCTCTTCTAATTCTATTATATGCAGGGAAACCCCCAACTGGTCAGCGCTCTCTTGGATTGTTGAATTGTTTTTATTAGACAAAAAAGGAGAAGCAAAGGTTAAGGTCGTCACGGAAATTCCTTGATCAATAATCAATTTTGTCGCCAAAACGGAATCTAATCCTCCAGAGAAAAGTCCAATAGCTTTTATTTTTTTATTTAAAACCATAACAAACAGTATAACAGAAATAATAAGTATTTACTAAAATCAAATGTTGTTGTAGAATGTAAGGGATAAAAAAACAAAATAAAAATCATCTTATTTATGTTGGATTTAAAGTTTATTCTTCAAAACCGTAGATTAATGGAAGAAAATTGTAAAAAACGCAATTTATGCGTTGATTTTGATTTAATAGAAAAATTAGCAAACCAAAGATCGTCAACATTGCAATTGACTGAAAAATTAAGAGCAGAGATAAATCAAATCAGTAAAGAAGTTGGAAAACAAGGAAAAAATGAAGAATTAATATTAAAATCAAAAAAATTAAAGGAAGAATCAAAGGCGGGAGAAGAAAAAAATAAAGAGATTAATGATAAATTAAAGGAAGAATTATATAAAATTCCTAATCTGATTCATTCCAAAACACCTATCGGAAAAATTGATAAAGATAACAAAGAAATAGAAAAAATTGGAAAAATCCCTGATTTTAAATTTAAGCCTAAAAATCATTTAGAAATAGGAGAAAATTTAGATATTATTGATTTTGAAAGCGGAGCCAAAACAACCGGAAGCAAGTTCTATTTTCTTAAGAATGAGGGCTTAACGCTAGACATGGCGCTTAGTCAATATGCTTTAGAAATCTTAAAAAAAGAGGGCTTTGAGCTTCTTCTTACTCCTGATTTGGCCAAAATTGACCTCATTGAGAAATTAGGCTATATTCCACGCGGACCAGAAACTCAAATATATAAAATAGAGAACAGTAATCTAGGCCTTATTGGAACCGCTGAAATAACATTGGGCGGAGTATTAGGTGATAAAATTCTATCAATTAAAGAATTGCCCATTAAATTAGCGGGTTTCTCTCATTGTTTTAGGACTGAAGCTGGAGCTTACGGAAAGGTGTCAAAAGGGCTCTATAGGGTTCATCAATTTAACAAAACAGAGATGTTTATATTCTGTTTGCCCGAACAATCAGATAAAATGCTAGAATATTTAGTAGAAACTGAAAAAAAGATATTTAAAGGATTAGGAATACCCCTAAGAATTGTAGATTGTTGTTCTGGTGATTTAGGTGCCCCAGCTTATAGAAAATTTGATATAGAGGCCTGGATGCCAGGAGAAGAAAAATGGGGAGAGATAACCAGTGCTTCTAATTGTACTGATTTTCAAGCTAGTCGACTTAATATTAGGTTCAAAGACAAAGATGATAAAACTAAATTTATCCATACTTTGAATGCTACAGCCATAGCAACAAGTCGAGCAATTATTGCTATATTAGAAAATTTTCAACAGAAAGATGGATCGGTCTTGATTCCCAAACCTTTACAAAAATGGATGGGAATTAAAAAAATAATGGCGCGGAAGAAATAAAACAAAGAATAAAATAAATGTTCAAAAAATGACCAAATTGGTCATTTTTTTATAACACCAAAAAATTATTCAATTATTTAGAACCATTTTATAATATAAACATACAATTATGTTCACGGTGGAACAAAATATGTTCTTTGTAGAACAATTTGGCTATAAGGGCTTGTTTAAGCGATAAAAGGCCCAAAAAATGACCAAAAAATGACACATAAATAACGTTTAAGAACGCATATTACGACACATAATCAGAAATAACAACAAAATAATGCTATAAATACAAATTAGCCCTTGTTTGAGGGCTAATTAAGTGTCGTTAAATAAACTTTTAGCTACACTTTTTTGATTATCGTTAAATATTAAAACTATTTTTAACCACATTCTTATAGAATGCTTTTATAAATTTCTAGCGTTTCTTGAGCGCATTTCTGCCAAGAAAACTTTTTTATCCTATTATAACCTTTTTTGATCAATTTGTCTCTCAATTCCTTGTTATTTAACAACTCTAAAATCGCCTTGACTATTTCTTCTGTATTTCGTGGGTTAAAATATAGAGCTGCATCGCCATATATTTCCGGCAAACAAGAACCATCAGAAGAAACAACTGGTAAGCCATTCTCCATAGCTTCTAGTCCTGGTAAACCAAATCCCTCGCAAAGAGAAGGAAAAACATAAATTAAGGCATTTTGGTACAACCATTTCAATTCTTCGTCTGAAATTCTCCCAGTGAAAATAACATTTTTTTCTATCTTTAATTCTTTGCATAACACCTGAAAAGATTTGTAGAAATCATCTATTTTTCCCACTAAAACCAATTTCAAGGATGATTTTGAAGATAAAACTACGTTAAAAGCTTTAATCAAGCGTTTAAGATTTTTGTGAGGGAAAGCATTGCCTATATAGAGCAAATATGGTTTTTTGACATTAATTTGATTCATAGGTAACAAAAATTTTATCAGGATTAATTTTATAATATTTAATGATTTCTTGTTTGCTAAAGTTTGAAACTGTAATAATTTTCTTAGATCTCTTAATTGCTGACTTAATTACTATAGAATAAGCCAATTTCTTAAAATAAAAGACCAACCATGGCAATGTAGAGCTATCTCGAGAACTTCTTTGATGAATTAAATCATGGATAGTAACAATAAATTTTCTAAAATAGAAAAGGGGGATGTTAAAATGCAAAAAATGCACTAAATCTAAGCGCAACCCATATAGCTTAAAAGGAAAATAAATCTGTTCTTTAAAAGAATACCACCTATAATCAGCTAAAACCTTGTGAAATCTCTTGTTTTGGGGCTGATATAAATCAAAATTCTCTTGACGCAGAAAAACAAAATATTCATTCTGATCATCAATCTTCTCTAAATTAGCTATTAATTGTTGAGTATAACGCCCTATGCCTTTGCCACCGATAGGTCCATAGAAACGAGCGTCAATTCCAATTCGCATATCAATTTTTAATATTAGTAAAAATAAATATTTCTCTTTGAACAGACTGGTCTGGTCGAGAATAGATAATGGAACCTCTTTTTGTTCCATTGGTAAATGATTGTATTTTCCAACCCATTCTTATTAATTCTTCCAGAATTGGCAGAAAATGCAAATTTTTATTTGAATCCAAAAAAGCAGGGAAGATAATACAAACTCTTCCCTTAGAATTTAAAATCTTTTTAAATTCTTTAAAAGAAGCAATATATAAATCAGATATTTTTTTAACCTCTATTCGCCAATCTCTGATTTTTAAAGGTCCCAGATATGGTTCAGTAACAATCAAATCAACGCTAAAACGCCCTATTTTTTGAGAGATTTTCCTTGCGTCTGACTGAAAAATATTTGCTTGAAATTTAGAGCCCAAAGAAGCAAACCATTTTAAATTCTCTTTTGTCCCATCTATTGCTTTCTGGTCATTATCGCTTCCTATTAAATGAGAATAGCCCAGTTCAGCTGCTTCTTGAAGAATTGTCCCAAAACCACAAAAGGGATCAAAGATAATTTGAGAGTAATTTTTCTTTTTGTCAGCTAAATTCAACATTATCTTGGCCAACCTAAGTGGAATCATCCCTCTTTCAATATCTCTGACCGGCCTTTTAAAATCACGAATTTCATAAGCTCTGAAGTCCTGGCAACTCAGGGTTTGTCCCCAGAAAATTTTATTAGAATCAATTAGGAAAACAAGCTCAAAACCATTTTTTAAAAGCTTATTTCTCCTAATAATAACTGAAGACAAGATTCTCTTTTTAGAGCTAACCCAGCGTGAAGATAGGCCCTGTGCTTTTAATCTATTTTTTAACTCAAGGGCCAAAAGATTTATTTGACGCACAAAAACGCTAAAATCTGAAAGTTTTGCGCTTAGATTATATAAACTAAAGCCAAAAAAAATCTTTGAATTATTTAGATTAGAACAAATTTTATTAACCACATTAAGAAGTGTTAAAAAGGGGATTTTGTTACCACTGCTTTCTTGAATTATTTCTCCTATTTTAATAGTTCCACCTAATTTCTTTTGCATCAAATTCAAATCTATTTTTTCTTTTGTTTCTATAATACAAATCTCAAACGAGATACTTTTAATCACAAAATTTGTTAAAGGCATCAAAACGCTTTTAATTTCAGCTAATGACAATTTTGGTTGATGTCCTAAAGCAAAAAAATATTTCATCTACTATTATATTAGCATTAATTGCCTTAAATATCAAAACATTAACTTGCCCCCACACCATAACAGTAATGCATTTTTAATGCGAATTACCATTCAAAAGATTAATTCATTTATTGCAAAAAATTATTTTACTTTAAAAAAAACTTGAAAATGCAGAAAAGCATTATTGCTGTTTGGTGTGGGGGCTTGCCCCCACTACCTATGTATAGGTGTGGGGGCTTGCCCATTTTTTTTATAATGTTATTATTAAATAAAATAAATAATTATAAATAAATTAATCCCATGTACGAATTATTATACATTATTCCTAGTCCTTTTAGCGAAAAAGATTTACCAGAAATTGCCCAAAAAATAGAAAAAACAATTATTGATTTAAAGGGTAAAATCACTCAACGAAAAGAATTGGGGAACAAAAAATTAGCTTATCCTATAAAACAAATCTACAAAGGTTTCTATTTTCTAATAAACTTTGAAATAGATGCTGATAATTTGCCTAAATTAAATCAGAAACTAACACTAAGTCCTGAAATTCTGCGACATATGATTGTTAAAGCAATTATCCCTAAACCAAAAAAAGAAAGAAGGAAAAATAAAGAAGTTCCTAAAATTGAAAGTTTTGAGGATATTAAAAATGTCAAAATTTAAAAAAAATAATTTTATTTAACTTTAATATTATGAATGTTAACAAAGCAATTATTTTGGGTAATTTGACTCGCGACCCTGAAGTTAAAACTATACCCTCCGGGCAAACAGTTGCATCTTTCAGTATAGCCACTAATAGATTTTGGACAGATAAGGCTAGTGGTGAAAAGAAAAAAAGCGCTGAATATCATAATGTAATCGCTTGGGGAAGATTAGCTGAAATTGCTCAACAATTCTTGACCAAAGGGGGTTTGGTTTATGTTGAAGGACGATTACAAACAAGAAGTTGGGAAGATCAACAGGGAAACAAAAAGTATAGAACTGAGGTTGTTGCCGAAAGAATGCAATTAGGGCCTCGTGGCACTGGGACTAGCGCTAATCCTAATAAAGAAAATCCTGAAAAGACAGAAGAGGATGTTTCTTCTCCTGAGGACATAAATGTTGAAGAAATCCCGTTCTAAATAAATGTTTAGAACTTAAAAATAATAATGACTACCAGTATAAACGTAAACCTATGAATAATAATGAACAGAAACACTGTTATTTTTGCATTAATAACATTAATGAAATTGACTATAAAGATATTGACCTTTTGAGACGTTTTGTTTCTAATTATGAAAAAATACTTCCTCGTCGCAAAAAAGGAACATGCCTTAAACATCAAAGAAAGTTAGCTAGAGCAATCAAAAGGGCCCGTATTATGGCTTTACTGCCTTTTGTTAGAAAATAAGAACCATTCCTCGCTTCGCTCGTCAGAACCTTGTTATTCGCTTTGCTCATGTTAAGAACCATTCCTCGCTTCGCTCGTCAGAACCTTGTTATTCGCTTCGCTCATAATAAAAAGTTTTGTCTGATAAAATCAAACCCGTAGGGTGAAAATTTTGTTACCCGCCTGCCATCCGCTTGAGCCGATTATTATAAATAAGTTTTTTTGAGTTAAATAGGATTATTCTATAATTTAAGCTATTACAACTAAATAGCGTCAGGCGATTGCGGGCAGGGAAAACCTTTACCCTGTTAAATAATTTCGCTAAAAGCGAAATTGCTGCAGAGCAGCATTTAACAGGGTACTCAAATTTGTGACGAAATTTCCTTCGTTACTTCGTAACTCGCAAATTTAGACAAATTTGGTATGGATATAAATAGTCTTAAAAAAAGCGGGCTCGTTATTAAGTTAAATAACGAGCCTTATCAAATAACATTTTCTCAACATTCTAGAACTGCTAGAGGAGGAGCTTTTGTTAGAACAAAATTAAAAAACCTTATCACTGGACAAACCTTAGAAAAAACATTTAACTCTTCGGATAAAATTGAAAAGGCAAACATTGAAAAAGCTAATGCCAATTTTCTGTACTCCCAAAATGATAAATTCTTCTTTATGAACAATAATACTTATGAACAATTTTTCTTAAATGTTAATTCTTTGGGTAATCAAAAAAAATTTCTAAAAGAAGGCGAAGAAGTAGAAGTTTTGTTATTTGAAAAAAATCCAGTCAATATTGAATTACCACAAAAGGTTAATCTAAAGGTTGTTGAATCTCCTCCTAATATTAAAGGTGATTCTGCTACTTCGCCGAGTAAAAATGTTGTCTTGGAAACGGGATTTACAATAAACACTCCTGTATTTATCTCCAAAAATGATATAATAAAAATCAACACAGAAACAGGAGAATATGTGAACCGCACTTCGTGCGGAAATCCTAAATCCTAATATCTAAATTCTAAAAAATAAAAACTTAAACAAAATATTATGTCTCTTAATGAATTCTTTTTAGAAGCCGTTAACCTAAAAGCTTCAGACATACATTTAGCAGTAGACATGCCTGTTTTCTTTAGAATTAATGGTTCTCTTCAAAAATCCGAAAAATGGCCGGTCTTAAATAATAAAAGTCTTTTAGATTTAATTTCTGAAATTATCTCAGAAAAACAAAAAGATAATTTACTTAAAAACAAATACTTAGAATTTTCTCATCAAATAGAAAATAAAATTCGTTTTCGTATTAGCGTTTTTTTTGAAAGAGATAATTTAGCTTTAGCTGCTCGATTAATTTGGCCTGAAATACCAACTATTGAAGAAATAAATTTGCCTCCAGGAGGAGTTAAATTAGCTGAAATGAAATCTGGTTTAGTTTTAGTAACTGGCCCAACTGGCTGTGGCAAATCAACTACTTTAGCGGCAATTATTGATTACATTAACAAAAAAAGAGAGTGTCATATTATCACATTAGAAGACCCAATTGAATTTATTTTTCAAGGCAGAAAAAGCTTAATTGCTCAGAGAGAATTAGGAAAAGACATGTCATCTTTTAAATTAGCTTTAAAACATATTGTGCGACAAGACCCAGATGTAATCTTGGTTAGCGAAATGAGAGACTTAGAGACAATTAGCTTAGCTATTACCTTAGCAGAAACTGGTCATTTAGTATTAGCAACTGTTCATACTCCTGGAGCTCCTCAAACCATAGATCGTATTATAGATATTTTTCCTTCTAATCAACAAAAACAAATAAGGCTGCAGGTGTCATTAGCCTTAAAGGGGATAATCTCCCAACACCTTCTTCCTAAAATAGGCGGGGGGAGAATAGCTGCCCGAGAAATACTAATCAATACCCTGGCTGTAGCCAATTTAATTAGAGAAAACAAGATAGCTCAAATTAAGTCTGTTATGCAAAATAGTCTCAAAGAAGGAATGCAAACATTAGAGAAAGAATTAAAACAACTTTATCAAAATAAATTAATTACGTTAGAAAACGCATTAGCTTATGCTAATCATCCTCAAGAAATATTAGATTAAAGCCCTTGTGGTGAAATGGATATCATTCGACGCTTCGGACGTCGCGTTCCAGGTTCGAATCCTGGCAAGGGCGTTTTAAGAGCCCCCATAGCTTCCTCCTACGCTCAAATTTGCATTTGAGCTACGGCGGACAAGTATCAACATTAAAGCGTCTACTTGCGCATCATAGCTTTGATGTAAATCAAAGCGAAGTTGTGCCCCCATAGCTTAATGGTAAAGCAGTTGCCTCTTAAGCAATTGACGTAGGTCCGATTCCTACTGGGGGTATTTTTTTGTTATATAAAAAGTTTTCCACATGCAAGCCCTTAATAAGGTTGACATCTGTCAACCATTGTATATACTTTAGGTATGAAAGCCATGAAAACAGTAATTAATATTAAAACTGAAAAAAACGTAAAAACGCACGCCCAAAAACTTGCCAAAGAAATGGGGTTCTCTTTAAGTGCGATAATTAATGCTTATTTAAGACAATTTCTTAGAAATAAAGAAGTGTATTTTGCTATTACTCCCAAAATGTCTCCTGAATTAGAGAGTCTTTTAAGTAAAGTAGAATTTGATATTCAAAGAAATAAAAATATTTCTCGCATTTTTTCTTCTCAAAAAGAAATCAAAAAACATTTAATATCTCTCTAATTCTTTTAAAATATCCTCATGAATATTCGTTTTCATAAAAATTTTGAAAAACAATATAAAAAATTAAGAAAAAGAGAGCAACAAAAAGTACAAGAAAAATTAGAATTATTTCTTAAAAATCCCTTTAATATTCAACTTAATAATCACCCTTTAAAAGGAAAATATAATGATTATCGGAGTATTAATATAACAGGAGACTTAAGGGCTATTTATAAATTTATTAATGAAACAGAATGCATTTTCGTTGTTGTAGATAATCATAGTAATTTATAATTAAATTACTTTAATATTTATACAATAGAATTTTAATTTCAAGGTTCTCGCCGAAGGCGAGGTTCTTATATTCTTAATTTTTTTTACTATTCAAGCAATAAAAAAAGAAGGTTGTATATATTACAACCTTCTTTTTTATTTTATTTCTTATCTTACAACTTTCTTGAAATCACTTCCAGCTTTAAATTTTGGTACTTTCATAGCAGGAATCTTGAGTGAAGCTCCTGTTTGAGGATTAACTCCTGTTCTAGCCTTTCTATTACTAATAGAGAAAGTTCCAAAACCAGCAATTGCTACTTTATCACCTTTTTTAAGAGCTTTTTTAATAATACTAACAAAAGCATTTAAACATCTACCTGTTTCAGCATCAGAACAAGTCTTTGCTTCAGCAGATATTGCTTTAATTAATTCACCTTTATTCATAAGTCTACATTTTAATATCCATAGATTTTAATCACTATGGAAAACGGATTAAATTATTTACGACCTTCTATTTAGTTTTTAATTGGCATAATCAATAAAAGATAAGTTTTGTCTTTTACTGACCTAATTAAGCCAGGAGAATTGTCGTTAACTATCTCTAAACTAATTTCTTCATTAGATAAATTGTTTAAGCCATCAATCAAATACCGATAGTTAAAAATAATCTCGTTAGAATCACCAATAATATCTGCATCTAAAACAGCTTCGTTTTCACCTATCTGGTTATTAACTGAAGAAATTATTAACTGATTCTTTTTAGGTAAAAATTTTATATTTATATCATTAACACCTAATTTTGAGAAAAAACTAGCTGACTTAACAACTCTCGCAAATTCTTCTCTGTTAACTAAAGCTTTCGTTTTGATATTGACAGGAATAGTTTGTTTATAATCTGGATATTTTCCATTAATTACACGTGATATAATTTCTGTGTCTTGGTAAACAAATAAGATTTGATTTTCAGATAAATATAATTCAATATCCTTATCTTCATCGCCCTTAATTACTTTAGAAACTTCTTGCAATGTTCTTAAGGGAATTATAATATCTATATCATCTTTTAGGTCATTTTTTTCTAAAGGAATAGTAATCTCTGTTAAACGATAGCTGTCTGTACCCACAATTGTAAGTTCTTTTTTGTTAGATCCATTCTTAAAAGAAAATAAAGCTCCACTTAATTCCATCCTCACTTCAGAAGATGAAATAGCAAAAATCGTTTTTTCTAAAGCATTTTTTAGTTTTTTAGATTTTAATAAACATTTCTTTTTACTGTCTATTTGAGGGATAATTGGAAATTCCTCTGAAGATATTCCTTTTATTTTTGCTTTTTGTTTTTCTGTGCTAATAATTAAAGCATTTTTACTTACTTCAAATTTTAAAATCTGATTAGGTAAAAGATTAACATAATTATTTAAGATTTGAGCAGGGACAGTAAAACTTCCTTCCTTTTCTATCTTAGCTCTAATTTTTATTTCAATTGCTATCTCTAAGTTAGTACTGCTAATTTTAAGCTCTCCTTCTTTAGCAGTTAATAAAATATTATTTAGAATAGGTAAACTAGTCTTATTGAGACCTGCAATATGACTACTAATATTTAATCCTTCAGTAAGATTTTCTTGTAGACAGGAAAATTTCATAAATTAAAACTATATAATATATTATTATATATATAAATATTTATTTATAGAATTAGTAATAAGGGTGTAGAAAAGATATGATTATTTTGTTTTCTAATGATATTTTACTTCATTTTAAAGAATAAAGGAAGTGGAAAACAAGGCAAAATATGGGTAAAAAATGTGTAAAAATTAGGGATAGGCAAAATTAAAAAAACACAAATCCACAGTTAATCTACATTTTTTTAACACTTTTTGAAAAATATAAAGGCCAGACTAAGAATTGAAAATAAGCAAAGAAAGATAAAAGGCCTAAAAAGATAACAGAGACAATAAGAGACAAAGCAGTGATAATTATTAAATAAAAAGAGGGAGAGCATAAGGGCAACAATAAGCGCAAGAAAAGAGAAATAGGGACTAAAGTTCCCGCAGAGATTAGAAATATTATTAATCCAAATAGAATGGTTATAATTAACAAAGATAAAGATATTTTAATTATTGGAAACCAATTCTTAAAAAGGAATTTCGTTGATTTTTGAATACTAATAAAAAGTTTTTCTTTTTTAATAATTACAAAAAAGAAGCTAAATTTAGCTATAAGAGCGAAAATCAAACTTAACAATAATATTATTATAATATAACTTATTGTAAACCAACCAGGAAGAGTATTAGAAGTTAAATAATTTTTAAACAAAGCAGGAATGTTAAGAAAGAGAAAAATGGTACCTCCTAACAATAGATAGATAATTATTACTGGTCCTAAAAATTTATGGCTTTTCAGAAAGATTTTCTTGAAAGATATTTTAGAATTATTGAAATTTTGGGTAAAATATTTAGTTAAAGAAATAACTATAATTTGAGCCATAAGGCCTAAATACAAAAACAAAACAACGGTAATTAAAACAAAGATATCAGATAAATTGATTTTTTGTAAACTATTATAAATTAAAATAAATATATTAGAAATTTCCTTAGATTGGACAACAATGGGAATTTTGACGTTGTTTGTTAATTTGACTAAATAGGTAGTTATTTGGTTTAATGTGCCAATAACTACATTAATTTCATGATTAATAAAGAAAATTAAAAAAAATCCTAAAAACCAAAATCGAGGATTTTGACGCACAAAACTAAAGGACTCTTTAAGGATTTTTTTTATACTTAGATTAGCCATTTAATGTTATTTTTTCATAGCTTGGGCAAATTCACCCTTTTCCAAAGTTTCTTTTTCTAGAAGTAATTTGGCGATTTTATCCAATTTTTCATTATTTTTAGTTAAGACATTTTTTGCTTTTTCGTAAGAAGAGTTGATAAATTTGGAAATTTCTTGATCTATCAAAAGAGCGGTTTTTTCTGAGAAGTTTCTTTTTTCAGAAATTTCTCTTCCTAAAAAAATCATTTCATGTTTTTCGCCAAAAGTGCGAGGCCCTAACACTTTACTCATTCCGTATTCAGTTACTAATTTATTTGCCAAATAAGTTGCTCCTCTTAAGTCATTAGAAGCGCCAGTAGTTATCTCTTTGAATTTTATTTCTTCGCTAATATAACCCCCTAATAGCACTGCTATGTCGTTGACAAATTCTGACTTTGAACGTAAAGATTTTTCTTCTTTAGGCATACGAAGAGTATAGCCAGCTGCTTGGCCACGGGAAATGATAGATATTTTTTGTACTTGATCGCAACCAGGTAAAAAATAACTAACCAAAGCGTGTCCAGCCTCATGATAAGCAACAACTTCCTTCTCTTTTTTGGTTAAAATATGACTTTTTCTTTCTGGGCCCAAAAGAACTTTTTCAATACTATTTATGATGTCTAAGTTGTCAATTTTACGTTTATTATTTTTGGCTGCCAAAATTGCTGCTTCATTTAATAAACTTTCTAAATCCGCACCACTAAAACCAGGAGTTCTTTCAGCTATATTTCTAAGATTAACATTTATTTTTAATGGCTTGTTTTTTGTGTGAATTTTAAGAATTGCCTCTCTCTGTTTTATGTCTGGTAAATTAAGAACAACTTTTCGGTCAAATCTGCCAGGTCTAAGTAATGCTGGATCAAGGATATCTGGGCGATTAGTAGCCGCGATTACGATTAATCCGATATTTGGTTCAAATCCATCAAGTTCAACCAATATTTGATTTAAAGTTTGTTCCCTTTCGTCGTGTCCACCTCCTATTCCGGCTCCTCTTTGGCGGCCAACAGCGTCTAATTCGTCAATAAAAAGAATTGCTGGAAGATTTTTCTTCGCTTTTCTAAATAAATCTCGTGTTCTGCTAGCTCCAACACCGACAAACATTTCAACAAATTCAGAACCTGATATATGAAAGAAAGGAACATCTGCTTCCCCAGCCACAGCTCTAGCAATTAAAGTTTTTCCGCATCCAGGAGGCCCTATGAGTAGGACACCTTTAGGAATTTTAGCTCCTAAAGAAATATATTTTTTCGGTTTTTTAAGAAAATCAACAACTTCATATAATTCTTCTTTGGCTTCTTCTATCCCAGCTACATCTTTAAAAGAGGTTTTTGTTTTTTTGTCTTTGGTATTCATATTTTTGGCTTTACTTTCTCCAAATTTCATGGCTTGCATTCCTGCTCCTTGTATCTTACGTGTAAAGAAAAACAGCAGAGCTAACAATAATAATAAAGGGATAGCAAAGGGCAAAACAGTAGTTAAAAGAAAATTTTTGTTTTTTAGATTTTTAATTTTAATGCTGATATTCATTAATGTTTCTGGGGGGATATTGTAATTGTTTAGTAATTCACTTAACGATTGACCCTCTTCTTTAAATGAAAATTGGTTCTTGTCAGTATTTAAAACAATATTTAATTTATTTTCTTCAACTATTATCTCTTTTACTTCTTCGTTAATAATTTCTTTAGCTAATTGGCTTAAGGTAATTTCTTCACTTTCTGTGTTTTTTGCATTGAATAAACTAAAAATACCGGAAATAACCAGCAGGACAATAAAAAAGATTAGAAAATTTTTCAATAAAGATTTCATATTAAATGGTTTTTTAATCACTTTTTTAAAGACAATCCTAATCTATGATTTTCAGGTTCAATAGAAACAATTTTAAAGCTGAGCACATTTCCTATTTGAGCAATTTCAGATATATTTTTTATTGGTTTTTCAGATAGTTCAGAGATATGAGCTAAACCATGGATAAGGGGATCTAATTCAACAAAAAGGCCGAAAGGGTTTATTTTTAATACCTTGCCCTTAACCTTTTGTCCTAATTTATATTTTTTATTTATATTTAGCCACGGATCATTAATTATTTTTTTTATGGATAAAGATATTTTTCCTTGTTCAGTAATATCAATAATTTCGGCTTTTACCTCATCTCCTATTTGGACTACATCTTTAGGATGGTCTATGCGACGCCACGCAAGCTCAGATATATGAATAAGCCCTTCTTGACCTTTGTCAAAGGTTATAAAAGCTCCAAAATCAACCAATCCGCTTATTTTTCCATTTACAGCGTCTCCTATTTTATATTTATTCATGATTTCTTTTTCTGGGACTTTGTCAGTATTTTTTTCTGAAACTACCAAAGTATTATTTTTTTCGTCAATGGTTATAATTTTTACAACCATTTCTTGTCCCACAAATCCTTTTAGTTTTTCTAAGATTTTATTTTTGTCGCCACCATCTACTCGAGGATAATTTTCATTTTTCAATTGCGAAACAGGCAAAAATCCTTGTATTTTACCATATTTGACTATTAGGCCGCCCTTATTAGCTGCTGTTATTTTTGTTTTGATATTTTTTTTGCTTTGTGCTATTTCTTCTAACTTGTTCCAAATTTTCTTATGGCTGGCTGAACGAAAAGAAAGTTCAACTAAACCTTTTTCATTTTCTAGTTCAACTACAGTAGCTGAAATTTTATCTCCCTTTTTTAAATTAGAAAAATCTCCTGATTCGTCCAATAATTCAATGCCCCGCACAATTCCCGTTGCTATTCCATTTAGGTCTAAATAAATTTCATTTCGACCTATTTCTATAACTTTTCCCTCCGCTAGTTCATTAAGTTTTGGTAATAATTTTATTATTTGGAAATAATCTTTTTTCTTAACTGATTCTTGCATAAATTAAATTAATTAATTAGTTAATTAGTTAATTATATAATTCTATTTTACCATCAAGGACAGGATTGTCAACATAAAGCATGAGAACATGAGAGCAT
>CAZDOL010000002.1:37776-47364 GCA_964507075.1 uncultured Gammaproteobacteria bacterium
AGCATGAGAACATGAGAGCATAATGAATGTCTAATGTTTAAATGTCAAATTTTTTTGACATTTGAGCTTTGCCCGGCCTTCGTAGCCGAAGCTACTTCGGCGGAGTAGGCGATTTGATTTGACATTTGACATTTAGATTTTGACATTCATAATGTTGGTTATGTCTCAGAAGATAATTAAAAAACAAACAGTAACTCTTTTTTTGTCTGTCTTAATGTTAGGGCTTTTTATTTTTGTTACTTATTTTTGTTGGGTGCCAGACACTTTAATCTCTTTCGTTCCCGACAATGTTCTATTTTATGCTCATTTAAATCTCAATAAACTTCATTATTCTGGACATTTGGCTCAAAAGTGGTTTAGGATTAATAACGATAGAACAGAAAATATTTTCAACGAATATTTGATTAATTCAGATATTAATAATTTTTTAGATGAGATAGCTATATTTATTTTACCAGAAAATGACTTGGACATTAGTCAATTTGGACTAATTCTTAAAAGCAAAACAAATTTAAAAGATTTACGAACCTTGTTGCCATCTTCTTGTTCTGTTCAGCAAATATCAGATAAGGTTTTTGTGGTCTCTCCCCAGATTGATTTAGATATATCAAAAAATTTAACATCTTTTTCCAAAGAGAATAGATTTCGATTTATTAGCCCCTTTAACAAAGAACCTTCCTTAGTTCAGGGTTATGTCAATTTAGAATTAATGTCTGTTTATCTACCAATAAAGAGAAAGTCTTTAGAATTTAAATTTGCTAGATTTAATATTTTATATCCTTCATCTAAGAACAATAAATTATTTTTTGAAATAGAAAATAAGAGTAATTTTGATTATTCTTTATTTAGCGTTCAACAAAATGATTTTTCCGTTTTAAGAAATATTTTTGATTTTGTTTCTATTTTTCCGCGACAAGAATCTCTTGACGAATTGAAAAATAAAATTAAAATTTATTTGGCTCTACAAAAACCAAAGGAACGCAAAGTTATATTGCCCGACAATTCTTCTTTCATAGAATTAGTCGCTGACCCTCAAGATTTTATATTTAAAAGAGAAGGAATAATAGATTATTGGCAAGAATCGCTAGATCAGGGCACTGAGATTGCTCTTTTCCAAGACCAAAAACGTACTTTTTTTTCCAACAATCACGTTTTACTAAAAAAAATTGTTTCAATTGAAAGAGAAAAAAATCCAATTCCAGTTTTATATTGGGAGATTGACAGCTTTTGGCTACAAAGGTTAGTTCTTGAGGAAAAAGATCAGAAGATTGAGGGTTTCTTGGAATTAAAATAATTTTGTTAAGTAGGGTTGTGGATAAGTTAACTTGCTATTTGTCTTTTTGGTTATATACTAATACCCAAACTCTCAAGTAAGATTACTTTTTCTAATTTTTAAAAATTTTGATACTTCTCTTTGCAGAGTATCAAAAATCTTTTTCTTTTTAATTTATTATGTCTAATAATTTTTTGTCTATTATCAAGGACAAGCTAAAAAAACAACAAGAAAAAATCAAGAAACAATTGGCAGAAGTGTCTAATCGTAGTAAAAGAAAAGGTGGTTATTCTTACGAAGCTAAATTTCCAGAATATGGACGTTCAGAAGACGAAAACGCTAATGAGGTTGCTGATTTTGCAGATAGTATTTCTTTGGGGAAAAGTTTGGAAAATTCTTTGATTGAAGTAGAGTTAGCTTTGAAGAAAATTGATAGCAATCAATACGGTGTTTGTGAAATTTGTAAGAAAAAAATTAATCATCAAAGATTAGCAATATTGCCGACTGCCAGATATTGTTTAGGTTGTAAAAATAACAGAAAAAATGGGATTTAGTATTAGCGAATCCAAAGCATTAATGCTCCGCAGAGCTTCTTTTTTTGTATTTTTTTTTGTTTTGGATAGAATATTGCGGAAAATTGCTATAAAGGGTTGGATAAATTTTTCTCCGAATAAAAATATTGCTTTTGGAATTCCTTGCCCGGATTTTATTTTATATCCTTTACTGATATTGATTTTTTATTTTGTGGTTAGTAGTTTGATTTCAGCTTATCAAAAAGAAAATGCTGGAGAATTTTTTGCCTTTGTTTTGATTTTTCTTGGAGCATTAAGTAATGTATTAGACAGAATCAATTATTCTTTTATTATTGATTATTTAAATTTTTTCTCTCTGAGCACTGTTAATTTAGCTGATTTAATGATTTCAGTAGGAATTGTTATTTTAATTGGTCAAAAATTTTTCGGTCTTCGCTTGATTAAATGATTTAATTTGTTATATTCATATTATGAAAGAAAAAGAAAACAACAAAAAGAAAAATCCCAAAGAACACAAACGTTTGTCTGCGGGAATTCGTAAATTTATTCGTAAAGAAAAAGCTCGTTTGCGTAAAGAGATTTCAGATCCAAAAGAACAAGATAAATTGATTAAGAAATTGTACGAAGGATTTATTTCTAATTCTTAATTTTTTGAATTATGAAAAAAAGTGGCGCATTTTTAAGTTATTTAATATTTGTAGTTTTGGTTCTTTTTTTGTATTTTCGTTTCAATTCAGGAGAATCAACAAAAGAAGAGTCAATTAGTCTAACAGAAAACGTTTCTTCAGAAGAGAAGCGTTTTGTTATAGAAAAAGGAGACGGCCTAAAAGAGATTACCGACAAATTAAAAGAACAAGGAATTATTAAAAGTGAAATATTTTTTCAGGCCTATGCTTTTTTGTTTAACATAAAAGATAATTTTTTGCCCGGAGAATATGATTTATCTGAAAAAATATCTTTAAAAAATTTGCTTTCTGTTTTGTCTACCTCTCCTTTAGCTGCAGAAAAAACTATAACTATTATAGAGGGTTGGGATAATAAAAAAATTGCTCTATATCTAGAAGAAAATGATTTAGTTAGTCAGGATGATTTTTTTGAAGCCCTAAACATCTTAAGCGCTGATGAGGGTTTTATATCTTTATATGAATTTTTACCCGAGAATATAGATAAATCAGAAATTTCAGAAATATTTCAAGGTTACCTCTTCCCAGATACTTATCGTTTTTATGAAGAAACTACAGCTCAGGCAATTATTAAGAAAATGATTGCTAATTTTAGTCAAAAATTAGACGCAGAATTAATTATGGGTATAGAAAAGTTAGAAAAAACAATTCCTGAAGTTATTACTTTGGCTTCTTTGGTAGAAAAAGAAGCGGCGTTAGATCAAGATCGTCGATTAGTTGCTGATATTTTTTGGAACAGGATTAAGGTTAACTGGGCCCTAGAATCTTGCGCTACCATTAATTATATTTTAGGAGAAACAAAAGAAAGGTTGAGTTTTGAGGACACTAGAATTCCCTCTGTTTATAATACTTATCTTCATACTGGTTTGCCGCCAGGACCAATAAATAGTCCTGGTTTGTCTTCTATTAGAGCGGTTATATATCCTTTAGAAAATAATTATTGTTGTTTTTTGTCCACTTCTGAGGGAAGAATAATTTTTAGTCAGACCATTGAAGAGCATAACAGAAATAAGCAAATATATTTACAATGAAATTTATCCGGAAATTTTGCCATAATTCAATATTAAAATTGAAACGTTTTTGGCTGTCGAAGATTATTCTAAGGTTGCCTATTATAAAGAAAAATCTTTATGTAAAGCAGTTTGTAAAATTTGTTTTAGTGGGAGCGATTTCTACTTTGATTGATTTTGGTATTTATATTTTTCTAACTAGATTTTTTGTTTTTTGGCAAACTCACTATTTGTGGGCAAATTTTACAGCAATGATTGTTGCTTCAATAGTTAATTTTTTGGCCAATAAAAGTTGGACTTTTAAGAATGGTAAAAAGAAAATATTAGATCAATATATTCATTTTTGTATAGTGTTGGTTGGGGGACTATTCGCTTATCAATTCCTTTTCGGTTTTTTGGTTGCAAATTTGAATTGGTATGACATTATTGGTAAAGCAATTGCCGCTTTTGTAATAATGTTAGTTCGTTTTCATTTACATAAATTTTGGGTTTTTAAATAAATTAAACATTTTTTATGGTTATCGACGGAGTTAAAATTAAAAAAATTACTCGTTTTTTTGATGACCGTGGTTTTTTTTCTGAGATTATCAAGATCGGAGAAGAAACATTTAAAGAAATAAAACAAACTAGTTATACTGAAACTTATCCAGGGATTATCAAGGCCTTTCATTGGCACAAAAAACAATATGACGTTTGGTTTCCAATTAAGGGAAGCATTCAAATGGTTCTCTATGATTTGCGAGAAGATTCTCAAACATTTAAAAAAACTCAGGTTATTTATGCAGGCGAAGATAGGCCTTTATTGATATTGATTCCCCCTAAGGTTGCTCATGGTTATCGTGTTTTGGGAGACAAAACAGCCGGACTTTTTTATCATACTAGCGAAGCTTATAATCCAGATAGTCCAGACGAAGAAAGGATTCCTTTTGACGACAAAGTCATTGCATTTGATTGGCAGACCGAAAATAAATAATTTGTAATAATTTAATTATTTATGAAATTAATAATTACAGGAGGATTAGGCTTTATAGGAAGCAATTTTATTCGACATATGCTTAAAAAATATTTTGATTACCAGATAGTTAATTTAGATATTCAGAATTACTGCGGGAATCCGGAGAATTTACGGGACATTGAGAAAGACCCCCGCTATAAATTTGTTAAAGGAGATATTTGCGATATCCAGTTAGTTGATGAATTAGTTAAGGGTTGTGATGCCATTGTTCACTTTGCCGCTGAAAGCCACGTAGACCGCTCAATTTTGGACTCAGCGCCATTTATTAGAACAAATATATTGGGTACAGTTAACTTATTAAATGCAGCCCGCAAACATGGAAATAAAAGATTTCATTTTATCAGTACAGACGAAGTTTTTGGTAGTTTAGGGCCTACTGGTTATTTCCACGAAAAGTCTCTTTATGACCCACACAGCCCTTATTCTGCATCTAAAGCAGCGAGCGATCATCTTGTTCGCTCTTATTTTTATACCCACAAACTACCGATTACGATTACTAATTGTTCTAATAATTATGGCCCTTATCAATTTCCAGAAAAATTAATTCCTCTGTTTGTGACTAATCTTTTAGAAGGCAAGAAAGTTCCTGTTTATGGAGATGGTCTGAATGTTAGGGATTGGCTTTATGTTGAAGACCATTGTCAAGCCATAGATTTGGTGTTGCATAAGGGTAAAATTGGAGAAACTTATTGTGTTGGTGGAGATGAAGAAAAAACTAATTTGGAAATTACCCATAAAATACTGGAGATTTTAGGTTTTGGTGAAGAAAAAATTGAACATGTTATTGATCGCAAGGCGCATGACAAGCGATATGCTATTGATGCTTCTAAGATTAAAAAAGAATTAGACTGGAAACCACAACATACTTTTAAAGATGCAATGAAAAAAACTGTTGAATGGTATAAGAAAAATCAAGAATGGTGGAAAAGGATTAAAACAGGAGAATATCTTGATTATTATAAAAAACAATATAAATGAAAAAATTATTTGCTCTTATTGGCATTGTTGCCCTTTTAGGAATGACATTAGTAGGAACACTTAATCTTTTGTTATCTAGACCACCAAGCATAGGGCCATCATTAAATAACGAGACACAAGAAGATGTTTCAGATACAAAAGAAACAGGGCTCATTAATATAGAGCCAATTTTGACAGAAGAATTATTGGAAGAGGAAGAAGTTGATTTTATTTTAAAACCAGAAGTTAAAATAGATGTTCCTTTTTATGCTCAATCTCCTTTTGCTGAATGGGATGAGTTGCACAATGAGGCATGCGAAGAGGCCTCATTAATTATGGCTGAATCTTGGATTAAAGGAGAAATATTAGATTCAGAAAATTTAAATCAAAAGATTTTAGATTCAGTAGCTTGGCAAGAAGAAAATTGGGGAGGACATTTTGACCTTAATGTTCAAAAAGTAGTGGAATTAGCTAATCAATATTTTGGCATTAAAAGAATATATTATACTTTTCTTAATTCTGTTAATGATGTGAAAAAAGAGTTAAACAATGGTAATTTGGTAATTGTGCCAACAGCTGGTAGGTTGTTGGGAAATCCTCATTATCGTGAATTAGGGCCCGCTTATCATATGTTGATTGTTATTGGGTATAACAAAAAAGAGATAATTACTAATGATCCCGGCACACGCAATGGTGAAAATTTTTCTTATTCTGATGATGTTTTTTTTAACGCCATTCACGATTGGCCATTTTCTTTAGAAGAATTTAAGTTTCTTTCTAAAGACGAGAAAGCAGAAGAAGTCAGATTGCAGGGCGAAAAAATGATGATAGTGGTGGAACGATAAACATTGGAACCCTGTAAAGTCGCTACGCTCACACTGGGCACGGCCCAGTAAAGTCTCTACGCTCCTACAGGGCAAGCACTAGAACACGTTAAAATTGACATATATATGTCAATTTTTTAGTGAAAAACCAACCCGTGAAATGACTAACCCGTCGGGTTGTTCATTTTATTTCTAGATGACAAACCCGTCGGGTTTGTCATAAGGTTGGTCATTTTATTTCTATTTGGATTTTGTCGGTTGTTAGCGTTTCTCCGTTGATGTCAATTATTTCTGCCCATATTTTATGTATTCCAATGTTGGCCATAGGCCAAGAGAAATTTATTGTTCCAGCGCTTTCGGGCGAAAAGATAGTTCCCAATAAATTAATTTTTGTTGATTGTTGGTTAAAGAATTTAATTTTTTGAACTTTTAAAACAGGAATAATCAAAGAAAGGTTAATGGGAAAATCTTTTTGAGTAATTATTTGTCCTTGAGTGGGTTTTATCCAGTCTATTTCCATAGTAAATGATTTTGTGGTGTTTATCCAAACTTCTTGGGACTTGTGGTTGTCAATGTCGTCAAGGGCAGAAATTTTAATTTTGTGCGTTCCCGCGTTCAATCCTGATAGATTTATTTCACAACTTCTCATTTCTTCTTGTCCAGCGTTTTCTTCTTTAATTTCAATAATGTCCAATACTATATTATCTATGGAACATTTTATTTTTTTTACTCCTCGTTTTGATGAGGCCTTAATATCAATTCTTAATATTTGTTGGCTAATTTCTTCTCCATTTGATGGAGAGAGAATAGTAAGAAAAGGTTCATTAGCTGGAATGTGTAAATTGTCGTATTCTATGGGTGGAGCCCCTAGTTGGTCAGGGTTTTCATTGAGCCATTTAGCAATTCCTTCTTGCCAACGCTTATATTGGGGGTCTAAAGAAGGATTGTGTGGTACGGGACCTTGAGGATCATTTTTATCTATATAATTTAGAATAGAATAATAATTTTGAAAAGTTTTTTCTTCTACAAAAGATATTGGAGTTAATTCAGTTGCTAATTTTTGAGATGCTTTGTCAATCTTAATGGTAATAGTGTCTTCGGGAATTTTTCCATTGAGAATAGGTTTATCAATTTGAATTTCTTCTGGTTCATTGAATTTTTTGGCTGGTGTATTAGCTAAAACTTTTTGCATAAATTCATTCCAAATGGGCGCAGCCAAAGTGGACCCATCTGCTTTGCCCGTCATAATCTGATTGTCATTATTTCCTACCCATACTCCAGCAACTAAATCTGGCGTATAGCCGACAGTCCATGCATCTCTAGAATTGTTGGTTGTTCCAGTTTTGGCGGCCACAGGGCGATCAGCTAAAGTGAGCGCGCTTTTTTCTCCAAAGATATAACTACGGGCTTGGTTATCAGATAAAATATCATTTATTTGACGAGCAGTTTGTACAGACATCACTTGTTGTGATTCTATAAATTGGGTATTAGTTTCTTCTAATATTTTTCCCTGATCATTTTCTACTTTTAAAATGCAAGTAGTGGGTATTTTTTTCCCTTCTCGTGCAAAAATGCCGAAGGCGGCTGTATGTTCTAAAAGTTTAACCTCTCCGCCTCCCAAAACTAAAGAAAGCCCATAACGATCAGAATCAGTAAGAGTTGTGTATCCCATTTTTTGAGCCAGGTCAAGGGAATTTGAAATGCCAGTAAGATAGAGTGTTTTAACACCAGGAATATTTAAAGAACCAGCTAAAGCCTTGCGGATAGTTACTGGGCCATGATATTTTTCATTATAATTTTTAGGGATATAGTCTTTATCTCCGGCTGGGCCAAAATTAGTTTCCACATCAAAAAGAACGGTTTCGGGCGTAAGTCCTTTTTCAAAAGCTGCGGCATATACAATGGGTTTAAAAGAAGAGCCAGGCTGACGATTAGAGGTGACAATGTTTACTTGTCCATCAATTTTTTGGTTAAAGAAATCTTTAGAACCTACCCAAGAAAGGACCTCTCCACTTTTAATATCAATACTTATTAAAGCCGCATTTGAAGCATTAAAAACTTCTTCGTTTCTTTCGGCGCGTTGAGTAATTATTTTTTCAGCAATATCTTGTTGATTTGCGTCTAAAGTAGTAATAACCTTTAATCCACCTTGCTCTACCTGTCTTTGTCCATATTTTTCAATCAATTGTTTTTTGACGTACATAACAAAATGCGGAGCAATAATATTTTCGCGCCGAAGGACTATTTTTTCTAAGGTATCTATACTTTGAGCTTGTTCTAAAAGTTCATTATTAATATATCCTTCCTGAGCCATTGTTTTCAGGACAAAATTTCGACGTTGGATCAATTCTTCTTTGTTGTCTCCATAAGGAGAGTAGTAGGTGGTGGCTTTGGTTATTGCTGCCAAAAGCGCTGATTCGTCAAGGGTTAAATTACGGGCTGATTTATTGAAATAAATTTGGCTTGCCGCTTCAATTCCATAAGCATTTGACCCATAAGGAATTTCATTAAAATACATTTGTAAAATTTCTTTTTTAGAGAATTTTTTTTCAATTTGATAAGCCAGCAATAATTCTTTTATTTTACGGATATATGTTTTTTCTGATGTCAAGAAAGCATTTTTCACGAATTGTTGAGTGAGAGTTGACCCTCCTTGCACTTTGCCGCCTTGTAATATGTCAATGATTATAGAACGTACAATAGCTTGTAGGTCAAATCCCGGATGTTGGAAGAAATCTTTATCCTCAACAACAATAGTGGCATAAATTAAATTTTGAGGAATTTCCGACAAGTCAATCATAGTTCTTTTTTCGCTGTCAAATATTTCATAAAGCACAACCTTGCCGGTTCGGTCATATATTTTAGTGCTTTGGGCGATTTCTCTTTGAAAAAGTTTGTCAGGTTGGGGCAGATTATGGTTAACCCAAGCAAATACTACTGTTACTAAGGCGCTGCACAGTAAAAATAAGAATAAAGCCACAATTAAAATTTTTTTCCCTAATTTATGAGAAGATTTTATTTTTTTTTTTGAAATTAAAGTCCTTCTTTTCCAAGTCCTTGTTTTTCTTTTTCTATGGAGAGGAACTTTTTTAGGAGATTTTGTGATTGGTCTCTTTTGCCAATTTTTATTTTTTCTTTTTTTCTTTAACATATTGAATTTTTTAATTTTTTTACTGTGAGTAAAGCGAACAGCAAGGTTCTCGCCATGGGCGAGGTTCTTATAATTAAATTACCTTAATTTATATACAATAAATATTTAATTTCAAGGTTCTCGCCATGGGCGAGGTTCTTAT
>CAZDOL010000002.1:47464-72224 GCA_964507075.1 uncultured Gammaproteobacteria bacterium
TTTATATACAATAAATATTTAATTTCAAGGTTCTCGCCATGGGCGAGGTTCTTATAATTAAATTACCTTAATTTATATACAATAAATATTTAATTTCAAGGTTCTCGCCATGGGCGAGGTTCTTATCTTAGCACAATGAACCCCAAATTACAATTGGACTATTGGCAAGTTTCAAAAAGGTGGTATTATTAAAATATGGTAAAAAACAAAAAGATACAATTTTTTGTTATTTCATTAATGGTTATTTCTTTGGTTAGTTCTGGTTTTGGTTGTAAATGCGTATCTAACGAAATGAAAGAAAAAATTAAGCCGATAAATTTAGTTTATTGGCGAGCTCAAGATGGCAAGGATGCTTTTTCAGAAATAATCCAGAGATTTCAAAAACTTTATCCACATATTTCTATTACCTATAATTTAATTCGTGCCGAAGAATATGAACAAGCTCTTTTAGAGGCTTGGGCTGAAGACAGGGGTCCGGATATTTTTTCTATTCCTAAAAATTGGTTAGGGAAATATCAGTCTAAGATTTTGCCTTTAGGGTTTTCTCAAGAGATAATAATGGCCCGTCAGATTATGGCAGGGACAATCAAAAAAGAACCTAAGATTGTACAAGAAAAGAAAAAAGCATTAGATTTAAGAGAACTAAAGGAGATTTTTGTAGAAACAGTTTCTAATGATGTCTTAATTGATAATAAGATTTATGGTTTACCGTTGTCTTTAGATGTTTTGGCCCTTTATTATAATCGTGATCTTTTGAATGAGGCGGGTATTGTCAGTCCGCCACAAACATGGCAAGAGTTTATAGACCAAGTTAGGATATTAAATCTTTGGGATGCTTATGGAAATTTTATTCGTTCTGGAGTTTCTTTAGGGACAGCTAACAATATTGAAAATTATACAGATATTTTATCTTTATTGATGTTTCAAAATGGCACTTCCATAGTTAACGAAAAAGGGCAGGCAATTTTTGATCAACCACTTTTGGATGATAAAACCTATTTTCCAGGACAAGAAGCCCTTCGTTTTTATCTTAGTTTCGCTAACCCTTCTCAAGAGATTTATAGCTGGAATGAAAAAATGCCTGATTCAACGAGCGCTTTTACCCAGGGTTTAACTGCTTTTTTGTTCGGCTATTCTGATTATTTACCATTAATAAAAGAGCAGGCTCCTAAATTGAATTTTGACATTATTAAAACGCCTCAAATTAGTAGTTCATTAAAAGAAGTAAATTATGCTAATTATTGGTTGGAAACAGTTTCCAAAAAAACAAAACATCCACACGAAGCTTGGGCTTTTGTTTTACACGCTACTGAAGCGCAGAATGCTAAGACTTTTGTGGAAAGAGCGAAAAGACCAACTGCTCATAGAAGTTTAATCCAATTTCAATTAGAGGATTTTGATTTAATTCCTTTTGCTTCCAGCGTTTTAACTGCTAAAACCTGGTATCAAGGAAAAAAATATTCTTTAGCAAAAGAGTCTTTCAAAGAAATGATAGAAAGCGTTTTATTTGGACAAAAAACAATCCAAGAGGCGATTAAATATTGTGTTCAAAGAGTTAACTTAACAAATTAAGAACATTAGAACATGGGAACATTAGAACATGGGAACATTACATCAAAGAAAAAGAAAATTATTTTTGCTATATTTATATTTGCCCTTTTGTTTTTTGTATTGAATGCTGATGTAGTAAAAGCAGAAGGTTCATCTGGTCCTTGTAATGAGTTCTGCGGAAGAGAATGTCCTACACTTCAGATTGACGGAGAAGATTTTGACTATGGTTGTCGCAAAATTGGCCTTAAAAGCGACGGGGCAACTGCTTTATGTAGTTGTTGCCAATGCACTTTTATTGATTTGAGTAAAAACAAAAATGTAGTATGTGATTGCAATTGTCAAGATGAGAACAAGATTAAAGATTGTTATGTTGGTGGTTTGTTTGGAGGTTGGCGCACCGCTGTTTGTTCATGTTGCGGAGATTGCACCCTAAATGATTTATTGTACATTGGTGTTAGTATAGCTGAGTTAATTTTAAAGTATTTAGGAGTCATTGCCTTGTTTATTTTTATTCTGGGTGGTATAATTTGGATAACCTCTGGGGGAGCTCAAGAGAAAGTTAAAAAAGGAACAGCCATTATTAAAGGAGCAATTATTGGCATAATAATTGTTATAACTGCCTTTTTGGTAGTTAGGGTAATTATGAGAGACATACTGAAGGTGGATTCAGAATACTTGCCTGAATCAAGTAGTCGAGAGTATAAAATTTCTTAGTAAATATAGACAAATTTGGTATATGGATAAAAAACATTTTATTTTTATTATTATCTTAATTGGTGTTTTTGCTATAAGTTATGTTTCCTGTGCTGCTGAAACGGTTAAGCTCCCAAATCCTTTAGAGGGAAAAGACGATATTCCCATTTTAGTAGGCAATATTATTAATTATGTTTTGGGAATTCTTGGAGTTTTGGCTTTGGTTATGTTTATTTATGGTGGTTTAACTTGGATGACCTCTGAAGGATCGCCAGATAAAATAAAGAAAGGCAAAGACACCCTTATATGGGCAATATTAGGTTTGGCTTTAATTTTTTTCAGTTATTCTCTTTTGGATTTTGTTCTCGCAGCATTACAGCAATAGGATGATTTAATGGCTGGGGGTTGACCCCCACACCATAACAAGGATAGAAATTATGTTCTATACTTATATTATAAAAAGCATTAAAGATAACGATTGTTATATCGGTTATACATCTGATCTTCAAAAAAGACTTAAAGAACATAATTCTAAATTAAATAAATCAACTAAACATAGGACTCCTTTTAAAATTATTTATTACGAAGCTTATGCCTCTAAAGATGACGCTACAAGAAGAGAGCATAACCTTAAATTAAGGGCTAGAGCTTTTAGGCAATTAAAATTGAGAATTAAAAAAAGCTTAGAGAATTAAATCCTTGTTTGGTGTGGGGGGTTGCCCCCACACTAAACAGCAATAATGCTCTTTTGCATTTTTAAGTTCCCTTAAGGTAAAGTAATTTTTTACCACAAATAGATTAAATCGTATGGCGGCGATTCGCATTGAAAATGCATTGCTGTTATAGTGTGGGGGTTGACATTTTTTTAAATTGTTTTTATATTATTAAATAATAGGTCGAATAATTAATTATCCTCTCTAATCATAGAGAAATGAAAAATTGCAATAAAAAATTTTTGTCTTTCTTCATTATAATATCCTTGTCTTTGTTGCTTTTTTTTCCTTTACTGACCAGAACTAATGCTGTTAGTCTTGATGAGGAATTAGAAGGCTTTAGGAAAGGGGCTACATTAGGGGAAGCTAGTTTAGGAACAGTTATTGGAAAAGTGGTTAAGGGCGCTTTGGGTATTTTTGGTTTAGTTTGTTTGGTTATTTTTATTATGGCTGGTTTCCAATGGATGAATTCCGGAGGACATAAAGAAAAAATTGCTGGTGCGCAAAAATCAATGGGCGCAGCTATTCTTGGCATGATTATTATAATTGCCGCTTATGCAGCAGTGGATTTTATTACCAAAGCTTTATCTACGGTTACCGCTAAATAACCAAAGTAGTATTCTTTCTCGATTAAAAAAGAGGATAAAAGAGGTTTAAAATGAAAAAATATTTACCTTTAATTGGCGTAGTATTAATGTTAGCTTTATTGGTTACTCCTGCTTTAGCACAAAATCTTGATAATGGTTTTATGATTGAATTTCAAGGTAATGCTGGGATTGGAGACAACACTATAGCTGAAGTTGTTGGTCAAGTAGTCAAAGCAGTTCTAAGTATTTTGGGTTTAGTAGCTTTAGTTATCTTTATAATTGCTGGTTTCCAATGGATGACATCTGGTGGTAATAAAGAAAAAATTCAGAGTGCGCAAAAATTAATGGGCGCAGCAGTAATTGGTTTGGTTATTATAATTATCGCCTATGCCGCTGCTTCTTTTATTATCAGTGCGTTAACTGATGTAACTGGGACGGCATAATTTATTCTTTAGAAATACGGTCAATTATTCAATTCTATGGCTAGAAATTTTTCTTATCCAGAAAAAATATTTTCGGGTATTCTGTTAATTATTGTTCTAACTTTGATTTTTTGTAGCAGTCCAGTTTTAGCAGATAGTCCTCGAGACCAACTTAATGTTGTAGCTGGT
The DNA here is from genome assembly GCA_964507075.1 of uncultured Gammaproteobacteria bacterium. Taxonomy (GTDB): domain Bacteria; phylum Patescibacteriota; class Patescibacteriia; order UBA2591; family UBA6264; genus JAIPGN01. The sequence goes on from CAZDOL010000002.1 coordinate 51,620, forward strand.
CAAGTTGGCATCGCAACTACCAATTCTTTGGGTTATACATTTGGACTTGTTTTTCAGAAAATATTGGGAGTAATGGGTTTGATTTTGTTGGTTTTATTTGTTATTGGTGGTATAACGTGGATGACTTCTGAGGGCAATGCAGAAAAACTAAAGAAAGCTAGGGGTTTATTGATTCATGCCATAATTGGTTTAATTATTATCTTAGTTTCTTATGCTTTGATTAATTTTGTGACCGAGAAACTGCAGGAAGTTGTTGATGCAAAAGAAATTCCTGCAACAGAAGTTCCTGCAACAGGTGATTAAATAATAATTATTGATTATTCATATTTATTATATATATCAAAAATATATCTGAATATCAGATATATTTTTGTTTTGAATTGATTGATTATTAAATATCAAAGAAGACGATATTTTAATCTAATTATTTCTTTTAGATACCCTAATGCTGTTTTAATAATCTTAACTTTTGTTTTTCTTTCATTTTTATCTTCCCAATTAATTGGTATTTCTTTAATTTTGAGATTATGATGTCGAGCCAATACTAAGAGTTCAGTGTCAAAGAAAAAACCATTGTTTTCAATTTTTGGGATAATTTTTTGAACAGCTGATTTGGAAAGCGCTTTAAATCCGCAATGGGTATCAGTTAATTTAATGTTAAAAAATATTTTAAGAATAAAATTATAGAATATAGAATACACAGAGCGCATTAGAGATCGTTTGCAGTGGCTTTGTTTCTGATATCGCGAGCCAATAGTTAAATCATATTTTTCTTTAATTATCCCTTTAATTAAGGGAAGTGTAAATTTTAGTTCAGTAGCCAAATCAGCATCCATAAAAATATTAACATCAACTAAATAATCCAGCCATGCTTTTTTAATAGCCAACCCCTTTTTATCAGGTTGTGATAAATGGAAGTATTCTAAATTAGAATATTTTTGTTTTTTTTGTTGGATTATTTTTATGGTTTTATCTGTTGAGCCGTTGTCAGCCACGATTATTTTCCATTTATATTCTTGAAGATTATTTTTACAAAAAATAAAAAGCTGATTAATTTTTTGCTCAATAATTTTTTCTTCATTATATGTTGGGATAACCACCAAAACGCTTTTCTTTTTTAGATTATGTTTAGTCTCCATATTGTTTTTATTTTAACAACTTCTTAATGATTTTTATATTTTCTTCTGACACAGAACCAATAGTTTGTCCATTTTTTTCTTCAGGGTCTTTTTCTAAATCATAAAGGGTAATTTCTTTTTCTTTCGCGTTATATTGATATTTTAAATTATCTTTAACAAAATTCAAGGGGCATTTATAGTCAGAGGGTTGGATTAAAGGGATAAGTTTATTATTAAGTATTTCTTTGCCCTGAAGCTCGGGCCAGAAGGATTGGCTAAATTTGTTTTCAGAATAATCAATTTGGAAGAAATCCAAAAATGTTGGCAAAATATCTAAATGACTATAAACACCGTTTATTTTTATGTTTTTATATTTTTCTTCATCACCTATAACCAAAACCAGAGAAGTAATAAAATTTTCTTCAAAAGCCATTCTTTGGTTGAAAGTATTGTTTTGATGAAACTCAGCTGGCCAACCATGGTCTCCCAAAATAAGCAAAGTATAATTTTTTTCAGGAAAAAGTTTGTTAATATTTTCCCAAGCAACAGTCAAATATTTATCCTGCAGAAAAGTGGTATTTTGTAATTTTTCACGATGATTTTTAGGATTTTTATAAGGAACTAGATTTTCTAATCCTAAAGGAGTGTGAAAGGGCCAATGATTGGTTGGACCCACTTCTATATATAAAAAATTACGTTTTTCTTTGTTTTTTTCAATATAATTAAAAACTTTTTCATAAAAAATGTCTTCCCTAAATCCCCAGAGATATTGAGGGTCATCTTTAGACATAATATCATCAGCGTGTATTTCGTCAAAGCGTAAATTCTTCATAAATTCTTTTGTTCGGGCAAAACTTAAATCATAACTTTTGAGAAAAAATGTTTTGTATCCTAAATTTTTCATTATTTCAGGCCAACAAATAATTTTTTTATCAAAATTACTAGAAACAAGTGTTAATTTAAAAGAACCAGGAAAAGAGCATAGTAAATTTTCTTGGCCTAATATAGTTTCAATACTATTGCTATAAAATTTAGGAAAAAGAATACCATTTTTGGCTATTTCTAAAAAATTTGGCGTAATTTTTTCACTGACCAAAAAACCATTCAAACTTTCTATTTGAAGAATGATGATATTGTCTAAGTATGGAGGGATGTTATTTTGATTAATTTTTTGAACTTGAGAGATTATATTCTCTTTATTTTTTTCAGATTTTTTAATCAATTCTAAATATATATCTTGATAATATTCTATTATCTCATCTTTGTGGAGTAAAGTTTTGCCGAAAGAGAATAGTTCGTTGTTTGCGGAAGGAAAAATAAAAAATTGAACCAAGATTGCAATTAATAAAATTAGATAAATAATTTTATTTTTAATTTTTAATTTTATTTTTTGAATTAGCAAACAATTCAAGAGAGCTGCAAAAAACAAGATTATCAAGGGGCAGATTAAACTTAAAATGATGTTATGGTTAGAGCCCTGAATAAGGCGTTTAATAAAGTAAATGTTAGGACTATTTTGAAATAAAAGAAAATAAACAACAAGAGATAAGTATAGTAAATAAACAATTGTGGACAAGAGAACTCCAGCTATTCTTGAAATTTTAGAAAAGAAATATGACAAAAGAACAAGGAAAGTTATAGCCTGGAACCATTTATATAACCCTAAAAAGGCATTACATTTCCAGGAAGATGCCATAATAATCAACAGATTCGTTAGGGTAAAGACAAATATCAAGAAAATGCTGTATATTAATCCTCTTTTAATTGTCATTTGTTTTTGGGCAAATTATTTCTGTAGATAATCGCTTGTTCGTCTTCATAAACTTTTTCTAAATTTGTTGATTTTTTTAGTAGTTTTGCGAATTTTTCATCGTTTTTTGATTTTGACGCAATAATATATGAAGCTTTGAATTTTTCTTTGATAATTTTTGCTGTTTGCTCGGGATCAACATTACCTGTAAATAAATCATCCCAATCATTGTAAAGTTTTTTGTCATATTCATACATAAATGTTTGGTCTAAACCATTGACGTAATAATGGCTGTCATCAAAATAGAGTAATTCCGGGAATATATCCCAATTGCTATGAAATATTATCTCTTGAGAAGGAACACTATTTCTAATCCATTGTGTTGCCCCCTGAAGGTAGTTGACTGGGCGAGAGCTATTTTGATAGGATTGCTTTAATCCATAAACTCCATGAATTAAATAGAAAATTAAGAAAAAAGCGCAAGCAGAGCTTAATATGATTGTTGTAATAAAATAAAAAGTATTTTCAGTTGAAGAAAATAAACGTTTAATTTGTTTTCGAACATTGTCCCAGTTTATACTTTTTATAATCTGAGTGAAAATTAAAGCATTAAAGATTATGATTATTGGTGCTAAATACTCAATAATTCGACGCGCTTTCAGGGTATACGCTAGAAAGAATATAGACAGAAGAGCAAAAAACCATTGTTTAGTTTTTTGTTTCTTGATGAAAGAAATAAACCAAGCGATTGATATTATATATGGTATTAAAAGGGGCAAAGTATCTAATAAGAAATTGGGCATTTCTGAAGGATACCACTCTGCTCCTACTCCAATTAAATTTTGATAGTTCAAAACAGCTATCTTAACAGTTTGAAACCAATAAAAAGGAAATGTTTTGGGAAAGTAAGGATTGATAATAAGTCCGATGAGTAACCCCGAAAAACAATATAAAAGTAGTTTTACGTTTGAACGATTAAAAAAAGATTTAAAAAATAAGGCAAATTTTATTGATTGTTTTTTGATTAGTTTTTCTATGGCATACGAAAAACAGTAGATAAGCGCGCAAACAAACATTAATGGCCAGCCACCATAAGTCCAAACATAAAAGACAGAGATTAAAAAAATACCTAAATATTTTTTGCGTACAATATAATAGAGTCCTAAAATTAGGATAACCAGAGAAAGAGCAGGGCTTCTGCTTAAAGAAAGTCGAAATAAAAAATTTGTTATCAAAAAACTGCTTAATATCCATAGCAAAGGTAGCTTAACTTTTAATTTGCGCAAAAACCAATAAATTGCAAGAATAGCCAAAGCCGCAAAAAAAGCGCTAGCTAATTTTACTTTTAACAATGGGTCTATTTGGGTTGATAAAATATCAAAATTTTTAGGCGTTGGAATGCTTAAAAACGGAAGAAGTAAAAGATGATATCCAAAATGATGGTCAACAAATAGATTTTTATAAGTAGTAAATTGAGTCCATGGGAAATCTTTAACAATATTTCCCTCTTTCACAAGTAATGCCATTTTCGTGTGGTAAAAGCCGTCTGGACACAACAATGTTGGGGGGGCTAAAACATAAAGAAAAATAATAAAAGCAACGGCAAATACTATTAAATAAATTAACCATTGCCTTTTGTATATAAGTTTATAAATTTTTAATATAATATCAATCATTTTTAAAAAATCCCAATTACCCAAGTACCCGATTACCCAACTCCCATTTTATCATTAACATTTTACTTTGTCTATTTAAAATGTTAATATGTCATATATGAGTGGACATTCTAAGTGGTCAAAAGTGAAACATTCTAAGGGCGCATTAGACGCTAAAAAAAGCTCTTTGTTTACTAAATTGGGTCAAGCTATTATTATTGCAGCTAGAGAAGGTGGTGGTGATTTAAATTCTAATTTTAAACTTCGTTTAGTTGTAGATAGAGCGAAAAAAGCAAATTTACCTAAAGATAATATTGAGAGAGCAATCAAAAGAGGTACGGGAGAAATAAAGGGTAAGCAAATAGAAGAAATAACTTATGAAGCTTTTGGTCCAGGAGGTACAGCTTTTGTTATAGAAGTTTTAACAGACAACAAGAATAGGATTGCTACTAGTCTTAGAATTATTTTTAGTAAGCATGGCGGAAGTTTAGCTGGCAAAAATTCAGTTCTTTGGATGTTTAATCGTTTGGGAGTTATCCATGTAAGTTCTGATTTAATTAAAAGAAATAAAGAGGAGTGGCAATTAAAAATTATTGAGTTAGGCGCAGAAGATTTTAAAGAAGATGGACAATGGTTAGTTGTTTATACCAGCTCTGATAATTTACAGAAGCTAAAAGAAGCGATTGAAAATAAAGGAATAGAGATAGAAAATGCGGACATAGAATGGATAGCTAAGGAATTTATTAGTATTGATGAATCTAAAGAAAAGAAAGTTGCTGCTATTTTTGAAGAATTAGAAAATGATCCTGACGTTCAAAATTATTATACTAATGTTAGGCAATCGGGTACTTGGGCAATCAGGTAATTAGGATTTATAATTATTTATTTATTCTAATTTCTAATCAAATCCCAATCCCTAAGCACCTAATTAACTAATTAACTAATCTGCTATGATTATTTTAGGCATTGATCCTGGTTATGCAATTACTGGTTATGCGGTTATTAAGGTTGATTTGAAGACAAAAATAATAACTTTAGTTGATTATGGATGTATATTCTCTTCTCCTAAGGATATTTTTTCCAAACGATTATTAATTGTTTTTAATGGAATTAAAGAGGTAATAAGGAAGTATAAACCAGATAAGATAGCCATAGAACACATTTATTTTGCCAAGAATGCCAAAACAGCTATTAAAGTTAGTGAAGCTAGGGGCGTTATTACGTTAGCAGCTGCTATCGAAAAGATTGATATATTTGGCTTTACTCCTTTACAGGTTAAACAAGCTTTGACTGGTTATGGGAGAGCTACCAAGGGTCAAATTCAGCAAATGGTAAAAAACATTTTGAAATTAAAAGATATTCCTCGTCCTGATGATGCTGCTGATGCTTTAGCTATTGCGCTCACCTGTGCACAGACAAATCAGGTGCTTAGGTAATCGTCAGGTAGAAAAAAAATACACTGGTCTGACCAGTGTTTTTTTAATTATTAAAATCCCGATTACCCAATCTCTAATTACCCAAGCATTAGCGTTTGGGATATATATATCCTACGATTTGCCATCCGCCTTGAGAAGTATTTTGCCAGGCGGTTGTCCTTCTTAATTTTCGGGTTACTGGTTTTTGGGTCCAACTTGGATTTGATGGACCATTCATTTCCGAGAAATAAACATAATTATCGTCAAATTTTTCTATATAAGCAACATGTCCATACCAATTATTGCATCTCAAAACTACTATTGACCCCTCATCTCCTTTATTTAGAGTGAGACCCGTTTTAAATCCATCGTTTCTAGCGTTTTGTAGCCATGTTCTGGCATTTCCCCAATTACTTGGTCCTACACATTGACCTAATTCAGTTGCCCACTTATAGGCCACCCAATCAGTGCATTGACCTGGGTTCGTGTAGTAGCGTTTACATGATACACAACAACGTTTATATCTCCAGTCTGTATAACTGCAATTACTTTTTTCCGTGGGAATAAAGGAAGAAATAGAGGAAGTTTTTGCTATGATTGGTTTTGGCACAGGAAGCGGTGAGCCATCAGGGATAATTAAAATTTCCCCTACTTGAAGATTGTCTGGGTTAATGAGATTGTTGAATGCAATTATTTCTCCAGTATCTATTTTGTATTTTTCGGCAATCTGAGAAAGTTTTTCGTTTTTCTTTATTTTATGCAAAATTCCATCTACTGGCAGAATTGTTAACTCGTCTCCTGGCTGAATATTGGCGCGCCAATAAGTTAAATCATTTGCCCAGAGTACCGTCCAAACACTTAAACCAAATTTTTCAGCAATATCCCAAGGATTGTCATTGGGTTCAACCACATAAGTTTCGATTTCTGTCCTAGTGGGTATAATATTTGGACTAATTTCACTATTGACAGCAACAAGAGCAGTATTATTTAAAGTGAGAGCTAATTCTGGAGAGGGATATTCTTCTCTTAAGAGAGTAGCAATCTGGAAATCATAATTTTCCTTTTCAATTTTCGGGTTTTGCGCGGAGGAAATTCTATCTAAATGAATATCTTTGCTGGTACTTTCGGAAAGAATAACGTTACTGCTTTGATTTATTATCTGTGCATAAGAAAAAAATATAAAAAATAAAACAGCCAGAATAACAGGCAGTTGTTTTTTGGGCTGTAAGTTTTTATAAATTCTAGACAAAAGGTGTCCAAAATAGATGGCACGAAGTATGCCTCTTTTTAAAGCCTTAATACTATATCTGACAATTTGTCTTAATAGTTTATCTTGCATAAACAATTTTTTTTTTGTATAATAATGATTATTATGCCTAAAATTGTGAAAAAATCAAGTATGAGTTATCAACATCTAAATTTAAATGAAAAATGGTCAAAAATTTGGGATGAATTGGGAATTTATCGCACATCAGAACGAACGAATCAAGAAAAACAATATATCTTAGTTGAGTTTCCTTATCCATCTGGATCGGGCTTACATATTGGACATGCTTTTACTTTTATAGGAGCTGATATTTATGCGCGTTTCCAAAGAATGAAAGGGAAAAGAGTTCTTTTTCCTATGGGTTGGGATGCTTTCGGTTTGCCTACAGAAAATTATGCTATTAAAACTAAAACTAAACCCCAGAAGATAACTAAAGACAATACAGCCAGGTTTAAGAAACAGATGAAAAAATTGCAACTTTCTTTTGACTGGGAAAAGGAAGTGAATACCACTGATCCTGATTATTATAAATGGACTCAGTGGATTTTTATTCAATTATTTAAAAAAGGATTAACTTACAAGAAAGAAATGCCTATTAATTGGTGCCCTGAATGCAAAATAGGATTGGCTAACGAAGAAGTTGTAGATAATAAATGCGAAAGATGCGGAGCTGAGGTTTCGCGCAGGAATATTTCTCAATGGATTGTAAAGATCACAGATTACGCGGATCGATTGATTGATGGACTTTCACAAACGGATTTTATTGAAAAAGTTAAAACAGCCCAGATAAACTGGATAGGAAAAAGCCGAGGCGCTCAAGTTGTTTTTAAAATTAAAACCGACAAAAAAGAAGAGGATTTAGAGATATTCACAACTCGTCCGGATACGTTATGGGGGGCTACTTTTATGGTTTTATCACCCGAGCATCCATTCGTCGCTTCGCTCCTCAAAATCAAAAATGAAAAATTAAAAATCAAAAATATTGAAGAAATTAAAAAATATTTTGAAATAACGAAGAAAAAATCTGATTTAGAAAGAACAGATTTAGCCAAGGATAAAACAGGTGTGTTTAGCGGGTTTTATGCCATAAATCCAGTAAATAATAAAGAAATTCCTATTTGGATATCTGATTTTGTTTTAAGTTCGTATGGAACTGGGGCTATTATGTCTGTTCCTGCGCACGACCAAAGAGATTGGGAGTTTGCCAAAAAATTTGGTTTAGAAATAATTCCCGTAATTCAACCTTCAATAGATTGGGATTTTAAAAAATGCGCTTATACTGATATTTTAAATGGAAAAATCATAAATTCGGAGCCAATTAATGGTTTAAACCCAGATGATGCTTTTGAAGAAATGATTGATTGGTTGGAGAAGAAAAAAATAGGCAAAAGAGCTAAAAATTATCATTTAAGGGATTGGATTTTTTCTCGTCAACATTATTGGGGCGAACCGATACCAATGATTCATTGTTCTAAATGCGGATGGCAATCTGTTAAAGAAAAAGATTTACCAATAAAACTTCCAGAAGTAGAGCATTTTGAACCAACTGACACAGGAGAAAGTCCTTTAGCTAAGATTAAAGAATGGATTGAAACTACCTGTCCTAAATGTGGAGGTTTAGCAAAAAGAGAAACAGATACTATGCCGAATTGGGCTGGATCAGATTGGTATTTTTTAAGATATACTGATTCCCAAAATAACAAAACATTAGCCAGTAAAGAAAAAATGAAGAAATGGCTTCCCGTTGATATCTATATTGGTGGCGATGAACATAATACTCTTCATCTTTTGTATTCTCGGTTTATTTATCAATTTTTATGGGATATCAAGGCTGTGCCATCGGAATATCCAGAGCCATATCAGAAAAGGATATCTCATGGAGTAATTCTTGGGCCAGATAATCAAAGAATGAGTAAATCTAAAGGAAATGTAATTGACCCAGAAGAGGTGATAGAAAGATTTGATAAATACGGGTCAGATATTTTAAGAATGTATTTGATGTTCATTGGACCCTTTGAGGGAACTATGGCATGGAATGATCAAGCTCTAATGGGCATGAAAAGATTTTTAGACAAGGTTGAATATTATGTTGATTATTGGTTATCTCTAAAAGAAAAGATTTTAGAAGAAACAGATAATGACGAAATGAAATTTTTAATGCATCGGACAATCAAAAAAGTAACTGAAGATATAAAAAATTTGAGACTTAATACAGCTATTGCTTGTTTAATGGAATTTTTAAATGAAGCGAAAACAAGAAAGGATAGAATAAAAGAAGAACATCTTAAAAATTTTCTTATTCTTCTTTCTCCATTCGTTCCAGTTTTCAGTGAAGAACAGTGGCAAAAAATAGATGCATCTAAAAAAAGTATTTTTTTAGAATCTTGGCCATTGTTTGATTCTGGGTTAGCGAAAAATAAGAATATTGAATTTGTGGTTCAAGTTAATGGTAAAATTAGAGGAAAAATTGAAGCTGAAATTGGACTTTCTCAACAACAGGCTCAAAAAATTATCTCTGCCTTGCCCAGAGTCCAAGAATATTTAAAAGGAAAAAAAATTAAAAAAGTAATTTTTGTTCCCGATAAATTAATCAATTTCGTTATTTAAATTTACTGTTTTAACCCGACGCCTACAAGTCATTCAATCATTAGAACATTAGAGCATAAAGACAATGAATGTAAAAGAAATTAAAAAGATTTGTAAAAAAAATGATTTTGTTCCTTTGCGTCGTCGGGGACAAAATTTTTTAATCAACCCTAAAGTAATTGGACGAATAGTAGATGTGGCCGAAATAAACGGAGATGATGTTATCCTGGAAATAGGCCCAGGTTTAGGTGCTTTAACCAAACCGATTGCTGATAAATGCAAGAAAGTAATTGCAGTTGAAATTGATAGAAAATTAGTTGAAATTTTAAAAGAACGCTTATCAAATTATATTAATATAGAAATAATTAAGGGTAGTATTTTAGATGGAACTTCAAATTTAGATTTGAGAAAGAAGAAATATAAAGTAATCGCTAATCTCCCTTTTAATATCACTGGCCGAGTTTTAAGAATTTTATTAGAACAGAGAAATAAGCCAGAGTTAATCGTAATAGTAGTTCAAAAAGAAGTGGCGCAGAGAATAGTTGCTCAACCTCCCCATATGTCTCTTTTATCTTTGGCAATTCAATTTTATAGTCAAGTAAACGCTGTTTTCAGTATTAATAAAAGCAATTTTTGGCCTCAACCGAGAGTAGATTCAACAATATTAAAAATAAGGCCAAATAAATCCAAAATTAAACAAGAAATTGAGGATAAATTTTTTCAACTCATCAACGCTGGTTTTTCTTCTAAGAGAAAATATTTACTTAACAATTTGGTTAAAAGTGTTATAATGACTAATCATTGGAACATTGGAACATTGGAACATTGGAACACAAAAGGAAAAAAAGAATTTTTTTTAAATATTTTTAGAGAGATTGGTTTGAACGAGAAAGTTAGAGCGCAGGAACTATCACTTGAACAATGGATAGAGATTGCATATAACATTGGAACATTGGAACATAGAAAAAGTTAAGCACTTAATTACCTAATATATTTTATGAGAAATAAATCTAAAGTTTTTCAAATATTTTGCCTTTCAGTATTGGGGTTATTTGTTTTAGCCTTAGGTTTTTTTCAGATCAGGGGAGCGATTTATGGTCCATTTAAAGGTTTTAGAAAATCTAATACAGAGAAAGAATCAGCACTAACACAAGAAGAGATTTTATTTATTTTATCAGAGCAAGCCAAACAAGAAGACACAGATAAGGACGGCCTTTCTGATTATGACGAAGCTTATGTTTATAAAACATCTCCATATATCCAAGATTCAGATAGCGACGCCTTTTCTGACCAAGAAGAAATAGAAGCGGGAAGTGATCCTTTGAATTCTAATTCAACGCCTTATCATCAGGCAGAGGATAATGAAGACAATCAATTAATAGATAAATCTTGGCCCGAGCCCCTTGAGGATGAACAATTTTCTTCAGAAGATATTAGGGATTTTTTAATTCATGCAGGAATAGACAAAGAAATTGTGGACAATATTGATGACAATGATTTAAAAAAGTTATATAATGAAACTAAAGAAGAAACAGGTATTGACCCGCAGGATTTAGGATTGTCATCTTCTCCTGAGGTTGATATTCTTTTATTAAGGCAAGCTCTAATAGATGAGGGGGTTGATGCTTTAATATTGGGAGAAATAGATGACGAGACGTTAAAAGCAATGTTTTTGGAAAATTTAGGAAATTAAGATAATTTATTCATATAAATTATATGAGATTTGGGAAATCAGGTAATATTTTTATCAAAGGAGCGATTTTATTAACAATGTTTATGTTAGTAATTTCCTCTTTTTTATTTTTACCACAAAAAACTCAAGCTCAATTTATTGTTGCTGATCCCATCAAGGGTGTTTGGGATGCGATGAAATGGGCATGGGATAAGGGTGGTGCAGTTGCTTATCGAAATGCTTTAAATTTCTTTTTACAACAAGCCGCCAAACAATCAGGTGAATGGTTGGCTACTGGAGATGCAGGCAAGAAACCAGCATTTTTAACTGATCCTGATTTTTTTAGTAAAGCAGGTGATCAAATGTTGGGAGAGTTTGTTGATTCTGTGGCAGATAATTTTTTAGGACAAAGTCTTTGTGACACTTTAGATCCCACTGTTAAATTTAACATATTGGCTAATTTAGACCCAGATTATCAAAAAATGAAATGGGCAGAAGAACCAAAATGTTCTTTCAGTCAAATTAAAAAGAATCTTGAAGAAGCAGACTGGGAAAATATGTTTGAGTTTTCTAGTGAGGTAAAAGAGGGGAAAGTTGCTAAGCAAAAATCAACTATTAGCTCTCTTATTCAAGGTGATTCAATCCTAACAGAAGAGAGGAAGTATACATTGGACGGCAAACTAGATATTTGTCCTGGGAGCGGTCTTGACATCTTACAATGTCCTGCTGGAGCTGTTAATTGGGCGTTAGGAAACGTTTTTTATTTTTATCAGGAAGACTATCAAGGAGTTGGGTCATATTTGCATGAATATACTAATGAGTTTGAGGATATTTTAGAGGGACTGAAAAAAGATGCTCCAACCCTTGGACTTGTTCGTGAATCAGGTGAATCTGAAGATGAGAAAGATGCTGAGGCTGTGGCGATAATGAAAGGAGAGGCCTCGGCAAGGCTCCAGGCATTAGAAAAACAATTAGATCCAGAAACAGGCGCAGAAATTTGGATTCCGGGAGAGGGTGAAGATATATTTAAATTAGCAAGTTTAAATAAGTGGGCCCCAGAATGTTTAGCAAAGGATAACAAGGTTTTATTAGATGACCCGCAATGTCGTGGTTTATGTGATGTGAAAATTTGGCTTCGCAATGATTCTAATTCTGTAAAGAAATGTACTAGCGCATTAGGTAAACCAACTGGAAGTGTGTGTACATCAAATTCTGACTGTGAATCAGGCAGTACTTGCGAAGAATGGTATGGAATGTGTCAAGGGGGAAGTCATAATGGAGAGTGGTGTAAGAATACTTCTCAGTGTTTATTGCCATTACCAGGCGTTTGTGTAGATGCTGGACCGATTTGTTATAATCGCATTAAGAGAGTGAATAAATATACCAAACAATTAATAGAGTGGGCCACTACCCTACAGGACATGATAACTCAAGTTCAAAATAACTGGGAAGCACAGAAAGGTATACCTGATTTAGATCCTTTGGAAGACGCACAGAATATGTTTAATCCAGAGAGTAGCGCCATTGGTATACAAATGAGCTTAGAGAGTAAATTATTTGAAAAACAAGCAGCTGCTATTGAAAAAAGTAAAATTTTTAGGAGTATTCAGGGTTCAATGAACGCAGTAACTTCAAAAGTTTCAGGCATTATTAAACTACCATCTACTTTTGTGAGTGAAAAAGCGCGGGAATCTGTAAAATCTGGGAGCGCTGGACCTTTAACTACCACAGGCGTGGCTTTAGCTGATGCTATTGGAGTTTTTGCCAACACTTTTATATCTCAGTATATGAAGATTCTTTTCACCAAAGGACTCAATCCAGGGGCAGATAGCAGCAGGGTCAATGTTCCTGATGATCCCGAGGATCCGCCAGATCCGGACACAACTTCTATTTTAAGCGAAATAAAAGTAATCCCTATTAATCAAGCCAGTAATGAAATGAGTATTTATGATGAATTTGCAGTTTGTCCTACTGGTACCGACCAAAAATATACTTCTCAATTTAATTGTTTATTAGATAATAAATTAGCTCGAGCTGTAGAAGAAAGAATGACCATTCAAGAAGCTATAGAGAATAGTCTTCTTAATCCTGAAGAACGTTTGGGTATAGCTGGTGATATGCGTAGTTTATTATCAAAGAGTCATATTCAAAAACTACGACTAATTGGTATTCTGCCCTTGGGCATGCAAATCGCCAGCAAAATAGTTATGGAAGGGCAATATACTAACGGAATGACTTTGGCTGAGGTGGTAGACGGATTTGATCAAAGGGGCGCAAATGGTATTTGTGGTGATCTTGACTCAGGAGAAAGTGAATTTTGTAATCTGGTAGACCCTGATTGGGTTTTGAAAGCCCCCAGTTATTTATGTGAAATAACTGGTTATTCAGCGATTCCCCTAAGAGATAGTTCTTTTCGCCAAGAATCCTGTTTAGATTTAAAAACATGTATTAACGAAACTGATGGCAATCAGTGTGATACATGGTCTTATTGCACCCGCGCAAAGAATGTTTGGCGTTTTGGTGGAGATGAATGTGATGCTCAGTATAATACTTGTGCTTCTTATGCCCAAAAAGATAGTGGAGAAATTTTCTCTTATCTTTCTAATACTTTAGATTTTAATAATTGTAGCGCCAGTAATGTTGGTTGCAAATGGTATTGTTCAAAATGGGACCAAATATATTCGGGCATAGGTGGTAATTGGCCTTGTTCGTCTCCTGGTTGGCGCAAATATACTTGTTATCTCGGAGGCTTGTGTGATGACCCTTCTTGTCTTTGCGCTTGCGACGGCGATAATGGTTGTCCTGATGGATTAGGGAGTTGTGATGTTGTAGAAGGAGGAATGTCTTGTTCCTTGGATAGTCCCGAATTAAGGAATGTAGCCTTTTTTAGTAATCATATTGGGGGATGCAAAGAAGTTGACGAGGGTTGTTCTAAATATATTAGAATTAAACCAGGAACAGGAGTTAATTTTTTGCCTAATGGAAGTTTTGAGTTGCCTTCTCAAGATGACGGCACTCCTTTTGGTTGGTATGTTAATAATTCAGCGATTATTCAACAAATTGCGCTTTCCTCGGGTGCGCAACATAGCAGTAATGTGGTACAGATTCAGACCGGTAATTGCGAATTAAGTCAGACGGTTCATAATGTCCCTTTACAAGGAGATTTTACTTTCTCGGGATATTATAAGAAAAATAGCATTTTATCTGGTAATTATAATTTAAAATTACAAATTTGTTATGACGATAATTGCGATGATTTGGACGAGATTGAGAAAATTATTGAGCTTGATAATAATAATTGGAAACCTGTTTCTGTGTCCTTATCTTCTAATATAGAGAAATCTATTGATCATGTTAAGATTTTCGCTTTTAATTCTTCTGATTTTAGTGGTGATATTTATATTGACGCATTACAACTTAGAAACGAAAGTGGGAATTCGGTTTATAGAGAATATGGCTCTAATGGGATTACTTATTTTAAAAGTGCTCCCGGACAGATGAATTGTTATGATGGAGATGAGAGTAATAATAATACTGATTGTGATAATTTTATTCAAAAATGTGATTCACAAAATGTTGGTTGCGAATCTTATATTTCTATGAATGATAATATGTCAGATATTCCAGCCATAGTTGATAATTTAGATTTATGTCTTTCAGGTTGTG
Organism: uncultured Gammaproteobacteria bacterium; assembly: GCA_964507075.1. Lineage (GTDB taxonomy): Bacteria > Patescibacteriota > Patescibacteriia > UBA2591 > UBA6264 > JAIPGN01. The sequence goes on from CAZDOL010000002.1 coordinate 66,749, forward strand.
TTGGCTATGAAACTTTTGAAGAAATTCCGACCAATTTTGTTAGTAGTAATCGTTGGGTAGATTTAATTCCTCAAACAGCAAAAAAATGTTCTGCTCCAGGTTGTGAGGAATTTACGAATTTAGATGCCTTGTCTCAAGGAGGTGAAGCGAGAGAATACTATACTTATCTCCGCCAATGCGTTAAGACTAATGCTCAAGGATTGGCAATCGTGGATTCTCTGGGAAACGAAATTTCGCCAGCCACTGCCGATACTTGCCGATATTATTATACTTGGGTTGGAGAAGAAACAAACGGATATCAATTAAAGAAATATTATTTAGAAGCTAATCTATCTTTAGGGGGGCCAGTTCAAGTTAGCGCAACCCCGAATTCTGATTGGGGTGATTGCGAAAACGAGGATGACGCAGACGAAAATCCTCATTGCAGGCAATTTTACGACGCTATGGGCAATATTTATTATCGTCTTTATAAAAATACTGTTACTTGCTCGCAAGACTGTAGTCCTTATCGTAGAGAAGTGGACAACACAACTCATATGGCTATAAAAACAGAAGGAGAAATTTGCGGGTTCCAAGACGTTGGTTGCAGGGAGTATAAAGGGTCTGCTTATGGAAATATGAAAAATTTATTCTTGGACAGATTCCTCTCCAGCACTGATCCATGGGAAAATGTTGAAATCAGCGGCGAATCAATCAATCACTTGGGCCAATCTATAAAAGCCGACAATAATTTGGCTCAAAGACCAGTAGATGATTTCATTAGTTCTAGGGGAAAGGTTTATTCTCTTTCATTGTGGGTTAAAGGAAGTGGTAATTATATTGCATCTTTCGGCAATGATTTATATTTTATTAACGAAGGTTCTCATGATGTTTCAGTTGTTTCTAATGATTGGCAAGAGATAAGATTTGGTTCTGTTTATTTTAACAGAGAGCCAGAAAACGATGAAAAATTAATCATCCAAGGACCGAATCAATTTTATTTAGATAATATTACCCTTAATGAGGTTCAGGATAATATTTATTTAACTCAAAATTCTTGGAATACACCGGCGGTTTGTGATATTGATTCCGAAGGAAATATATTTTCTGGTTATATGCTTGGTTGTCAAGCTTATTGGGATAGGAGCAATAACGCGCATTATCTTAAATCATTTAGCCGTCTTTGCCCCACAAAAGCAGTTGGGTGCGAAGCTATAATTGACACAAAAAATTCAATGTCTGCTTTTAGCGAAGAATTTAATGGAGGGCTTCCTCAGGGCGACGAAATTGTTATTCCCGCCGACAGCTTGATTTACAGGGTTTATGACACAGACAAGAGTTGTGCCTCTGAAAACAAAGGGTGTCAAAGATTTGGCTTACCAGAATTTGATTCTAGTCAAGAAATAATTGATTTCACAGATGTATATTTATTAAATAATCCAGATTTATATAAACTTCAATCCATTCTATGCGACATAGAAGGAGAAGGGTGTCAAGAATATGATGGACGAGTTTATTTTAAAGAACCAGGTGACAATATTTGTGAGTATCGTGAAAATGTTTTTATTAATGGAGAGAATAAAAATGGTTGGTTTAAAGGTGAAACTGATCAACCTTGTTATATAGAAAATGGTTTTGCCTATCAACCATATGGCACTGTTTATGGTATTCGTACTAATACAGATCTTTTATATGAGGGAATTGCTGGGGTTTGTCCTGAAAATCAGAATGGATGTAGTCGGTTTATTAATCCAACTGAACAAAATTTAGTTTTGAATAGTGGGTTTGAGTTAGATGAGAATGGAGATGATGTTCCTGATGATTGGGACCCATATGAAGATCCAGAAATATCATTTACCCTAGAAACGAATGATTGTTTGAGCGGAAATTGTTGGCGAATGAATCATATTGGCGCTGCAACTTCAGCTGGTTCGCAATATATAGAAATACAACCAGGATATACTTATGAGCTTTCTGCATGGATGAAAGCAAGTGATACTTCTACTGGTACCAGCAGAATTTACCTTGCTTATGTTGATGAATTTAATCCTGGGACTTGGTTAGATATTGCTCACTCTGAACAATTAGGTTCTACGGACGGAAAATGGATAAAACACACTGTTACATTAAAAGCTCCATATAATGCCATGTACGCTAGAATTTTAGCTCCTTATGTTGACGGTTTCATGGATGTGAGGATAGATAATGTTTCCTTAATAGAACAATTTTCTCCGCAAGGCAGTTATTATTATTTAAACAATGAAAATATAGATAAGACTTCTTGTAATGCAATGGCAGGTTTAAAAGAAGGTTGTATCTTATTTAATGATACTTCAATTTCAGGAAATTTATTTTATGATTCAACCTCTACTTATGTTTTAAGTCAATCTCAGGGTGATATTTCAGTTCCAGCGTCCAGTGTTAGTTTAAATTCTGGGGGCGAAGGAGACAGTAATGTAGTTCTTAAAGTGAGGCGAGATAGAACTTGTGGTGAATGGTTGCAATGTTCGGGTTATCGTTCGGTCTGGGATAGTTCTATTGATGAATATCGTTCGGTCTGTGATTCTTGGGTGCGTTGCGATCAGTTGGTTGGCTCTGGCAAACAAGCTCAATGCGGACATGTTGTTTATGATCCCAACCCTAATCCTTTAACAGAACGAGAATATAAAAACAGAAATGTTTCTTGGTCAGGTATGGACTATTTGGGTTATTCTATACCAGATATGTATCCCATAGAAAGATTGTTCCCGAGCGAAGATACGCAAAATTCAGGATTATATACCTTAACTTATTTTGAAGATATAGATGATGATGGCATAGAAGACAATATAGGAGTGGATGGACTTGGCTTAAACATTGAGAAAACCACGCGTATTTACCCAGAAAAGAATTCTCCTTTCATGGCCAGTGCTAGTTCCTATTATAACAAGGTTAATTTATGTGATAGTGGAACAGGTGATTATCCTTATGATAATATTGATATTGACGGTAATATTGTCTCTCTCTATCCTGATTGTCAGGGTTCTTATCAGAAGGTTGAATATGGTGATCAATATAGTGGACTAACTAAATATTATAATTTTGATACAGGGGGCGTTAATTTAAGGAAAGCTTGTAAATATAGTGGGAAAAATTGTGAAAATGGTTTTCCTGACTGTGAAGCGGGAGATGAATGTGTTAAACCAAACAAGATAACTCAAGTTATTGGTTTGAGGGGTTTTTGTTTAGAGCCAGATGAGTCAAGGCCTGAAGATGCTAATACTTGTATTACTTGGTGGCCAGGGGCCAGCGCTGGCGATGTAGATGTTTATAATTTACATTATTCAGCAGGATATGTGGCGACTGGTAGCAGGAAATGGTATTGTTTAAATCAAGAGGACTATGTTTTTTCGGATGTTTGCACAGAAGATGGTGATCCGGGATGTAAATATCATTGTTGGGAGCACGACAGTTGTTCTTCTATTAAGATTTATGACGTAAATGATGATGGTCGCTTGATTCATAAAGATGAGATAGATTATGTCCAAACAGAATTAGGGGCTTCTGACGGGACAAGTTGTTCAATGGATCATATAATATATCTTAGAGAGGATCATGTTGGAAATTATGAAGAGGGAAATTGGTATGGTTGTACTGTGTCTGATGGTAGTTATGCTGGTAGTTGTGGTTATGATGCAGCCGCGTCTGACCCTCTCACTTGTAGATGTACCCAAAATGGTGATGGAACACAAAATGATGGCTGCTCCTGCACAAAAATACAAGTTACTTTTGACTCCAATGGTTTTTTAGAAAAAGTAAAGCTAAGAGCGCATGGGAACAGTGCTGCCAATGATCGACAATCATGGGATGGTGATTTGGAGGTTCATCTTAAGAGTGGCTGTCAATTCCTTGTTAATGCGATCCCAAGTGACAATTTTGGATTATCCATTACTTATACTGATCGCTTTTGGGAATTCAGTGATTATTATTCTATAATAGATCCACCAAATACGCCTGGGACTGGCGGCCAAGATTGTACTCCTTATGGGGTGGCCAATACTTCAGACGCAACTAGATTGACCATAACAGGAGGTTTGGGAGAGGATAATTGTGATGGGGGCACAGAAGATGGAGGTAAAGCTAATATTGTCTATAATTTAAATGGCTTACAACAACTGTTTGTCAAGGTTGATGAAACACAAGAATTTGACGAAAATGCAATGAGCTATGGTTCAGTAATTGCTGGCAATTGGGCTCCCTGGAATATAACAGAGATTGCAGCAAGTTCGGCAGATGCGCCAACGATAACTTCTATTAATGGAGTTGAAAACGCTATTAGTATTGGGGAAGAGGATTTTGGAGTAGGTCCAGAAACATCTCCTTATGTTGCAAATCTTAAATTTTATGCTTCAGCAGATACAAATCATATGCCTATTAGGGAGATTAGCATTGATTGGAATAATGATACGCCAATTAATTTTTATAATGTAATTAGCAAAAATCATCGTCCAGAATGTGATGGTACAGAATTTGGCGCAACACCTGAAGCTTGTGTAGATAAATATTTTTCATTCAACCATACTTATACTTGCGAAGGAGAAGGAAGTGATGGATGGAATGCACATGGATGTGTTAATATGTGTTGTTTTAAACCTAAAGCTTATATCAAAGATAATTGGGGCTGGTGTGCTGGTAATCCAGGGGTATATGCTGGATGGGATTCTGACAACAATGCATATAATTGTAAAGATTGGGCTGACATACCCGTAAGCGAAGCAGGAATTCCTTATAATGGAGTAATTAAAGTAAACACAAATAACTAGTTTGGCTCTATAGAGCCCCAAAACCAGGTCCGACCTGGACAAGGATAAATAGTAATTAAATATAATAGTGAAGGATTTATTTAAGAAAATTAAACTAAGATACCATATAAAGTTGCTACGCTCCCAAGGGCCAAGCAGGAAATTTATTTTTCTTCCTCTTTTGGTTTTGGTGTTAATAGGAGTATTTTTAATTGCTGAACCTGCTTTAGCTGACGTTGGATCTTTTGTGGCTTCTGTTTTTGGTTGGTTAATAATGCAGATAGTTAGTATTTTGGGTAAAATTTTGACTTGGATTATAGGATTATTAATAGAAATAGCGCAATATAATAGTTTTATCACTGCTCCAGCTGTTTCTAAGGGATGGATAATTGTTAGAGACGTTTGTAATATGTTTTTTATTGCCGCTCTTTTGCTTATTGCTTTTGGTACAGTTTTAAAAATAGAAAAATATTCTTATAAAAGAACTTTGGGCGGACTTTTAGTGGCTGCAGTTTTGATTAATTTTTCTAAATTCATCTGCGGTTTTTTTATTGATATCGCTCAGATATTGATGCTTACTTTTGTTAATGCATTTAAAGATGCTGGATCTGGCAATTTTTTGCAAATGTTAGGCATGGATAAATGGCTTAATTTTTCTGGAGCGCAATCAGCAGCAGGTGGTAGCGCTCTTACGGGAGCTCTTTTCGCTCTAATTT
>CAZDOL010000003.1:0-17323 GCA_964507075.1 uncultured Gammaproteobacteria bacterium
AGCTTTTTAAAATATATACAAAAAACATAAACAAAAATTTGGAGCGGGTAGGGGGAATCGAACCCCCGTCATCAGGTTGGAAACCTGAGATAATAACCATTATACGATACCCGCCAAATTATTATTTATTATATCATATTTTTAAGAATTGACAAACTGATTTATTTCCCTTATTATGAATGATGTATGAAAAAATCTAAGAAAAAAATTATTATTTTTGTAATTATAATTTTTGTCTTTGTTGTGGGTTATTTGTCTTTGCGTAACAACAAGGGCACGGATTATGATTTTATTATAGCCCAAAAAGATAATCTTTTTCAAGAAGTTAACGTAACAGGACAAGTGAAACCCACAGAGTCAGTTGATTTGGGGTTAGAGGTTAGCGGAAAAGTTGACAAAATTTATGTTAAAGTCGGAGATAAGGTAGTCCCCGAGCAATTATTAGTTGCCCTAGATAGTAGTGAATTGAATATTCAGTTATTGCAATTAGGGGCAGAAACAGAAAGTGCGCAGGCTAATTTAGACCAGTATAGAGCAGCGGCTGATGTCCAGCAAGCAAAGCTAGATGAATTAATGCAAGGCTCTCGCCCCGAGGAGATTCAGATTGCTGAAACTAAGGTAGCAAATGCAAGAGAAGCATTGGTTGATGCTAAAAATAATTTAGAAAATATCCGTGACAAGGCGAGCATTGATTTATTGAATCTTTATAACGACATTGAAGACATACTCTATGATTCTTACTCTAAGGCTGACAGCGCTGTCAACGAACAAATAGACGAAATGTTCTCAAACGATTCCTCCAGTAATCCGGAATTAACTTTTTTTACTTCTGATTCTCAAGGGAAAATTGATGTGGAGCAACAAAGAAAAAACGCAACAGAAATTCTTGATATTATAAAAAATGACCTTGATAATGTTTCTTTAGAGACAGATTTTTTGGTTCTAGATAGTTTTTTAAGTAACACCAGAGATAATCTTTCGACCATTAGAGATTTATTAAATAGCTTAAATAATGTAGTTAATTCTGCTATTAATCTCTCTCAAACTACACTTAATACATATAAAAGCAATATTAGTACTGCTCAAACAAACATCAACACAGCACTATCTAATATTAATAGCCAAGAACAACTCATCGCCAGTCAAAGAATCGTTAATCAGAATAACATTGCTACTTCCCAGAGCAGTCTTAATGCCTATCAAAATGCTTTATATTTAGCTGAAGATGAGTTGATTCTCAAACAATCAGGAGCAACTAATGAACAAATCAAAGCGCAAGAGGCCCTGGTATCTCAGGCAAAATTGAATATTGTTTCTCAACAAGCTCAAGTAAAACGCGCTCAAGCTAATTTACAAAGCACTAACATTCAGCTTCTTAAAATGGAATTGCGTGCTCCTTTGGAGGGAATTATAACCAAACAAGAAGCCAAGATTGGTGAAATTATTTCAGCTAACTCTTCTTTCATTACTATTATTTCAGATAATAATTTCAAAATTGAAGCCAACATTCCCGAGGTTGATATTGCTAAAATTGAATTAAATGATTCAGCAAAAGTAAGGTTGGACGCTTATGAGAGTAATGTTGTTTTTGAAGCTAATTTAATTGGTATTGACCCCGCAGAGACAATTATTGAGGGCGTTTCTACATATAAGGTAACTTTTTATTTTACCAGAGAAGATGAACGCATAAAATCTGGAATGACTGCCGATATTGATATTTTAACTGACGAACGTCAAGGGGTTATTGTTATTCCCGGCAGGGCTGTTTTTGGAAAGGATGGAGATAAATTTGTTAGGGTTGTGGGTTTAGGGGAAATTATTTCAGAAATTAAAGTGGAAACAGGATTAAAGGGGACATTGGGTCAAATAGAAATCACAAAGGGAATAGTAGAAGGCGACAAAATAATTACTATTTTAAGAGAAAATTAAGAAGCATGTCTACTCAAAAAATTCCCTTAATTCTCGTTAAGGGCTTAGAAAAAATTTATTATAATGGTGAAATAAGCACTCCAGCCGTTCAAGGGGTGTCTTTTGTTGTTCAAGAGGGTCAATTTGTTGCGATAATCGGAGCTTCTGGTTCTGGCAAATCCACATTGCTTCATATTTTGGGATTTTTAGAGAGACAAACAAAGGGTGATTATTTATTTGACGGCAAAACAATGAGCGCCTATTCAGAAGAAGATTTGGCTCACATTAGGAACAAGAAAATAGGATTTGTTTTTCAATCTTTTAATCTTTTAAAAAAGACAACTGTCTTTAATAATGTTAGGTTGCCTTTAATTTATTCTAAAGTGAAAGAATCTTTATGGGATGACTTAACAATGGAAGCTATAGAAAAGGTTGGGCTTACTCATCGTAAAGATTATGAAACATCTAAGTTGTCGGGTGGAGAAAAGCAAAGAGTAGCAATAGCAAGGGCTTTGGTTAATAAACCAAAGATTATTTTTGCCGATGAGCCAACAGGTAACCTTGATTCGCGTTCTGGACAAGTCATTATGGATATTATTCAAAAATTACACGAGAGTGGACATACCATTGTTTTGATTACTCATGAAAAATACACTTCTGAGATGGCAGAAAGAATAATAAAACTTAGGGATGGAAAAATCGTTAGTGATTTGTCGGTAGATAGTCGTCATTTTGCTAAAGAAGGTTTTGTTAAATAAAGGGCTTTGTCTAACAAAATCAAACCCGTAGGGTGAAGATTTTTCAGCAACAAAACCTTTACCCTGTTAAATAAAATCTTCGATTTTAATTTGCTTCGCAAATTATTTAACAGGGTACTCAAAAATATAATAAAATTTAGTTCGCTTCGCTCCGAAATTTTAACATTTTTGGTATGCACATTAGATTCATTTTACAAACTTCTCTAAAAGCTATAATAACGAATAAATCTCGTTCTGTTTTAACGGTTCTAGGCATTGTTATAGGTATCAGTTCCATTGTTTTAATTATGTCTATTGGTCAGGCAGCTGAATCTTTAATATTAAGAGAAGTGGAAACTCTGGGTGGAAATTTTGTTCAAATTAATCCTGGCAAAGAAATGAAGGGTCCCAGCGATATGGCAACTAATTTACTGTTAGATTCTTTAAAAGAAAGAGATATCAAGGCCTTAAAAAATAAAAGTAATGTTCCTGACCTGAAAGACATTACTCCCTCTTTAATGGTGCCAAGTAGTGTTTCTTATAAAGGAGAGATTTATCGGCCGACTATTCTTGGCTGGACTGCTGATTGGTTGGGTAAACTTTACGATATCTATCCAGCAGAGGGAAATTATTTTACAGAAGATGACATTAAATCTCGAAGAGCAGTAGCCGTTATTGGACAGAAAGTAAAGGAAGAGCTTTTTGGTTCTGCTGATGCTATTGGAGAAAAAATTAAAATTAAAAATAAATATTTTAGAATAGTAGCAATCCTTCCTCCAAGCGGTTCAGTTTCTTCTTTTATGGATGTAGATAAATTTATTGTTATTCCATATTCTGTTGCTCAAAAATATATTCTTGGCATTGATTATTATCAGGAGATTCATATTATGGCCCAAAGCGAAGCGGTAGTTCCCAGAATGGTGGAAGACATTAAGTTAACTTTGAGAGATTTACACGACATTGAAGAAGGAGAAGATGATGATTTTAGTGTAACAACCCAGGGCGATATAATTGACACCATAAAGTTGGTTACCGACGTCTTAACCATTCTTTTGACTTCAGTGGCTGCGATTTCTTTAGTTGTTGGTGGAGTGGGAATTATGAATATTATGTTAGTTTCGGTTACAGAGAGAACTCAAGAAATTGGCTTAAGGAAGGCGTTGGGAGCAACTAGCAAAAATGTTTTAACTCAATTTCTAATTGAATCAATAATTTTGACAGCCATGGGGGGCATTATAGGAATCATTTTAGGAATAGGCCTTTCTTTTCTATCAGCTTTAGTTTTAGCAAAAGCTGTTGGCCCAGGATGGCAGTTTAGTGTTTCAATTCAAGCAATTTTTCTGGGTTTAGGGGTGGCTGGTTCAGTTGGTTTAATTTTCGGATTTTATCCGGCTCGCAAAGCCGCTAAGCTTAGTCCGATTGAAGCCCTAAGACACGAGTAAAAACAAAAAAATACTATCAAATTTTAATAGTATTATCTATCAGCGATTTATTTGGGAACCGAGTTCCCAAGTGTTTTAATTTGGTCGGTACGCTGAGCGTACCATGGGCCAAGCTAAGCTTGGTCGGGACGGAGAGACTCGAACTCTCGATTTCCTGCTCCCAAAGCAGGCGCCTTAGCCACTAGGCTACGCCCCGTTTAATACATTTGCGTTAGATTGATATTGGTATAATAATATTTTAATATTTGGGAATAATTTGCTCCTTGGCGAGCAGCAGCCATTCCTCCAACTTGAGGAAGACCTACTCCGTGCCCAAGCATACTTTGTCCTTGGCTAGGTGGGTCTAATTTTGGCTGTAAGTAAGCAACGGGCGCAGCAGTCATATTTGCTTCATAAGAAGATATGGTTGAACCATTACTATGGGCGAAATAATATGCCAATATAGGCTCATTATCATATGTAGCAATAATCCCTTTAGTTGAATCTACTGCTACTGATGTATTGGATGCCCTCATCTCTCTGTTATACCCTCTGTAGACTTGGTCAGCCTGAGTACTGCGTAAAGTAAAAAAAGGTTCTCCGTTAGGAGTGTTCGTATATTTTGGCGTTAAATAACGGAAGAGACCGTAAGTTCTAGCAGCAATTTTTTGAGCTTTTAAGAATTCAAATGGAGCTAAATCTGACACCTCTGCAACTCCTTTTAGATATTTTTCTAAAGAGAGTTCATTGATTAACCAAAGACGTCCAGTATTAGGATTATATTGAACTTCAACATCACCACGAAATTCATTATCATTAACATTCTGCCCCCAGAAAGGACCGTTAGTCCAGCTATTGATTTCAAATACATTCTCATCATTTGATGATAATTTTATATAAGAATCAGTCATTAATAATCTTTTTCCATTACTATCATTAAGAAAATAGTATCCAGTCTCATAATTATAATCTATTTCTATGATTTCTCCAGCTGTATTGCGAACTAAAAGTTTATTGTTTTGGTCGTAAATATCGTAAAGTTTATTATTGAAGCTAGAGATTCTAAAGGGTAAGTAATCATTCTTTTCTTCCGAATCTACGAAAAGAAGTCCAACACGCACATTAGGTCCGTCCGCAAGTTGATTCCAGCGAAGTTGATTTTCAATAGTTATTGAAGGAGAAACAGTTTGCCAAAATAATTGTTCTGGTTCTGGCTCAGGAATGGGCTCTGGTGATGGTTCTGGCTCAGGAATGGGCTCTGGTTCACTTGCTTCCTCTGCTTCGCTTAAAACCTTAATTGCTATTTCTATCTCTCCTCCTGGAATGATAGTTGAGCCGGCAAAAAGATTAAATTTTTCCCATTTTATTCCGGGTTCAGATGGGGCATTAACCCTAAACCTAAAGAGCGCTTCGCCTTCTTGCTCAATGGTTAAAACGGGGTTAACGCGATTTGGTGTATAGCTATTATACCAAGTAGGGTGGCTAAATTTACTTTTCATCCCGCTTATGGTTCTGAGAGTTACAGCTTGAGCCCCATCCCCTCGCCAATATTGGGAGCCAATATTTTTAAATTTTACCCAGAATTCTAAAGATTGGCCTGAGTAAAGCTCTGGCAAGGAAATATGACTTTGTTCCAATCTTTTTGCTTGATATATATTTTCAGCGCGAGTTGTTAATGGCAGAACAAGAAAAGTAAGAGCAAATATTAATCCTATTTTAGGTAAGGTAAATTTTGACATGTTTTCACTTTAACCAGAATTAAATTAGAAGTCAATATCTTGATACTCTCTTCTTTTCTTGATATCATAAGATTATGTTTTTAATTCAGAAAATTGGGCGCAATACATTAGTACATTTTTGCAGTAAGATTATTAGTCTTTTTTTAAATGTTTTTGTTTTTGCATTAATCGCGCGTTATTTGGGCGCAACTGGTTTTGGAGAGTTTACTATTGTTATTGCTTATCTTCAGGGCTTTGCAATTTTTGCTGATTTAGGATTGTATATGACTTTTATTCAGATGCTTTCTTTGCCAAATGCAAATGAAGAAAAGATTGCCAGCAATTTTTTTACGATTCGTTTAGTTTCTAGTATTTTTCTTTTATCTCTTGCTCCCGCAATATGTCTATTAATCCCACAATATTCTCATCTTGTTAAGTTGGGCATTGCCGTCACCGCAATTTCTTTTCTTTTCGGTTCTTTGAGCCAACTTTTAACTGGTTTTTTTCAGAAAAAAATGGAAATGTTAAAAGTTGCAATTGCTGAAATAGTTAGTAAGTTAGTTTTTGTCAGCTTGATGTGTTTTGTTGTTTATTCAGATATTGGTTTTTTGAGTATTTTGGGTGTAGTAGTTGTTGGCGGATTCGTAAATTTTATTTTACTTTATTTATTTTCGCGTAAATTTGTTAAGATTTCTTTGCGTTTTGATAAAACAATTTGGCGTAATGCGATTAAAAAAACATGGCCTATTGGGTTATCAATTATTTTAACTACAATTTATTTTAAAGGAGATACTATTATTCTTTCTTTATTTAAATCATCACAAGAAGTAGGTATTTATGGCGCTGCTTATAGAATATTAGAGGCCTTAATTATGTTTCCGCCAATTTTTATGGGTTTAATTCTGCCGCATTTAACTTTGGCTTGGGCCAAGAAAGATATTTTTACTTTTAAGCGAATTTTTCAAAAATCATTTGATTTTTTCGCTCTTATGACCATACCATTGATAGTCGGTGTTTTGTTTTTAGCTAAACCTTTAATGGTGTTTATCGCTGGCTCAGAATTTGCTATTTCTGCAGAACCACTTAAAATCCTAATCTTCGCAACAACGCTTATTTTTTTCGGGAGTTTAGTTAGCCATGCGATTATTGCCATGAACAAACAACGTACAATGCTTAGGTTTTATTGTTTAGCGGCAGTAGTGGCATTGATTGGATATTTGATTTTTATCCCACGCTATTCTTATTATGGAGCGGCGTATGTGACCATTGTTGCCGAGTTTATAATTACCATTTCTGCTTTTGTAATTATTAAACAAACTAGTAAATTTTCTCCTTCTTTAAAAATTTTTAGACCAGTAATTTTATCTAGTTTAGTAATGGGACTTGTTTTGTTTATTTTTAACCAAGCCAATTTATTTTTATTAATTCTTTTAGCAATTATTGTTTACACCTCGGTTTTATATTTATCAGGAGGGATAAACAAAAAAATGATTAGAGATATAATTAAAACAAATTAGTATGTTTTATCCTCTTGTATTCTTCTCTATATTCTTTATTTGGTTAAGCTGGAATTATCAGAAATGGTCTTTATTTTTGATTTTAGCGCTTTTACCCGCTTATCAAATTCGTTTTCAAATCCTAGAAATTCCTTTGACATTTTTAGAGATTTTAATTTTGGTTTTATTTATTGTTTGGTTGATTAAGAAGATAAAATACAGGCAATATCCTATTTTTGATTATAAAAAGCCGAGAATATGGTTTTGGTCAATTTTAGCATGGTTTTTAATATCAATAATAGCAGTATTTATATCCCCTGATTTGCGTGCTGGGGCTGGCATTTGGAAGGCCTATTTCTTAGAGCCAATCTTATTCCTTATTGTGTTTTTGGATATAATAAGAAATAAAAAGGATTTAAGGTTAGCAGTTGGGACTTTAATTTGTTCGGGCTTGCTGGTTACTTTTTATGCTTTTTATCAAAAAATTACTGGTCAAGGGGTTTGGAGCACTGAAATTTGGGGACAACCGAAAATTTTAAGGGCAACTGGGCCCTTTCCTCATCCCAATTTTTTGGGTCTGTATCTTGGTCCTTTATTTATGCTGGGATTAGGGTATATATTTTTAAATTTCAAAAAAAACATCCCATTTATTGTTAAAACCATATTTTTTGCAGTATTATTTTTAGGTTCTCTTGCTTTTGCTAAATCTGAAGGAGCAATAATAGCTATCTTTGTTGCCTTGCTCTTTTGTGGTGTGCTTTATAAGCCAGTCAGAAAATGGGTTTTGGTTCTGATTTTAGTTCTTATTTTGCTATTGTTGTCTTTTTCCGTTTCACGTCATTATTTGACAGAGAAAATATTTTTTCAAGACCTTTCTGGTCGTTTGAGGGTTAATATTTGGAAAGGTGCTTCAGAAATATTAAAAGAAAAATCCGTTTTAGGAGCAGGGTTAAATGGATATCGTGTTTTAGCTCCTCAATATCAAGAACGTTATTACGACCAAAGCACCCAAGAATTGATTTCCGTTGAAACACATCCTTATCCACATAATTTGCTTTTAACAATTTGGCTGGAGCTTGGATTATTAGGTTTGGTTATTTTTTTCTTGATTCTGTTCCAATTTTTTAAAAAAGGTTTTAAAAATTTTAAAAAAGAACCAATCTTAATTGGTTCAATTATGGGAGCAATGGCAGTTATTCTAATCCATGGATTGGTTGATACCCCATATTTTAAAAATGATTTAGCAATTCTGTTTTGGGTAATTATAGGAGCAATGATAATTATTTCACGGAGAGGTACCGAAGTGGTCATAACGGCATCGCCTCGAAAGCGATTGGTCCCGTAAGGGGCACGTGGGTTCGAATCCCTCCCTCTCCGCCACGCTCAGCGTGGCCATTGGGACGCTTAGCGTCCGGCTAGTTAATTTTATTTATATTATGAAAAATTGTTTTTTTTCGAAAACGAAAATACCGAAAAATTTACCCAAGGAAATGCAAAAAATAATCCATAAAATAAAGGAATCATCAAATCAAAAGCAATGTTTAAGGAATGTCTATGAGATTATAACCGACAGATATCGTGGATATAGATTTGAGACATATACTAAATTATTTCAGATGTTTACGCTTGACGTTCAAAAGTTGTGGAACGGGACTAATTTTATCCACTGTAACAACGCTAACTATTTGATGAGAATATTATTGGTCAAAAGTGGTTTTTTTAATAATAATAACATTGAAAATAAATGGACATTAGTATGGTATATTTCACCTCATCAATATCTGCGAATAAAATTAAATAACCGTCAATATATCAACATAGACATTTGGGGCGCAGCTCATGGAATTAAATTTGGTGATTATGCCCACGGATTTCATTAATTATTTTTTGACAAATCAAAAAAAGTGTTTTAGATTCCGCTCTATCAAAGGATTACAAGAGAGCGGTTTAAGGGGACTGTCCCCATGAAAATAAAGGTCGCAAATTATATAAACATTAATTTTTTAACTTAATATTATGATTGTAGAAATTGTATTAAAGAATAAACCAAGTCTGGAACTTGAAGGATATGAAAAAATAGAGCTTCCCAATGGAGCTATCTTTGCAAACCCGGTAGAAAAAAGGGTAGAGATAGTAGTGAAACAACATCCAGATGGAAGGATAAGTGTATTTACAGACAAATCAGAAGTAATAAAATCTGTGGTTCAATCCGGAGAAGTAGTTGATATTCACGCAAAATAGTTGGTATGCTCAAAGTTTCTGAATAGTGGGCTAACCTTTGGGACGCTTAACGTCCGGCTAGTTAATTTTATTTATATTATGAAAAATTGTTTTTTTTCGAAAACGAAAATACCGAAAAATTTACCCAAGGAAATGCAAAAAATAATCCATAAAATAAAGGAATCATCAAATCAAAAGCAATGTTTAAGGAATGTCTATGAGATTATAACCGACAGATATCGTGGATATAGATTTGAGACATATACTAAATTATTTCAGATGTTTACGCTTGACGTTCAAAAGTTGTGGAACGGGACTAATTTTATCCACTGTAACAACGCTAACTATTTGATGAGAATATTATTGGTCAAAAGTGGTTTTTTTAATAATAATAACATTGAAAATAAATGGACATTAGTATGGTATATTTCACCTCATCAATATCTGCGAATAAAATTAAATAACCGTCAATATATCAACATAGACATTTGGGGCGCAGCTCATGGAATTAAATTTGGTGATTATGCCCACGGATTTCATTAATTATTTTTTGACAAATCAAAAAAAGTGTTTTAGATTCCGCTCTATCAAAGGATTACAAGAGAGCGGTTTAAGGGGACAGTCCCCTTTGAAAAAGTTAGTCCCCTTTGAAAAAGTTATAATTTTAAAATTTAAGGGGACTGTCCCCATGAGTTGTCCCCCTGAAGCTCGCGTTAGTAGCGGGTTTTAAGATAAAAAATCCGATTTGGCAAAAAATGGACCAAAATAGACAAAAATTTTAATTATATTATGAAAATTGTAAGTGCCTGCTTGGCAGGAATTAATTGTAATTATAAAAACGAAGCAAAACCTTCTCAGAAAGTTATTGAATTAGTTAAGCAAGGCAAAGCAATTCCTGTCTGTCCAGAACAATTGGGCGGTTTAACTACTCCGCGAACTCCTGCTGAGCAGAAAGATAATAAAGTTTTTACCAAAGACGGAGAAGATGTTACCTTCCAATTTGAAAAAGGCGCGAAAGAGGCCTTGAAAATTGCTAAACTTGCGAATTGTGATGAAGCAATTTTAAAATCTAAATCTCCTTCCTGCGGTTCAGGTAAGATTTATGACGGTACTTTTTCTGGGAAATTAATTGACGGAGACGGTGTATTCGTTAAAATTCTGAAAAAGAATAATATTAAAGTATTAACTGAAGACGAAATTTTTGCATCGGTCAGGCCCAGAAAGGGCATAAACAGAGCAAATTAAAATGTGGTGACTGTCCCTAATTAAAAAATAGTAAATAATAAAAGTATGGAAAAAGATATACCAATTGAGGGCGTAAAGCCCGCAATAGAGTCCACGATTGAGGACGATAAAGAAGAAAAAGAATTAACCTTCAAAGAAATGGTTGACGCAAAAATTAAAGAAAAGGTTGATGCTATTAATGAGTATATGCCAGAGGGTTTTAGATTAGCGGAAGATGAATTTAGGCAAAGATTTGGACGCGGAGGCAGGTTAAGCGGGTTGTTAAAGGGCGATGAAGGCGTTATGAACGAAGTAGCAATAGAGGCGTTAAAAGAATGTTTGGAAAGTGAAAACATAGAAGATAAAGACAGAGTTACTGTAGAAGGGGTTATAGAAAAGTTATCTTCTCGTCCTCAATTTTAAATTTTATGCAGAGATTGAACCAAATAGCTGCTAAAGAGCAAGAGATAATTAAAGGTTTTTTTAATTGGTCATCTTTTGTAATTCCATGTTTGCCAGAATGGGTTAATGATGAAATTATCGAACATTGGTTAACACTTAATTTTGATTTGCATTATCTTCCCAAGGTTTCCTTAGAACAGGATATGAATTTGTCGTTATGGAAAGATAAACCAGATGATGTTTTTTACGAAAAAATAAAAAAAGGCAAAATTGCAATGGATTCTAAAGATTTACAAGGAAAATGGGTCTTAATTGATGCTCGCGACAAGCCCAAAAAATTAAATCGCTGGATAAGCTCTAGCGATGTCTGGTTTTTAGAAAAAATGGGCTTTAATTTCAGGAAATGTTTGAAAAAGAAAAATAAACAATTATATCAAAATGAATATTTGACCAAAATTTTAAATGCCCAAGGATTTGTCACTCGGTTTTGTTTGTCTATCAACGATATTAAAAAAATATTGCCATTTATTTTGAGTATTTTGAAAATTGACTCAAGCCACATTATTCGCTTGCCTCGTTTTATAGAATATAATTATTTGGGCAATGTTTTTTATCCCCAATGGGCTACTACCAAAACTTGGGAATGGTTTGAGGATAAATTTGAACAAAAACAGAACTTAGCTGGCGGATGGAAGTCAGTTGGCTCTTTGGGTTGGGACCCACCTACGTTTTGGAGCACGATTTTAAGTTTTCGGCCAGTTATTGAAATTTCAACAAAATGAATAAAGAGATTAAGCAAATATGTCAAAAAATAGATTATCAAAAAATCATTAATAGAGATTTTTATCCATCATGGTTTTTTACGAACGAAAAGCTAAATGAATTCTTAAAAAAATTAGATAAATTAAAAAAAATTGAGCGAATTTTTGCTATTGCAGGTGGCAATGATTTTGTTTTTAATATTCTATCCTTATTTGATGTTAATGAAGTTGATGTTTGCGATAAACGACCAATGTCCTGTTTAACTACAGATTACAAAATAGCTCTATTTAGAGAGTTTAATTATGAGGAATTATTAAAAATATTTTCGGACTTTAAATCCCACAACAAAGAACAAATTCATCAGAGAATAAGGGGCAAAATAAATTTATTGACACAAAAAGTTTTTGATTATATTTTTTATAATTGTCAGCACAACAATTTTATAAAATGTTTACAAAAATCCCGCTTTTGGTATAAAGAAAGTTTTAATCAAGTCAAAAACAAAGAAGATTATTTGTTTTATCTTATTTCTCGCGAGAAATATCAAATTTTGCCAACAAAATTAGATAAAATAAATATTTATTGCGGAGATTTTGTTAATAATTTAAAATTATTTGACAAAGGACATTTTGACGCGATTTATCTTTCTAATATTTTAGATAGTAAGGATTATAATTCTGATAATCAATTATGTTTAGAAACCGTCAAGAGCAGGTTGAACAAGAATGGTTATTTGTTCATTGTCACACAAAATAAAAATAGGATTATAGCTGAATGCGTAAATGATTTTGGTTTTACGCTTTTAGCCCAAGAAATTCATAATTTTAATGTTTTGTCATTTTTGCTTGGCCATTATTCTTATTCTTTTTTATTATTCCAAAACAAATAAAATTTGAGGGCCTATAGTACAGTGGTAGTACATCGCATTCGCATTGCGGAGACAGCAGTTCGATTCTGCTTAGGTCCATCTTGGCGTGGGGGTTTGACATTATTTTTGATAATGTTAAAATATAACTTATAAAGGTTAATAATAAATAAATATAAAATAATATATGCAATTTGTTCCTACAGTAATTGAAAAATCTACGCACGGAGAAAGGGCTTATGACATATATTCTCGGCTTTTAAGAGAAAGAATTATTTTTTTGGGAGACACTATCACGGATAGCGTCGCTAATACAATTATTGCCCAATTTTTATTTCTTGAAAGCGAAGATAAAAGCAAAGATATTAAACTTTACATTAATACTCTAGGGGGCTCAGTAACAGCTGGATTAGCTATTTATGATACTATGCAGTATGTTGGTCCGGCGGTGAGCACAATTTGCGTTGGCATTGCCGCTTCTATGGGCGCGGTTCTATTGGCAGCTGGCGCTAAAGGAAAAAGATTTACTTTATCAAATTCAGAGATAATGCTTCATCAAGTTATAGGCGGAGCAGAAGGACCAGCAGCTGATATTAAAATTAGAGCTGAGCATATTTTGCGAGTTAGAGATCGGATCAACAAAATTTTATCTAAACATACGAAACAGTCTCTAAGTAATATAGAAAAGGACACAGATCGCGATTTTTTTATGACCGCCAAAGAAGCAGAAAAATACGGATTAATTGATAAAATTATCAAAAGGTAAATCTATCCCAGAGTAAATTTAATATAATTGTTTAATGCTTTTTCTTGAAAGCCGAGCCTTTAATGCTCGGTTTTGTTAATTGTTTTACCAAATAAATTATGATTTATATTGAAATTTTTGTTTCCCTGTTAGTGGGATTTTTAATTGGTTGGTTTGTGCGACAAAGTGTGGCAGCTCATTTAACTCAATCAGCGGAAACTAAGGCCAAGGATATTATTTCTAAGGCCAAAACAAAACAACAAGAAGTCTTTTTCAAAGCTAAAGAAGAGGCGTTAAAAATTATTGATAAGGCAAAAAAAGATGAAGACGCTCGTCGTCAAGAGTTGAAAAAAGCGGAGGACAGGATAGAAAAAAGACAGAATCTCTTTGAGGAAAAAATTTTAGAACTAGAAGAAAATCGCAAGGTTTTATCCAAAGAAAGGGATAATATTGAAGAAGCTAAAGATAAGATTCGTCAAATTTATGAAAAGGCCCGCACCGAGTTGGAAAGAATTTCCAATTTAACCACAGAAGAGGCTAAAGAGCTTTTATTAGAGAATATAGAAAAGAAAATAAAAGATGATATTTTAGAAAGAATTAAAAAATTAGAAGATTACGGAGCGGAAGAAATTGAAAAAAAGTCCAAGAATCTAATTACAAGTGTTATTGAGCGTTGCGCAGCCGCTCATACCTCAGAAACCACCACAACCTCGGTATCCTTGTCTTCGGACGAAGTTAAAGGACGCATTATTGGTCGTGAAGGTCGTAATATTAGAGTAATAGAACAACTTACTGGCGTAGAAATTATCGTTGATGATACTCCAGACGTGGTTTTTGTTTCGGCCTTTAACCCCATTAGACGTCAGTTGGCTAAATTGGTTTTGGATAAATTAATTTTGGACGGTCGTATCCAACCAGCAAGAATAGAGAGAATTGTTCAGGAAACAAAAAAGGAATTAGCACGCGATATTAGAAAAGCAGGAGAAGACGCAGTTTATCAGGTTGGGGTCACTGGATTAGATCCCAAAATAGTTCAATTATTGGGGCGATTAAAATATAGAACCAGTTATGGCCAAAACGTTTTGCAGCATTCACTTGAAGTAGCAAATTTATCGGCTATGTTAGCCGGGGAATTGGGAGCCAATGTGGCTGTTTGCCGTAAAGCTGGCTTATTGCATGACATTGGTAAAGCCATGGATTTTGAAATTCAAGGAACTCATCCCGAAATCGGAAAGGACATAGGGGAAAAACATAACCTTTCTCCAGAGGTTATAGTTCCTATTGCCACCCATCATGACGATCACCCTCCTACACTAGAAGCAGTTATTGTTAAGGTTGCTGATGCTATTTCTAGCGCTCGCCCAGGAGCCAGGAAAGGAACCTATCAAGAGTATATTAAACGGTTAGAAGAATTGGAAGATATAGCTAAAAAGTTTGAAGGAGTGGAAAGAGTTTATGCTATTCAGGCGGGTAGAGAGTTAAGGGTTTTTGTGTCTCCAGGAAAAATAGATGACCTAGAAGCGAGTAAATTGGCTCGTAAAATAGCTGATCAAGTAGAGGAAGAACTAAAATATCCCGGAGAAATTAAAGTAACAGTTATAAGAGAAAATAGAATTAGCGAATACGCAAGATAGATGTCAAGTATTGTTTAATAAGAAAAATTATTGTATACTAATTATTATGCCAAAAAGAACTTATCAACCCAAAAAGAGAAAAAGAGCCCGCAAGCATGGATTTCTTAAAAGAATGAGAACTGTTGCAGGGCGTAATATTATTAAAAGAAGAAGAGCTAAGGGTCGCCAGAAGTTGACCGTATAATTTTTAGCTATGCTTCCAAAGAAGTATCGTTTAATTAAAGATAAAGATTTCGCCAGAGTGGCTCGTTATGGCCAAAAGGCCTATAGTCGGGAATTGAATTTAAAATGGATAAAGAATAATCAATCTTGTTCGCGTTTTGGCATAATTGTTTCTCTTAAAGTTGACAAAAAGGCGGTTATTCGCAATAAGATAAAGAGACGTTTAAGGGCCATATTAAGAGAAAAAATTAGTTTTTTGGTTCCTGGTTGGGATGTTATTGTTATAACAAAAGACAGGATTAAAGAATTGGACTATTCTCAGCTACAAAACATGTTTTTAGAAATTTTGAACAAAAATAATTTAATAATTTGTTAAAAATGAACAAACTTTTGATTTTTCCCAAGTTATTAATTTTAAAATTGATTCGTTTTTATCAAAAAACATTTTCTCCAGACCATGGACCATTTTCTTTAATACATCCTTGGCCAGGTGTTTGCAGGTTTCGTCCCACTTGTTCAGAATATGCTTATTTGGCTATTGATAAGTATGGGATAGCAAAAGGATCCATAAAGGCCATTTGGAGAATTCTCCGTTGTAATCCCTGGTCTAAAGGTGGTTGGGATGAACCATAGACATAGAAACATTGGAACATGAGAACATGGGAACAATTTAACAATTAGCAATTAACAATTAATTTATTAGAAATTAGAAATTTATTACATATTTTATGTTCTAATGCTCTAATGTTCTAATGCTCTAATGAGATATTATGATTGAATTTTTCAAAGTAATTCTTTATGAACCATTTTTAAATCTTTTGGTTTTTTTCTATAATATAATACCTGGTCACGATCTTGGGATTTCAATTATTTTTTTGACTCTTAGTATTAAATTACTACTTTTGCCACTTTCCATGAAAGCAGTAAAGGGACAAAAAGAATTAAAAGAATTACAGCCGAGATTGGATGAGATAAAGAAAAAATACGCCAAGGACAAAGAGAAACAGACAAAGGCCATAATGAATTTATATAAAGAAAACAAAGTGAATCCTTTTTCTTCTTGTTTGCCTTTATTGATTCAGCTTCCTATCTTAATTGCTGTTTTTCAAGTTTTTAGGAGTGGCTTAACAGAGGTTAATTTGCCTGTTTATTCTTTTATTCATAATCCAGGTGCGCTTAATACCATAGGTTTTGGTTTTTTAGTTCTTAGCGCGCCAAATATTTTTTTAGCAGTGATAACCGGCATAGCGCAATATATTCAAGCTAGTATGTTATCAGGCGTTAGTCCACTTAAATCTGTAGCCAAAAAAGAAGGAGCCAAAGATGAGGGCATGATGACTACGATGAATAAGCAAATGAAATTTATGATGCCAGTAATGACTATTATTATTGGGAGCACTCTTCCCAGCGGTTTAATGATTTATTGGCTTATAGGTATTGTTTTCACTATATTAGAACAGAAGATTATATTTAAAAGAAAGTAAATCTATTCATCTATAAATTTTATGTTCGTATTGCTCAATATTATCAAATCATTTTTTGTTGATACTTTGTTGAGTATTTTTTATTTTCCTGTTTGGTGGTATGGACCTGGGCTTAAAAAAAGATTTTTGATTTTTAGGGGGCAGGTTAAAAAATTATCTAAAGCCTTAGCCTTAAAAATTATGTTTGCCAATTATTTTAAGCCTATGTTTGGAGAATATTCTAGAACAGGTAGGATGATTAGCTTTTTCATGAGGACAATTCTTTTGTTTTGGCGTCTTCTTTTGTTTTTGGTAAGTTTTTTGGGTTTGTTAGTTTTATTTTTAGTTTGGATTATTTTGCCTATTGTGGCTATTTGGCAAATAATCATTGAATTAACATCATCATAATTAAAATACCTTAATTTATATATAATGATAATTTAATTTCAAGGTTCTGCGAGCACAGCGAGCAGGTTCTTACTATGAGCGTAGCGCGAATAGCAAGGTTCTACGAGCACAGCGAGCAGGTTCTTACTATGAGCGTAGCGCGAATAGCAAGGTTCTAC
>CAZDOL010000003.1:17423-30145 GCA_964507075.1 uncultured Gammaproteobacteria bacterium
GAGCACAGCGAGCAGGTTCTTATAATTAAAAATTAAAAAATTATGCAATTTGTTATTTGCCCAGAGTGTCAGGGTCACGGATTTCAAGGTTCTAAAAAATGTCCAGTTTGTTCTGGCAAGGGCGTTTATCTTTCGTTTGGAGGATTTGTTTTATTTTTTGAAAAAATTTTTAATCCTCAGGAAAAAATTAATGCTATTGGAAAATCTTTCTTAAGAATTATGTTTAAAATAGCTTCTTTTTTATTTATT
Organism: uncultured Gammaproteobacteria bacterium; assembly: GCA_964507075.1. Taxonomy (GTDB): domain Bacteria; phylum Patescibacteriota; class Patescibacteriia; order UBA2591; family UBA6264; genus JAIPGN01. The sequence continues at coordinate 17,673 of CAZDOL010000003.1, forward strand.
TTATGGGGAGTCGTTTGTTTACTAAAAATAGTTACTGACTTATTTAAGCTACCTTACTACCCCCTCTTTCTGACCCCACTTTTGCCCCTAGATAATCTATGGTTAATTTTTTGGTTAGCAGTATTAGTGGGTTGTTATTTAATTTATTTTCAAGAAAGAAAAAAAGAAAAAAAAATAAAAATTTGGCCAAAATCTAAAATTACACAAACAAAGGAATTATTAAATTTTACGGATATAAAAAATTTGCCCGCTAAATATAAAATTGAAGTTTTTTCTTCTTTATCCAGGTCCAGCTTAGTTCTAATTAGGCGAGCATGGAGCTTGGCTCGCAAGTATAAAAATTCTCAGATAATGCCAATTCATATCTTGGGAGCGGCACTAAGAGATTTAGACATTAAATTAGTTTTAGCGCGATTGGGATTGAATTATAATGTTCTACAGAAAAAAATAGAACGCTCATTAAGTGTTTCAGATGAATCTCAAATCAAAAAAATGTCACAGATTACTTGTGGTTTAGATAGTAAAAAAATAATATTATTTGCTTATACTTTGGCCGGAGAAAAAGATCGACTTAATTTATCCCCTCTAGAAATATTGGAATCTTTAATTGTTAATGATGATTTAGTTAGAGAAGTTTTTTATGATTTAGAAATTGATGCTCATCAAATAAAAAATGTTTGTCTTTGGATAGATCTTTATAATGAATTTAGGGCCCAACAACATTATTTTTTCCAACGTTCTCGTTTCAAGCCCAAGGGGGCCATTAATAAAGCTTATACAGCTATAGCTACCCCCAATCTTGATGCCTGTAGTCAAGACTTAACTCAATTAGCGCGTAATAATTATTTACAATTTTGCGTAAATCGCGAGAAAGAAAAAGAAGACATTTTTAGAATTTTTAGCACAGAACGTCAAAGTATTATTTTAGTGGGTCAACCAGGTGTAGGAAAATCAACTTTAGTGGGTGGCATTGCTCGTCTGATGGTTACAGAGGATGTACCTGAAATTTTAGAAGACAAAAGATTGGTTAGTTTAAGTTTGGCTAATTTAATTGCTGGAGCATCAAGGCCAGGAGACATAGAAGCTCGGTTGCAGTCCATAATTAATGAAGTTTCTATTTCTGGCAATATCGTTCTTTTTATCAAAGATATTCATAATATGATAGGGATGAAAACTACCCAGGGAGAATTGGATATTTCTGAAATTTTAGCTAATATCCTGAAATCAAAATCTTTTTTGCTTATTGCTACTTCTATCCCCAAAGAATATCATCGTTTAATTGAGGGTCAAGCTTTAGGGGAATCATTACAGAAGATAGACATGGAAGAGCCAGACAAAAATATTAATATCCAAATTTTGGAAGCTCATGCAGCTTTTGTGGAAAGCAAAGAACAGGTTTATTTTTCTTATCGAGCCATAGAACGAATTGTTGATTTGTCCAAGCGTTATATTCATGACCGTTTTTTTCCAGAAAAAGCTGTTAATCTTTTAAAAGAAGTGGCAATTATGGTTAAAAGGGCGCGAAGTAAAAAAAGTATTGTTGGACCAGAAGATGTAGCTGATTTAATCTCTCAAAAAGTTAAAATTCCAATATCTAGGGTTACGCAAGAGGAGTCAAAAGTTCTCCTTGGGCTAGAAGATAGAATTCATCAGCGTTTAATTAACCAGAACGAAGCAGTGAACGCAGTTTCAGCTGCTTTGCGTCGGGCTCGTACTGAGTTAAGAAATAAAAAAAGGCCGATTGTTAATCTCCTTTTTCTTGGGCCTACCGGGGTTGGTAAAACTGAGTTAGCAAAAACAGTGGCTGAAGTTTATTTTGGCGATGAAAACAGAATGATTAGAATTGATATGAGTGAATATCAAGATAGCTCTAGCATAGGTCGTTTATTGGGGATAGCTAGCGAGAATAGGGGTGGTTATTTAACTGAAGCCGTTCGTCGCAATCCTTACTCTCTTTTATTGCTTGATGAAATAGAGAAAGCCGACCCAGACATCTTAAATCTTTTTTTACAAGTTATGGAAGATGGTCGTCTTACTGATGCCTTAGGGAGAACCATTGATTTTACAAATGTTATTCTAATTGGAACTTCTAATGCTGGCACAGAATTTATTCAAGAAGGTTTAAGAAAGAATATGTCCATAGAAGATATTAAAGAAATTTTACTGCAAGAGAAACTTAAGCCTCACTTTCGTCCTGAATTTCTTAATCGTTTTGATGGATTAATTGTCTTTAAAACTTTGGGCAAAATTGAAATTCAAAAAATTGCCAAATTATTATTAAATAAATTAAGCAAACAACTAGAAACCAAGGGAATTTCTTTCCGTGCGACCGAAGAGGCTATTCAGGAATTAGCTGAAGTTGGATTTGATCCTGCTTTTGGCGCTAGACCATTACGGCGTGCTATTCAAGACAGGGTTAACAATCTTTTGGCTGACTTTTTGTTAACTGGCAAAGTAAGTCGTAGAGATGTAGTGATTTTAGAAAAAGGAGGTAATCTCCGAATTGAAAAAGCAAATAGAATTTAACTTGCTTAATTCCTTTATTTATTTATAATAATAGGACGCTGATTTTATAATTAAATCACCTTGACGTTAGTTATATATAAAGTAATTTAATTTCAAGGTTCTGCGAATGTAGTGAGCAGGTTCTTACTATGAGCAAAGCGAATAACAAGGTTCTGCGAATGTAGTGAGCAGGTTCCTACTGTGAGCGTAGCGAACAGCAACGTTCTCGACGAACGAAGTGAGGAGAGGTTGTTATAATTATTATTAAGATTAAAATATGGAGAAAATAGCAGTGATTAAAACAGGAGGAAAACAGTATTTGGTTCAAGAGGGAGACATTCTATCTATTGAAAAGATTGAGGGTGAAAAGGGAGACAAAATTTCACTTAAAGATGTTTTGTTATTTGTGGACTCTAAACAAAAAAAGACGGCGATTGGTCAGCCGACCCTTAAGGTTAGCGTTGATGCAGAAATTATTTCTCAATTTAAAGGAAAAAAAATTAGTGTTATTAAATATAAACCCAAAACTCGTTATTTTAAAAAACAAGGACACAGGCAATTGTGTACGGAAATTAAAATTATTAAAATTTTGGAGGAAAAAGCTCTAAAAGCAAAAAAGAAATAATCATTTTTCATTTTTACATGGAAGATAAGAATTTAAGAGCTTTTTTTATTTTTTCTTCTGCCCTCACTATTTCAGAAGATGAAATTTGTTGAATAGCTTTTCGCGCTTGTTGAATTGAATATCCCATGCCCAACAAAGCATCAATTGCTAATGCATCATTTGTAATATCATGCCCAAGAGAGGAATTTTTTTCAACAATTCCTTTAAGCTCTAATATAATTCTTCCAGCCGTTTTTTTGCCGATACCCGAGATTTTAGTAAGGGCCTCAACTTCTTTGTTAAGAATAGCGTTTTGTAATTTTTTTAAACTAACCAAAGAAAGGATATTTAAAGCTGACTTAGCTCCAATGCCAGAGATAGATGTTAAATGTTTAAAGTATTCCATTTCAGATTGGCTGGCTAATCCGTATAGATTTAAAGAATCATCTTTTATCTGAAGTTTGGTAAAAAGTTTTATATTCTGGCCAATTTTAACCTTATCCAATAGAGGTTTGGTAATAAATATTTTATACCCCAGACCATTGATTACTATTTGAATGGATTCTTGATTTTTGTCACTAATTGTACCTTCAATAGAAGAGATCATAATTCTTATTTTAAAGATTTTATTTAATTTGACAAGATGACGAATATCTGTTATGATATTCATATCTAATAAATGGATGGGGTTTAAGAATTATTTATATGATATTCTCAATGGAAAAATTCGGGGAAACAGTCCTCCCTGAAAATAATAAATTAAGTGAGGGGAAACAGTCAATCATGCAAAAATTCCTAGAAATGAAAGGAGAGGGTGTTTGTATTTTAGGAAAAGAATCATATTTGAGGGGAAGCAGAATAGAGCTAAACTTATTGAAGACTTTTCATGAAACGGGTCCTGATAAACGAAGGGTAATTGAAATTAGTTCACTTTTGGGCAAGATGATAGTTGAGAACCCAGAAAGAGTTTAAAAGAAATTCATGTCAAAAATATTACAACAACTAGGAGAAATTATTGGTTCTTCAACAATCTCTGCCACTGACCAAAACGATTTATTGGTTTTTTTGCCAATCTTACCAGAAAAGGCTTTAGAAGAACTTTTGAATATTTTTGCAAAAAATCCAAGGTTTATTAAGGATTTTAATGAGAATTTTAAGGCCAGAATGAATGCATTAGTTGATGGGCAGAATAAATGGGATGAATTAATTGCCCAAGAAGAAAAGATGTTAGAAGAGGAAGATATAGAAGAGGAAGAAGAATTATATGAAAATTAATAGTTAATTTATATATGCCAATTAAAAAGTCCGCATTTAAGGCAATTCGCCAATCTAAAAAACGCGAAATCTACAACAAAGGAATTAAAACCAATATTAGTTGGCTTAAACGTCAGTTTTTAAAAGCAATTGGCAAGAAAGATAAAAAAATTGCTGGTGATTTTTGTTTGAAACTGCAGAAATCCTTTGACAAAGCGGCCCAGAAAGGAGTTATTAAAAAAAATACTGCTAGTCGCAGTAAATCACGTTTATTTAAAATATTGCATTCTTTGAAGTAATTTTATTATTATATTTTTAATCTTTTAAGATTAATAAGTTCAAGAGAATCTCGGCATTAATTTGCCGTGTTTTTTTTAGAATATCTATTTTCAGTAATTGTTGATAGATTTTTTTTAATTCTTTTAGCTCGTAATTTTGTTGCTGTTGGAGAGCTTTTTGACAGACAAAAGGATGCAAAGATAAATCTTTAGCTGCTTGTTGAGGTGATATATATCCTGATTTTTTGCCTACATATGATTTCATTCGCATGATAATTTTATATTGATAATTGAGCATAGATATGAGATAATCGGTGGTCATTCCAGCTTCTATTTGTTCTAATAGCAATTGACTGGCCCCTTTTTTATTTTTTTGCCCAAAAGCATCAATGAGATTCCAGATATTTTGTTCAGCCGTGGGTTTAATCATATTTTGAACGTCTTTGAGTTGGATTTGGTTTTTCGCAAGACCAACAATTAACTTATCTAATTCATTCTTGATAGCCCAGAGATTGTTGTCTAAAGAGTTGACTATATATTCAATGGCCTGACTTTCTATTGTCAAGTTGTTTTGTTTGACGAATTTCTCTATCCAGATTTTGATTTTGCTTTTAGTTAATGGTTTAAATTCAGGATAAAACTTTTCTTTTTTCAGTATAGCAAGTATTTTTACTTGAGCTTCGCTTAATTCTTTCTCTATTATTTCCCCTTCTTTAAAGATAAGAATATTTTTTTTATCTTCTCTGATATTTTGGATAATATCTATTATTCCTTTAATAAGCTCATCATTAGAGGATATAGCATTTTTTTTAAATAGGTTTTCAATAATAACCATTCTTTTTTCTGAAAAAAGTCCACTGCTTAAAATAGCTTGACGGAATTTCTCTATCTTTAGATCATGGGCAGACAGGGTAGATATGTTTAAATCGCTCTGCGATCTCTCAAAAGTAAATTTCTCTTTTAGTAAGGATAATTGGGCAGAGGAGCGATAGGTGTCAGCTCCGTATAAAAATATTATCATATATTTTAAAATAATTTAGTTTGTTTTTTTTCTGCAGTTAAAGTGCTTAATTTTTTGGCCAAACTTTTAAATCCTAGTTTTTCAAAATTTTTTAAAGCTTTTTCTGTATTTGTTTTTAAAACCCGACAATTTTGTAGTACTGATATATTTATTCCAGGAGCTTTGTCTTGTATGGTTACTAGCATTTTATTTAGGATAATTTTTTTCTTGTTTTTTATAAGATTTTGTGTTAAAGATTCTTTTATTAAATTTTCTGGTTGACTATGGGAGGGCTTTTCTAAATATTGGTAAACATTTTCTATGTTTCCGAATTTTTTAATTAATCCTGATGCTGTCTTGAGTCCTACTTTCATTAAACCAGAAATATTATCTGAGGGGTCGCCAACTAAGGCCTTAAGGTCAATTATTTGTTCGGGTGAAACACCAAAACGCTCAAAAACCTCCGAGGAATTATAAATTTTATTTTGTTTTAATCCTTGTTGTAGAAAATAAACCTCTGTCCGAGCATCTACTAATTGCAATAAATCTAAATCGCCAGTGATGATTCTGGCGCTCAGGTTATTGATTTCTTTTTTTGTATTATTTAGAGCCCCTATCAAATCGTCAGCTTCTAACCCATCTTGACTAAATGATTTTATGTCAAAACTTTCTAAAACCGATTTTGCCCAAGGAATTTGTTTGTAAAATTCAAGTGGTTGAGAAACTCTATTGGCTTTATATTCTTTATATTCTTTATGTCGAAAGGTTGGTGCTTTGGTGTCAAACGCAACTGCCAAATAGTCTGGCTTATCTTTATATAATATTCTTAAAAGAAGAGAAGTGAAACCATAAACTGCGTTAATTGTTTGTCCTTTGAAATTTTTTAGCTTAGGAAGGGCGTGCCAAGCGCGATGAAGGACAGCAGAAGCGTCAATGATAATAAATTTTTCCATATGGTTTTAAAAAATTGGAAGAGGCCAGGACGGGAGTCGAACCCGTGTATATCGGTTTTGCAAACCGACGCCTTAGCCACTTGGCTACCTGGCCCTATTTTAAGCTTGCTTTATTTTTACTTTAGCAAAAAAATGTCTTTTTGTCCATGAGAGTCACTTGGGAGTCCGACTCCCAAGTAGGAATTACTCTAATATTCTAATAAAAGTTTTTTAATTTGTTTATTTTCTTTTATTTCTTTTAAAGAATCTTTGGTAAATCCTTTGTAATCCTCTATGTTGCCAAATTGATCTAATATAATATCCTTTTCACAAAAATCCTTTTTATTTTTATTGTCATTGTCCTCAACATATTCTTCCCAGCTTGATTTAATTAACTTGGGAGTCCGACTCCCAAGTAAATTATAATCATGGACCTTGTAATTTAAATTAATATAGGCGCTTAGGTGCAATAAATACTCATTAGAATCTATATGGATTGCTTTATATTTTCCTTGACACAATGACCCGCTTCGTTTGTATTTCTCATTAAAATAATTCGTATATCCTGTTCCTATCTTGTGCATGAATTTTGGAATTCCGTCGTCAACTAATTGTTGTAAAAGAAAATGGTAATGATTTGGATTTAAGCAATAACAAACAAAATTAACCAATTTGTCTTTTTTTAACTTGAAAGTTGTTGATTTGGGAGTCCGACTCCCAAGTGATGTTTTTTCTTTAATATTTATCCTTGTAAAAGAATTTTCGTAGATACTGCCTATTGGGTCAATGATATTAAATTCATCCATGCTTTGGAAAAATCGTCTTAAGTCGTTTTTGTTTTTAAAAATAATTCGTTTGTCTACTCCACGATTGTAGATGTGATAATATTCTTCATTAATAAATGTAGGATTTTTCATATATTATATTTTATTTACTTGGGAGTCCGACTCCCAAGTGATGTTCCTATTGTAGCAGAAGAATAAGTATTTGTAAAAAATTGAAATTTTTTTGGAAGTCCGACTCCCAAACTTTTCTCTTTAAACAATTGGGTCCTAAATTTTTGTTTTACATGATGAGCATGGCGTCGCCAAAGGAATAAAAGCGATACTTCTTCTTTATGGCTTCGGCATAAGCTTGTAAAATAAATTCTCTTCCAGCAAAAGCTGAAACAAGCATTAGTAATGTTGATTTTGGGAGATGAAAATTAGTAATTAGCCCGTCAATGAATTTAAATTTATATCCAGGATAGATAAAGGTTTGAATTGATTTAGCTCCAGTTTTTAGGATATGATTATGAGAAGAAAATGCCTCTAAAACCCGACAAGAGGTAGTGCCCACGGCTATTATATTTTTTATTTCTTTTTTAGCTTTGTTTAATTGTTGAGCGATTGGCCTTTTTATTTCTCCCCACTCAGAATGCATTTGGTGATTTTCAATGTTTTCGGTTCTTACTGGCTGAAAAGTACCAAATCCAACATGTAAGGTGACAAAATGCATATCTATTCCAATTGTTTTTAATTTTTGGATGATTTTTTTTGTAAAATGAAAGCCGGCAGTGGGCGCAGCAGATGACCCAGGCTGTTGCGCATAGATGGTTTGATATTCATGCAGATTAGATTTTCTTTTAATATAGGGGGGCGTAGGAGTTTCTCCCGCTTTTTTTAATTCTTTTTGCAAACCTCCTTGAGGAGCGATGAATTTTATCGCCCAAGTTTGCTCTGATAGTTGTTTCTCAAGAATTCCGAACAACTTTTCATTAAAATGAATTCTTAAATTTAATTTTCCCTTCCCTTTTAATATTATCTCCCAGCAATCATTTTTTAGTTGTTTTAGTAATAAAATTTCAGCCTTGCCTTTAGTTGGTTTTTTTCCGTTCAAGCGCGCGGGAATTACTTTAGAATTATTAGCCACCAAAACAGAGTTTGGTTTTATATATTTGTTTATATTATAAAAATAGTCATGAGTTATGCTTTTTTCTTTTCGATTTAAAATCATTAGCCTCGAACAATCTCGAGGCCTTATTGGTTTTTGCGCTATTAAATTTATTGGCAAATAATAATTAAATTTTTTTAAACTTAACATTTAGGTTTTAGTATATTTATTAATAGCTAATGTGCTGGCAATCATAGAAACAATGACTGCGAATATTAAGAGAGCTGTCCAAAATTCAAAACTTTGATTTTGTAAATAAAGAGATATACTAAAGTCCATTTGTAGAAAATTTTTAATTTGAGGTTGGATAAATATGGAAAGTGGCCAAATTATGCCGATATTCAAAAGCCAAGCCACAATAGCATAAAGAGAGCCCTCTATCAAGAAAGGGGCTCTAATAAACCAAGAAGAAGCCCCCACAAGACGCATTATTCTGATTTCTTTCTTGCGAGAAATAGCTCCTAATTTTATAGCAGTAAAGATGACTAAGATGGCTATTAAAAGGAATAGTCCACTTATAATTAAACCAACTTGATAGATTTTTTTATTGAATTTATTAAAAATTTTAATAAGCTCTTCGTAGTCATAAAAATTTTGGTCATGTATTAAACCTTGGTATTGCTCTTGATTGATAATTCCCATAGTCCTTTGATATTCAGCTGGATTTTGGAATTTGATAGAGATCACCGCCCCCAAAGGATTCTCGTTTAACTCTTCTAATGAATTTAAGATTATTGAATCTTCTTGATGCTTTTCTTTAAATTGAACCAAAGATTCTTCTGGGCTTAAATAATTGATTTCTTTGATTTCGTCGCAATTTTTTAGCTCTATTTTAAGTGCATTTAATTCGTTCTGGTCTATATTATCTTTAAAATATATCCCTAAGTCCATTTTAGTGGCTATATTGTTCAGAGCTTGAGTGCCAAGAATACTGATGCTATAGAGAAGGGTTAGCGTAAAGAGCATAAGAAGAATAATAACAATGCTGGTTAGGGATAACCAAAAATTACGAAAAAAGTTCTGAAAAGCTAATTTAATAATTTTCATTTATTTTTAATAACAATTCCTAATTCTTTTAGTTGTTCAACGCTAACCTCACTGGGCGCATCCATCAAAGGGTCTCGAGCGTCAGAAGTTAAAGGAAATGCAATTACTTCGCGAATATTTTTTTCATTTAACAATATTGACAAAAATCGGTCTAAGCCAGGGGCAATACCACCGTGCGGAGGTGTACCATGTCGCAAAGCTTTTAAAAAATGCTCAAATTGTTTTTTTTGTTCTTTTTTAAATCCAATCAGATTAAATATCTTTTCTTGAATGTCTGAGCGATATATTCTCATTGCCCCTCCTCCTATTTCTATTCCGTTTAATACTAAATCATGTTGGTAGGATTTGACTTTTCCCGGGTTAGAATCTAATAATGGTAAATCTTTTTCTTGTGGTCGAGTAAACATATTATGAGAAGGCGCCAATTGGTTATTTGCTCCAATAAATTTTTCATTTTCATCAGCTTGATTAACAAAGAGAGGAAAATTTAAAATCCAAGCAAAAGCTAATTCATCTGGATCTTTTTTATCCTTCCTTAGATCTGGTTTGTCAGTTTTATATTTTTTCATTACTTCCTCATAGTCTAAACGAGGCCAAGGGGTTTGAGTGATATGCTTTTTTGGAAAAAGTTTAGGAATCATTTTCGTGAACATTTCTTCAGTTAATTTAAGAATATCTTCTTGCTCAATAAAAGACATCTCAATGTCAATTTGATAGAATTCGCCAGGGGATCGATCTGCACGAGCATCTTCGTCTCTAAAACAAGGGGCGATCTGGAAATATTTTTCTATACCAGAAATCATTAGTAGTTGTTTGTATTGTTGTGGAGCTTGCGGCAGGGCAAAAAATTTCCCTTTATGAATGCGTGAGGGAACTAAATAATCTCGAGCTCCTTCTGGCGTTGATTTAGATAAAATAGGGGTTTGCACTTCCACAAATTCTTTTTCAAACAGGAAATTCCTTACATAATGTAATACCCTTGATCTCATTATTATATTGTTTTTCATTCTTTCGTGCCTTAAGTCCAAATATCTGTATTTTAATCGCAGTTCTTCCTTGGCTTGTTTTTCTTCACTGTTGACTTCAAAAGGAGGGGTCTTAGATTCGTTAAGGATGGAAATTTTTTTAGCTAGAATTTCTATGCCTCCAGTTGGTATTTCTTCGTTAACTTGACTTTCTGGCCTTTTATTTACCATTCCTTCAATTTCCAAAACAAATTCATGTCGAATTTTATCTATTATTCCCAAGGAAACAGGGTCAATTTCTGTTGGAGCTATGATTACCTGAGCCAAACCAGATTGGTCACGGAGATCAATAAATATTATTTTTCCTAAATTACGTCTAGAATTCACCCAACCAGAAATTTTAACCATTTTATTAACCTCATTAATAGTTTCTGTTATTTTAATTCTGTTCATATTTTAAGGGGTTAAACGATTAATAAGCCGAGGGAATGGTATGGTTTCTCTTATGTGTTTGCGCCCACAAATCCATCCAGTTAATCTTTCTAGCCCATACCCAAAACCAGAATGAGGAACGGACCCATACTTTCTTAAATCCAAATACCATTGAAACTCCTTAATTGGAATTTTTTCTTTTATCATTCGCTCTTTTAATGTTTCATAATCATCTTCTCTTTGGGATGCGCCTATTATTTCTCCATATCCGTCTGGGGCGATAAGATCTGAGCCCAAAACCAATCTTGGATTTTTGGGATCTGTTTTCATATAAAAAGCTTTGGTATTTTTTGGCCATTTTTCTATAAAAACAGGCACTTTGCTGTCTTGCGTTATCAATGTTTCGTCTTCCGCGCCAAAATCATCTCCTAATTTAATCTTAGAACCCATTTTCTGTATTTTTTCAATTGCTTTTTTATATGTGATTCTTTTGAAAGGAGGTTTAATGTTTTTTAATTTATTTATATCTCTTTCTAATATTATTAACTCTTGTTCGCAATTTTTAAGAATATGACCAACAATATAAGAGATTAATTGTTCTTGTATTTCCATATTTTCTTTATGCTCTACAAAGGCCATTTCTGCGTCCATCATCCAAAATTCAGTTAAATGCTTACGTGTTTTAGATTTTTCAGCTCTAAATGTTGGGCCAAAGTCAAATACTCTATTGTGAGACGCAATTCCTGCCTCTAAATAAAGTTGCCCTGATTGAGATAAGTATGCCTTTCCTAAATGAAAATACTTTACCTCAAACAGGGTGGTTGTGTCTTCGCAAGAGGTAGGGGTTAGAATAGGAGCATCAATTTTAATAAAATTGTTTTGCCAAAGAAACTCATAAGTGGATTTTATTATCTCGTTTCTTATTCTTTGAATAGCCCATTGTTTTTTATCCCTTAACCAGAGATGACGATAATCTAGCAAGAAGTCAGGGCCATGCTCTTTCTTGCCAATAGGATATTCGTCAGCTATTTGGTAAATAGTCAAATCATTTATTTGTACTTCAAAAATATCCTTTTTTTGAGGATGTTTTTTAATAATTCCCTTGATTTCTAATGAGCTTTCTCGGTTGATTTTTTGAGCTTGTTCCCATTGAGAAGAGCTAACTTGTTTTTTTTCTATAATGCCCTGAATGAATCCAGTACCGTCTCGTAACTGGATAAACATAATTAACCCTGATGAGCGAACATTGTCTACCCACCCTCGTATAATCACGGATTTACCAAGATGTTTTTTAATGTTTTTAATCAAAATATACATAATATAATAATATAAAATTTCTAATTTCTAACGGACTGATTGTTTCCTGCTGTGTCAATGTTTCGGCGGGCAAGAATTGCTGATTGTTAATTGCTGATTGTTTTTTAGAGTCCTGATTACCCAATTACCCAATCCCTAAGTACCCAACTCTATTATTTTAACAGAAACTGGACAATAGTAAAAGTGATATAAAAAAATAATAAAATC
>CAZDOL010000003.1:30245-59172 GCA_964507075.1 uncultured Gammaproteobacteria bacterium
TTATTTTAACAGAAACTGGACAATAGTAAAAGTGATATAAAAAAATAATAAAATCATTGCTTCTTGCCATGAAATTCTTTTTTGAGAATAAGAAAAAATTCCAAATAATAAATAAGCTACTAATAAAGCTATAATACTGCTTATGAATAAAGCGCTGTTTTCAATTATAATTGGAGAAATAAGCGCTGTGATTCCCAAGACAGCAGTTGAATTTACAGCCACAGATCCTAATATCCCCCCCAAAATCATATCTTTGTGTTTTCTGTGAGCAGCTCGAATTCCAAAGATTAGTTCAGGCAAAGATGTCCCAATAGCGACCATAAATAAGCCGACTATAAATAATGGAATATTAAGCTTAATAGCTAAATTATTAGCTGCGTTTACTATAATTTGAGCGCTAAGCAAAAGCAATGCAATACTAATAATAAATAAAAAAATATTTTTTGTTAGTTCCTTTTTTTTGGTCTTAACTACAATTTTATTTATATCTTGACCTTGATGTATGAGAATTAAATTATATAACAGAAAACTAACCAATAAAGCAACGCCGTCCAGACGAGAAAGAATGCCATCTAAACATAAGAGTAAAGAATATATCATTAAGAGTGCAGTATAAATTATATTGCGATTAATCGTTTTTATTTTTATATCTAACCCCCTAAGCAAGAGAATAGTTATTCCTAATACCAAGGTTATGTTGGCTATATTTGAGCCAATAATATTAGACAAAGAAAGGATGGGTGTTTTATTTAAAGCTGAGGAAATACCCACAAAGAGTTCAGGAAGTGAAGTTGCTATGCCTGCTAAAATAAAAGCAATGACAAATTCAGAGATTTTCATTCGTTGCGATAAATAAATCAAAGATTTGATTACCCAATGAGCAGCCTTGACCAGAACTCCTGAAGCCAAAATAATTATAACAATATAAGAAAGAGTCATATTAAATTTTTTAAATGTTTTTTAGTTTCATTTTTTTATTAATAAATAAAAGTTTACCTAACTCAATAGCTAGAAGATTGAACAAGCCGATGCTAATCAATATCAACCAATCATAGATATTAAGCGGAATTAACTTAAGAATATTTTGGAGAAATGGAAAATAAACAGCTAAAGCTATCATCAGAAAGCCAAAGATTACGCTTATGATAAGGAAACTGTTATCAAATATATTGTATCTCCATATTGATTTTTTTAAATTTTTACAGGAAAAAATATAGAATAAACTATCAACGCCGATGGCTGCGAAAACCATAGTACGGATATGGTTTATTTCCCATCCTGCTTTATAAAAATAAATAAATAATCCAAATAAAACCAAGGAAGTAATTGTACATATAACGCCAACAAGGAACTTTATTTCTTTGTTTAAAATCTTATTTTCAGATTTTTTAATTTTTTCTTGTAGAATATCTTTTTTTTCTTTTTCATAAGACAAAGCCATGGCAGGCAAGGTATCTTCAACAATATTTATCCAGAGGATTTGAGCAGCCAATACTGGCAAAGGAAAACCAAATAATAACGCTCCACCGATTAGGATAAATTCTGAAAAGCTACCACTTAACAGGAAAAGAATTACCTTTTGAATATTTTTAAAAATATTTCGTCCAGTTTTTATAGCTTCAACAATAGTTTTAAAATTATCGTCAAGGAGCACAATGTCTGCGGTTTCTTTAGTTACCTCTGTTCCTGAGCCCAAAACAATTCCAATGTCAGCTGCCTTAATAGCTGGAGCGTCATTTATCCCATCTCCAGTCATAGCTACTATTTCGCCCTGATCTTGTAGGATTTTAACTATTCTTATTTTGTGTTTAGGTTCAACTCGCGCGAAAACGTTTACCTTTTTTATTTTTTCTCTTAATTCTTCATCAGAAATTTTGTCTAAATCTTGTCCTTCTAAAATTTCTTCATTATTTTTCAAAAGCCCAATTTCTTGAGCAATCGTTTGAGCTGTCAATTTATGATCTCCTGTCACGATCAAGGGACGGATACCAGCTAATTGGCAGGCCCGAATAGTTTCTTTGATGCCCGGCCTCAAAGGATCTTTAAGGGCGATTAAGCCTACGAAATTAAGGTTTTCTATTTTTTCTTGATTTAATTTTTTAACGCTCGTTTCCTTGCTAGCAACAGCAAGAACGCGGAGTCCTTTTTTGGTTAGAATTTCAAATTCTTTTTTAATCTTATTTTTTTCTTTTGAGCCAAGCTCACAAAGGTTTAATATCTTTTCTGGAGCTCCTTTTACAAAAATGATTTGTTTACTTGATTGCGAATCAAGATGAAGAGTTGCCATATACATGTTTTCTGAATCAAATGGAATTTCATCAATTCTTGTATAATGGGTCATAACCTTTTCCCTGTTAAGTCCAGATTGTAACGCAGCTTTTAGGAGCGCCGTTTCGGTTGTATCTCCTTTTATTTTCCATTCCTGTAAAGGATCTTCTGAATTTTCAATAATAGCATCATTGCATAGAATACTAATGTTGAATAACTCTTCTGAGTTTCTTTTTAAATATGGAATTATTTTATGGACAGTCATTTTACCCTCAGTGAGGGTTCCAGTTTTATCAGTAGCAATAATTGTGATTGACCCTAAAGTTTCAGCAGCAATTAGTTTTTTGACTAAAGCATTCTTCTTTAAGATTTTTTGCATACCAATGGCAAGACAAATAGTAACAGCAATAACCATTCCTTCGGGAATACCTGCCACTGCTACCGCTACAGATGTTAAAAGCATTTCAGACAAAGAATATCCCCTTAACATTCCGGTTAAAAATAAAAGAACGCATAATCCTCCTAGAATTATGCTAACGTTTTTAGCTAAGGATGTTATTTTTTTCTGGAGCGGAGTTTTAACATTTTTTGTTTCTTTTATTAAATTTGCAATATGTCCTAATTCAGTGTTGTGACTTGTGGCAATTACTACAGCTTTTCCTTTGCCACGTACAATATCGGTTCCAAAATATACCATATTTTCCCGATCAGCCAAACTTACGCCCTTTTCAAGAATATCTATTTTTTTGAGAGAGGTAACTGATTCTCCCGTGAGATGAGCTTCGCGAGCTTGTAAATTATAGGTTTCTATAAGACGAGCGTCAGCTGGAACAATGTCCCCAGCTTCTAAAATAATGATATCTCCAGGAACGATTTTATTATTTGGTATAACACTTATATTCCCTCCCCTTATTATCTTGGCTGAATAATGGACTAATTCCTTTAAACGTAAAAAAGTTTTTTCTGCTTTATTTTCTTGGAAAAATCCAATACTGGCATTTATTAAAAGGGCAACGAAAATTATACCAGCATCGGTAAATTCTTTTAAGAGAAAAGATATAATGCTAGCTATTATTAAAACGTAGACCAAAGGAGTTTTGAATTGATCTATAAATATTTCTCCAGCTGAAAATCTTTTTTGAGAAGGGAGCTCATTTAATCCATATTTTTTAAGACGTTTTTTTACTTCTATTCCTGAAAGCCCGTTTTCAGAGGTTTTTAATATTTGTTGAATTTTTGAACCTGATAAATTGTGCCAAATTGAATTCATTTGGATATATTTTATTAATTAATAATTACTTATGGTATAAAAAAATACCCCCTGTAGGAATCGGACCTACGTCAACTGCTTAAAAGGCAGCTGCTCTACCATTGAGCTAAGGGGGCACCAACTTCGCTTCGATTTACATCGAAGCTCCGATGGGCAAGTAAACACCTTAATATTGATACTTGTCCTTTCGAAGCTCAAGTGCAAATTTGAGCGTAGGAGGAAGCTAAGGGGGCTTATAGTTTTAAGAATATTTACCATCCACTTCTTTTTTCAAGCAAAAATGTTCCTATTGTTTTGCTTTTGAGCGTAAAATTTCTACCAGCTCTGTCTTCAAATTTAACTTCACCTGACATTTGAACGGCCTGAAAAAGAGAAAAAGCTTCATCAAAGCTTAAAACATAAGCTAAATGCTCAGCGCCTTTATGAGCGTTATTTTTATAATTTACAATATAGCCATGAATATTTTTTTGAGGCATATATATAATTATGAAGAGATGGTGGCTTCGTATCAAAAGAGATTATCCTTCTATGTTGATAAAATGTGTAAAAAGAGAGCTTGAATTAAAATAGAATTATTATACAATAAGATTATACAAGAAAAAGATTAAAATGTAAATGTAAAAAAATATTTTATGGCTAAGTCTGAAAAAATTATTGAAAAACTTCCTCCTCAAAATATTGAAGCCGAACAAGCAGTGCTTGGGTCTTTGTTGATTGACAAAGATGCTATTGTTAGGGTAGCTGATATAATTGTGTCTGAAGATTTTTATAAAGATATTCATCAGATAATTTATTCAGCTATGTTAGTGGTTTGGGAGCAAAGGGAACCGATTGATATTTTAAGCATAGCTAATCGTTTAGAGGAAAAAAAGAAGTTGGATTTGGTTGGTGGACGTAGTTATTTAGCTTCTTTAGCTAACATCGTTCCCACTTCTAGTCATATCACTTCTTATGCTCAAATTGTACAGAAAAAATCAATTTTAAGGAAAGCAATCAAAGCATCTACGGAAATAGTGAGAATGGCTTATGAAGAAGAAACAGATGCTCTTAAGGTTTTAGATAAAGCTGAACAAAAATTATTTGATATTTCTCAAAAGTTCGCTAGGCAAAATTTTACTTCTTTAAAAGATACTTTAGCTAATTCTTTTGAGAGATTAGATGAATTACAGAAAGGAGATAGATCCATTAGGGGCATTTCAACTGGATTTACAGCTTTAGATAATGTTCTGGCTGGTCTGCAAAAATCAGAATTAATAATTCTAGCTTCTCGTCCTTCTGTCGGAAAGAGTAGCTTGGCTTTGGATATCGCGCGCAATGCAGCTGTTGCTAATAAAGCGCCAGTTGGTATTTTTAGTTTAGAAATGTCTAAAGAACAGGTTAGTGATAGAATGATTTGCGCCGAATCAGGGGTCAATCTTTGGCAATTGCGTACGGGCCGATTTTCCAAAAGTAAAGGAGATGGCGATTTCAAAAAATTAGGCAAAGCCATTGGACTTTTAGCCGAAGCTCCTGTTTATATTGATGATTCTGCAACCCTTACAATAGCTGAAATAAGAGCAAAGGCCAGAAGATTGCAATTTGAACATAAGATTGAATTATTGATAGTTGATTATTTACAATTGATGGAAGGAGATAGGGCTAGAGATGGAAGGGTTCAAGAGGTTTCGGAAATTTCACGTGGATTAAAGGCAGTTGCTCGTGATTTGAATATTCCTGTTTTAGCTCTTTCTCAACTTTCTCGTGCTCCTGAAGCTCGCACTCCAGCTATTCCTCGTTTGTCTGATTTGCGTGAAAGTGGTTGCTTGACTGGCGACACCCTCATTACTAAAGCTGATACAGGCGAGCGTATTTCTATAAAAGTTTTAGCTGAAAGAAAAAAACAAATACCGTTTCCTGTCATGGCTGTTGAGGATGATTATAAGGTAAAGCAACATTCTATGGTTAAGGTGTTTTCGTCTGGAAAGAAAATGGTTTTTGAATTGAAAACACGCAGTGGCAGAAAAATTAAAGCATCAGCTAATCATCCATTTCTGCGCTTAAATGGTTGGACGAAGTTGGGTCAGTTAAAAACAGGAGATTATCTTGCTCTCCCAAGAAATTTTTCTCCCAAAAAGTCTAAGAATCCTTTAAATAATAAAGAATTGATTTTGTTAGCTCATCTTTTGGGCGATGGTTGCATTTTGCCGAATCAACTTTTCCATTATACTAGTGCTGACGAAGAAAATATAGAAAGCGTAAGGCAAGCTGCTAAACAAATTTTTAATATTAACGGAAGGATAGTTAAGCAAAAGAATTGGTGGCACATTTATTTGACTAGCCCATATCATCTCACTCATGGGAAATATCATCCCATTACTAATTGGTTCAAGAAGCTTAATATTGAAAGAGTTCATTCGTGGAAAAAGAAAATATCTGATGCTGTTTTTCAATGCGACAACAAGCATATTGCGCTCTTTTTAAAACATTTATGGGCAACAGATGGTAATTTAAGCTGGAAACGTATACCCAAAAGAAAACCAGCAGGTGAGATTTATTACGCCAGCAGTAGCGAGATTTTAGTTCATCAAGTTCAACATCTTTTATTGCGATTAAATATTCAAAGTTCTTTGAGGGAGATTTCGTCAAAAAAATATAGGACAATGTATCATGTTTATGTTGAGGGTTCAACCGAACAATTGAAATTTCTTTCCCAAGTAGGTATAGCGGGCAAAAAACGCCATATTATTCCCGACATGGTTATAGCTTTAAAAGAAATCAACCCAAACCCAAATGTTGATATTATACCAAAGCAAGCATGGAAAATAATTATTGAACCAGCGAAAATTGCTGTGGGCGTTAGCTGGCGTGATGTTTGTCGGGGGATAGACACTGCTTATTGTGGGAGCACTCTTTTTAAGAGTGGTTTAAGCAGGAATAGGATGATGAGAGTGTATAATTTTTTAAAAATTCCCATGTTATATAATCTTGCTACTTCCGATGTATTTTGGGATAGAATAATCTCTATCAAGAAATTAGGAGTGGAAGAAGTGTATGACGCTACAGTTAAAGGCGCTCATAATTTTGTCGCTAATGATATTATATTACATAATAGCTTAGAGCAGGATAGTGATGTTGTTATGTTTATTTATCGTAAGTTTATGGATAAAGGTATTAAAAATTGTCCAGAAGAAGACAAGAATATTGCTGAAATTCATATTTCTAAGCATAGACATGGTCCAGCAGGAATAATGGTGCCCCTATATTTTGATAATGCTACTGCTAGTTTTAAAAATTTAGATAAGGCGCACACCGAAGGGATAACGGAAGATCCATTTTAATTTTTTATAGTTTATATTATTCTTTTTATGTTTTATTCAAGGGAAATTCAAAATTTAGTTGAAGTTTTTAGTCATTTTCCTGGAATTGGTCCGAAAGCCGCGCAGCGGTTTGTTTTTTATTTATTAAGCCAATCAGTGAAAGACAGAATAGAGCTTATTGAACGTCTCAAGGCTTTAGAAAATATTCATTCTTGTTCAATTTGTCATAATTTTTCTAATTACAAGATTTGTCCTATCTGTGAAGATTCTCAAAGAGACCACTCAATGGTTTTAATTGTGGCTAGGCCCCAGGATTTGATAGCTATTGAGAGAATGGGGCATTACAAAGGACTTTATCATGTTTTAGAAAGAGAACTGGAAGTTATTGAGCAAGCTAATTTTGCTAAGATTATAACTGATAATTTATTGACTCGGTTGAAAAAGAATAAAGAAATAAAAGAATTAATTTTTGGTTTTGATTTAAACATCAAAGGAGAGGGAATGACTCTCTATATTTCCAATCTAATCAAGCGAGATATAGAATTAAAGAAACGTTTGAAATTAAGCAAAATGGCAAGAGGTTTGCCGTTGGGAGCAGAAATAGAATATGCAGATGAAATTACCTTGGGTGATGCTTTGAAAAATCGTAACAATATTTAAAGAGAAAATTTTTATAAAAAAGATGAGCAGGATTTCTCCTGCTCAATGTTATGGAATTAGAATTTATTTCTGGCTCCAGGGCAATTTTCCTGGATAATTCTTTTGCCCTCGTCAGCATCTTTTTGGGAATTGAAATTCCAGGTATGTACGCTGGCGTAAGAGCCATACTTAAAAGATAAATGTTTTAAGTGATTGTTATTGATTTTTTCTATTTTAACATTATCTTCATCTTTGATCCTAAAGAAAATTCTATATTCGTCCATTTTGCCCCCTTGGCTACTTTAATTATTTAAATTATATCAAAATATTTATATTTTGTCAATAAATATATGTTAGTTAAGATTAAAGCCATTGTTGGCTCTAAAAAAAATAAAATAGTTCCCTTGTCAGAAGATTCTTTTGAAATTCATGTTAAGGCTAAACCTATCCAGGGTTTAGCTAACTTAGCTATAATTTCTATATTAGCTCAACATTTTCAGATTCCAGAAGAAAATATTAAGATTATAAAAGGATTTAAAACAAGAAACAAGATATTTAAAATTAAAAGGGTTGACGTAAGCTCTTAAATTTGTCATAATATATGTAAATAAGTTAGATGGAGGTACGCAATGGAAAAAATAGAATTTAGATTAGAGGTTCCTTCTGTTACCGCCGTTATCGAGGTTAACGGCAGGGAGTACAACGAAGAGAAAGGTTGTACATCTCTGGAGATAGTATCTCCAGTTCTTCATATCGTTTTTGACTTGCCTGGCAAGTATAAATCTCAATTTGCTCAAAAGCGTCTTGCCGAGGCTGTTCGTAGGCTTGACGTAAAAGGACTTTTGTCTTTGGCAAAGACGCGGTTGTGGCCAGTTGTGCAACAATTGCCATGAGATTTCTCTATTTTTCATTTTGATAAGCCAGTATAATGCTGGCTTATTCATTTTTTTCCAACATTTTTTTATGATGGGACCCCTGGGGTCCCTATTTATTCGTAAGAGTTTTTTGGCTGGAAATTGAAGGAGATATATGTTAGAATAAGAACCTGCTACGCAGAACCTTGTTATTCATTGCGTTAATAATAAGAATTATGGAAATTGTTGAGATTAAAAATCAAAAAGATTGGAAAGATGGGAGTCAGTTTTTGCAATCCTGGCAATGGGGAGATTTTCAACAAAAATTGGGACGCAAAATATGGCGTTGGGCGATCAAAAAAGAGGGAAAGACAATTATTCAGACCTTAATTATCAAGCGTCAATTGCCATTGGATCTTAGTTATTTATATTGTCCGCGAGGACCCTTTTTTCAGGACGATTACAACAAAGAAGCTTCAGAGTTATTAATGATCAGGATTAAATCTATAGCTAAAAAAGAAAAAGCAATTTTTTTTCGCTTAGAGCCACTGAAAGAGGTGGGCATGGTTTCTCCCAATTTGCAAGTTGATTCGATTCAACCCCATCAAACTGCTCTTCTGGATTTAACAGTGTCGGGGGATGAGATTTCAAAGAAAATGCATTCCAAAACCAGATATAATATTCGTTTGGCTAAAAGAAAAGGAGTTGTAATCC
Organism: uncultured Gammaproteobacteria bacterium; assembly: GCA_964507075.1. Taxonomy (GTDB): domain Bacteria; phylum Patescibacteriota; class Patescibacteriia; order UBA2591; family UBA6264; genus JAIPGN01. Next base: position 39,287 of record CAZDOL010000003.1, read on the forward strand.
AAGAAAGCAAAGATATAGAATCCTTTTGGAGCTTATTAAAACAAACCACTCAAAGAGAAAAATTCAAATCACACATTTTTTCTTATTATAAAAAATTATTAGATTGTCCATTTACTAAATTGTATTTAGCAAAATATAAGGATAGAATTTTATCAGCTCATTTGATTATATTTTTTAACAAAACAGCCTTTTATGTTCATGGGGGGTCTTCGCGGGAATTTCAGCAAGTTATGGCGCCTCATCTTTTGCATTGGCATGTCATTAAGAAAGCCCAAAGTATGGGATATAAATTTTATGATTTTTGGGGTATTGATGAAAAAAAATGGCCGGGATTTACTAAATTTAAAATGAGTTTTGGGGGAGAAAAAATTGTTTATCCAGGTACTTTTGATTTACCTTTTTCGTCCTTTTGGTATACTTTATATAAGATAGGCAAGAACATTAGAACATGGGAACATTAGAACATTAGAACATTAGAACAGTTCAACAATTAACAATCAACAATTTTCGTTTGGAATTTGGAATTTTGAACATTTGGTATTGTTTAGGATTTGAGATTTAGGATTTAGGATTTATTTTTATTTATGCTTTTAACATCTTTAGCTACAATTTTTTTTCTTATTGCTTCTCCTCTTTTGCCACAGGTTGTTTTTTGGGATACCATAATAAAGGCAGATTATCCTAAAGATAATTTTTCGTATTCTTTTGGACCGAAATTAACTGCGAAAAGCGCTTTGGTTATTGATTTTGATTCCGGGGATGTTTTGTTTGAAAAAGATTCAAGTAAAATATTACCTATTGCCAGCATAACCAAGCTTATGACAGCTTTAGTTTTTTTAGAAAGAAATACTAGAGAATGGGATGAAGAAATTGTAGTTTTGGAAGAGGATTTAATCAAGTGGACTAATAATGGTGGAGAAGAAATTCAGCCAGCAATGCTTAGTATTAAAATTGGCGACGAATTAAACGTTAAAGATATATTTTATTCTGGATTAATAAAATCAGCTAATAATTCAAGCAAGATTTTGGCTAGATTAACCCCTACTTGTTGTGGGCAAACATTTCCTGACCTCATGAATCAAAAGGCAAAATCTTTGGGCATGACAAATACTTATTTTGCCGAACCAACAGGTCTTAGCTTGTCTAATAAATCTAATTCCGAAGATTTGTCCAAAATGATACGAGAGGTTTTTAATAAAGAGGAAGTCAAAGAAGCTTTATCCTATCAAACTTATGATATCAAAATTAAAAGAAATGGATTGTCTTACAAGCAACGTCTTTATAACACTGATAAATTATTGGGTAATTTTATCAACCTTAAGGGAGCAAAAACTGGTTATTTAGAAGAAAGCGGTTATTGTTTGGCTGGGGTTAGTAATTATTTAGAGAAAAAATTAATAGTGATAATTCTGGGGGCTGAAACTGACGAAGATAGATTTCAGGAAGCAAAGTCCTTAATATGGTGGACTGTTCGGCAAGAACAGTTAAAAGGAGAAATAAATGTGGTTAGAGATTAAAACAATTCTTTTGGCAATGATGCCGATTAATGAATTGAGGGGAACTATCCCAATTGCTATCTTACTTTTTGAATTAACCCCTTTGAAGGCTTTTTTTCTGGCTTGCCTTGGCAATATGTTGCCTATTGTTTTTTTGCTCTGGTTTTGGAAATATTTGTCTGAGAACTGGGCGTCTAAAAATAAATTGGTAAAGAAATTTTTAAAATGGATTTTTCAAAGAACCAGAAAACGCTTTTATAAGAACCTTCCTCGCTCCGCTCGAAAGAACCTTGTTACTCGCTTCGCTCGTAATAAAAACCTTCCTCGCTCCGCTCGAAAGAACCTTGTTACTCGCTTCGCTCGTAATAAGAACCTTCCTCGCTCCGCTCGAAAGAACCTTGTTACTCGCTTCGCTCGTAATAAAAAATATGCGATTTGGGTAGACTTAGGTCTAATTTTGTTGGTGGCTATTCCATTGCCATTTACTGGGGCTTGGACTGGGAGTATTGCTGCTTTTCTTTTTGGAATTTCTTACGGTCGCAGTTTAGGCCTTATTTCAATAGGGGTTTTAATCGCTGGTGCGGTAGTAACCATAATAACTACAGGAATTTATTCTTTCTTATAAATATAAAATGAAAAAATCAATTATTGTGGCTAATTGGAAAATGAATCTAGTTGGTCCCAGTGCTAAAAATTTGGCAAAGAACATCAAAGAACAATCCCGGGGCATTAACGACATGGATATTGTGCTTTGTCCTTCTTTTCTTGACATAGAGGCCATTGCGGAAATATTAAAGGATCAAAAAATTCTTAAGTTATTTTTGGGAGCTCAAGATTGTTTTTGGAAATTAAAAGGAAATTTTACCAGCGGAATTTCACCATCTTATTTAAAGAGTATGGGATGCGATTATGTTATTTTAGGTAATTCAGAAAGGCGTAAATATTTTCAAGAGACAGATGAAATGGTTAACCATAAGGTACAAGCATCTTTATTGGCTGGTTTAACGCCGATCATTTGTGTAGGAGAAACCATGGAGGAAAGAAAGAAAGGCATTAAGGATTACATTGTTTTGGGGCAAATTTCTTCCGCCTTTAAAGGTATTAATTTAAGAGCTATACAGAAAATTGTTATTGCCTATGAGCCAGTTTGGGTTATGGGTTCAACACAAATAATTGAACCCGAGGAGGCAATATATATGCACAAAATAATTATGCAAAGAATGATTGATCTTTATCCTTTGCCATTGGTTAATAATAATATTAGATTTATTTATGGGGGGAGCGTTAACTCTGACAACATGGGTTCGTTTTTTGAAAAGGGATTAACTGACGGATTTTTGATTGGGAAAGCCAGCTTAGAGGCAGATGAATTTATTAATATGTGTAGTTTAATTAAAAGATAATGATTGAAGTTGTTTTTTTGATAATTTTCTTTGCTTGTTGGGGAGGAATCATTTTTATCATTAGCCGTAAATTATTTTTTCTTTCTAATCTTGATATTTCTAAAATACCAAAAGAAAAAATGGCTAAAATGAAGAGAGAATTATTAGAAAAAAAGATTGCTCGAGAGATGACAGAATTAACAAACAAAATAGTCAAACATTTGAATATTTTGGCTTCTAAGCTCAAACCCAAATTCAATAAGGGCTTGATTTATTTAAAAAATACGATAAAATTGATTAAAAAGAAGCATAAGTCATTGAAGTGATTTCCTGTCAAAGGCCAACGTAGCTCAGTGGTAGAGCAACTCCATGGTAAGGAGTAGGTCGTCGGTTCAATCCCGACCGTTGGCTCCATTCATGGGTGGGTACCCAAGTGGCCAAAGGGATTTGGCTGTAAACCAAATGGCTCTGCCTTCGTAGGTTCGAATCCTACCCCACCCACCATAAATCATAGAACATTGGAACATTGGAACATAAAAAACTCTCTATAGTAGAGAGTTTTTGTATATAATATGAAATAATGGAGCGGGAGACGGGGATCGAACCCGCGATCTTCTCGTTGGCAACGAGACGCTCTACCACTGAGCTACTCCCGCCTTATTTATTTTGTTTTTTTTAATATATCAATTACTTTACGATTCGTTAACAAATTTTTCAAATAATTTTTTCCAGATTCAGTAGCAAAATTTTTTAATAGTTCTTCTTGGTTTTTGTATAATTTTGATATTTTTTTTATTTCTTCTTCGCTTTCTTCTTCGCTTACGGTTATCTTTTCCTTTTGAGCAATTTCGCGAATACATAAAGCGCTTTTTATTCTTTCTTCTGCCTTGGGAATAAATTGTTTTTGTAATGATTCAACGCTACCCTTAATACTTTGGAGATAATCTTCAAATTTCCCCGAAGATTGTTCAATAGAAGCCTTTAATTCTTCTATCATTTTATTTATTTCATTGTCAATAAGTATTTTTGGCATTTCTTCAAATTGAGTTTGTTTAATCAACTCTTGTAAAATTTCTACTTCTCGTCGTTGTTCTTCTTTGAGGCGAGCATTTTCTTCTAAATTTTCTTTTATTTTCTCTTTAAGATTTTCTAAGGAATTAAATTTTCCTACGCTTTGAGCAAATTGGTCGTCAATTTTAGGTAAATCAATATTGTATACACTGTTAATTTTTACTTTAAAATCAATAAGTTTGCCAGCAGTTTGTTTGTCTGGATGAGATTCGGGATAGCAAAATGAAAATTCGGTTTGTTCATTTTTTCCTAAACCAATAATTTTATCATTTAGGCCAGGGAAATATTCTTTTCCCGAACCTAAAATTAAGGAGAAATTTTTGATTTGTCCATTCTCCAAGGGAACTTTGTCGTGAAATAATTCTAAATCGACGCTTGCTTTGTCGCCTTTTTTGGCTTTGCGTGAAACTAATGTTTCTTTGCCACGCATAGTTTGCAATTCTGAAATTACTTTTTCTATTTGGTTATTTTCAATTTTAGTTTTTTTCTCTGATATTTTTATATTTTTATAATTCCCTAATTTAATTTTTGGAATCAGAGGAATTTTTAATTTGAAAATTAAAGGATTATTTGGCGCAAGTTTGATTATTTCAACTTGTGGGGGAGCTACGGGTTCTAATTTTTCTTGCTTGATAATTTCAGGATATTTTTTGTTAATGGCTAAATCAGCCATCTCTTCCAAGATTTTCAATGGAGATATCCTTTGTTTCAATATTTCGTTTGGAATTTTTCCTGGACGAAATCCCTCTACTTTAGTATTGAGAGATAAGTTATTCAATGCTTTTTCCTCAAATTCAGATATTTCTGTGACTGACAGTTCAACAGTAATCTCAATTAAATTTTGTGGAAATTTTTTGGCCTCAACTTTCATCTTTTTTCTTTTTGACAGTTTTCTTTTTAACTTTTTTGACAACCTTTTCTTTTTTAACCTTTTCTTTCTTAACCTTTTCTTTCTTTTTTATTTTTTCTTTTATTTCCCCGTCTTCTTTTTCTTTCTCAATTTTTTCTTTTTTTTCTTCCTCCTCAATATATTCCTTAATATTAATTTTCCAGCCCGTTAATCTGGCAGCTAATCTAACATTTTGGCCAGATTTCCCAATAGCCAAAGAGAGTTGATCTTGCTTTACTTTAACCAAAGCTATTTTTTCTTTTTTGTTAATTTTTATTGACGAAATTTTGGCTGGAGAAAGTGCGTTGGATATAAATTCTTGGGAATCTTCAGAGTATCTAATAATATCTATTTTTTCTCCTCCAGACTCCGCGATAATTGTTTGGATTCTTATCCCTTTTTGACCAACGCAACTACCAATTGGGTCTAAATTTTTTTCTTCAGTCCAAACAGCCACCTTAGAACGTGAACCAGGTTCGCGAGCAATAGCTTTAATTTCTACGGAATTATTGGCTACTTCTGGGATTTCAATTTTAAATAGTTCTTTTAGAATTTCTGGATGACGTCTGGAAACAATAATTTCTGGGCCCTTAGATCCCTGATTGACTGACATTATAAAAACTTTTATTTTTTGATCTGAAGAATATCTTTCTTCTAATATTTGTTCATGTGAAGGTAAGATAGCAGTGGTATCTCCTAAGTCAATAAAAGTGGTATATTTCTCTTGTCTTTGTACAGTTGCATTAATTACTTTTCTTTCTTGGCCTTTATATTTTTGAAAAATTATTTCTCGTTCTGCTTCTCTTAATCTCTGAGTAATAACTTGTTTGGCGGTTTGAGCTGCTATTCGCCCAAATTCTGATGGCACCTCTAAAGGAGTTTTGATGATGTCTCCAATTTTAACTTTATTTTTAGCAATTTTTTTATTATTAGGGCGCAGTAGCTTAGCTTCAGAAATTTGTATCTCGGTTCGCGGATTAAAACGTTTTTTTTCTTGTTTTTCTTCTTTGTCATTATTTTCAGTTTCTTCTTCAGTTTCTTCTTCGTCTAAAACATCCTCAACCACGGTCTTAATATCAAAGACCTTCATTCCTTTGTTTTCGGGGTTAAATTTAACTTTAATGTTTTGATTTTTTTCGCCGAAATCTTTACGAAAAGCTGCTGCCAAAGCTTGTTCTATGGCCTCTAAAACCTGCTCTGGAGAGAGATTTTTTTCTTCGCAAATTTGTTGTATGGCGGACAAAATAGTAGATTCCATATATTTTATTTTTTAGACAAAGATAACTAACCCGACTTTAGGTTAGTTTGTTGTGTTAAAACTATACAGTATTTTTCAAAAAATACAACCCATTTATTATGATGTATGGTTCTTGATAAAGATTAGGGCGTAATGATATGGTCCAGCTTCTAGTTCTTTTTGAAATTGCAGCCCCGCTCGTTCGGCATATTTTTTAGTTTCTTCAATTGAAAGACGATTTTCTATGGGAGGGCCCAAAGGCGCTTTAGTCTTTTTCCATTCGGTAATTAGAAGTTTGCCCTGTTTTTTCAATATACGAAATGCTTCTTCCATAACTTGTTCTATTTTTTCATTTTGAAAAAGTATATTATTGAGCATAGCCAAATCTATGCTTTCTTTTGGTATTTTGGTTGATTCAGGGACTTCTAAATCCGCCCAAATTGTTCTTAAATTTGTGATACCGAATAAATGAGCAGTGTTTTTTACATTTTGTAGAGCTGGTTTGATAATATCCACAGCATAGGCCAAACCGTCTTCACCTATTAGCTTAGCGGCCTGAATGGCAAAATATCCCCTGCTTCCGCAACCCAAATCAGCAATTTTCATTTTTTCTTCTATACCTGCTTCTTCTAATAAACTGCGTGCATCAATTACACTATCTTTGATTATGTTTTGCTTATTTTCGTTAGCCATATTATTGATAGTATAAGAACCCTTCGCTTCGCTCAGGAACCTTGTAATTAAATATTATTATATATAAATTAATGTATTTTAATTATAAATAAATTTGTTAATATTCGCAAGCCCCCACACCTATGCATAGGTGTGGGGGCAAGTTCTAAGATTTCTTTTTTAAAAATCCCGATTACCCAATTAACCGATTACCCATCTCTATATTATTTTAATTCTGGCTCCTATTTTATTTAAACGATCGCTCAATTTTTCATAACCACGATTAATAGAATAAACATTGCGTAAAATTGAGGTTCCTTGAGCTTTGAGCATAGCAATTAGGATTATGGTTGCTGGCCGCAATGCAGAGGGACAAATAATTTCAGTTGCTTTTAGCTTGGTCGGACCATTGATATAAACTCTATAAGGGTCTGCTAAAATAATTTTAGCACCTAATTTTGCTAACTCAGTATAATAAATAGCTCGATGTTCGTAAACCCAATCGTGAATTAGAGTTTGTCCCCGAGCTTGAGTAGCAATAGGTACAAAAAAGGGCAGGTTATCAATATTTAGTCCTGGGAATGGTCGAGCGTAAATTTTTTCCTCCAAAGATTTTAATTTAGAGGGGAATGTTTTAATATCTACTAAGTTTGTAAAATGATTTCTCCCCTTATATTTTTTAATAATTTCAAAATTGAAGCCCATTTTTTCTAGTTTTAATAATTCTAACTCAAGAAAATCAATAGGACATCTTTTGATGGTTAAAGGAGAATTCGTAGTTGCGGCTACGGACAAGAAAAACATTGATTCAATGGGATCTTCGCTTAGGCAGTATTCAACAGGAGTTTTTATTTTGGGTTTGCCAGACACAATCAAGGTTGTTGTTCCTATGCCTTTAATTTTGACTCCTAATTTAGTTAAAAAATAGCATAAATCTTGAACTTGATAATTGGCAGAGGCTAGTTTGATAGTAGTTTGACCCTTTATTCTGGCTGCTGCCATTAAAACATTTTCGGTAGTGGTATCTCCTGATTCATAGAGAACTATTTCATTGCTTTTTGTTTTTTCGCGGCTTATCTCATATTCTTTAGAGAGGGTTTTAATTTTAACGCCTAATTTTTCTAAAGCGAATAAATGTGGTCTAACTGTTCTCAGGCCCAATTTGCATCCGCCAGGTTGAGGAAGGGAGAATTTTTTAAATTCATGAACAAGGGGACCCATAAGCATAATAATACTTCTGGTTTTGGCTGCTGCTTTTTTGTTGAGATTTTTTATTTTTAATTTTACTGGAGGAATGATTTCTAAATCATATTTTTTTATCCATTCTACCTTAACGCCTAAACTGCGCAATACCTCAGTCATACGATTAACTTCTTCAATGTGAGGAACTTTCCTAAGAACAGTTTTACTTTTATTCAAAAGACTAGCTGCCATTAAACCCATAGCAGAATTTTTTGATGTATTTGTGATAACTGTTCCTTTTAATTTTCGTCCCCCTTTAATTTCAAGATTCATATGTTAAAATTTATATTACTTCATGGTTTGACCCTGAAGTGTCTGGTGATTTTTTATTCTCCAGTGAAGAGACAACAAATTGGTCCATTAAATTTCCAATTATTTTTTTGAGCTTTAAGTAGGCCCGCTATAGATAATAAACTATCATAGCTTATTTTAGCAAGATCTGTATTTATTTCAATTATTTTTCGAGCCGTTTTTAATTCTCTGTCGCTAATTACCCAAGCCCATCCAGCTGATTCTTGGATGGCTCTGATAACATCCATTTTTCTTTTAGCTGTTTTATCCACAATAGCCTTTGCTAAGGATTTCTTTTTGACCTTAAATTCTTTGTCAAAGTCCCAGGCTAAGGGATGAGTTTTTTCTGTTTGGATTATATGGATTTCTACATTTTGATTTATTTTTTTAAAGTATTCAAATGTTCCCAAGCTAGTTATTCCAGAGGAGGTAGGAATAAAAATTGCTTGCAAATTTGGTATTTGCGCCATTTCTTCTCCTAATCCAACATAAGCTTGTTCTGCTTGGGATTCAGTGGACCCTCGCAGGAATATAGCTCCTGTTTCTTTAGAAAACTTAAAGGCATCTTGTTTGGCTTTTCTTGATTTTTTAATTTTAATTTGTGGAGAATTGTTTCGAGCTAACTGTAAACGTTTCCATTTTTTAGAGTCTATAGCTAAGGGAACGAAAACCATTAAGTTTATTTGAGGATTTTTAATTTTTTCTAAATAGTAACAAGCAGCAATAGCAGCGTTGCCAGAAGAAGAGATAACAAATTTTTTTTCTCCCTGAGGAATATATTTTTCAAATAAATATGAAAGAAGCCTGATTTTGTGGGAGCCAGATTCATTAAGATATTCATGTTTAATCCAAACTTCTGGTAAATTTAATTTTTGCGCCAAATTGGGATATTTTTTTTGTTGAGTATTGTTCATAAAGGCCTTGACATTGATATTTATTTTCCTAAAATGTTATTATGTTTAATTTAATTTGCCCCGAGTGCAAAAACAACATTAATATTTCTGATCTTTCTGAAATTAAGGAAGGCAGTATTATTGAATGCGACACTTGTGGAATTACATTAGAAGTTTCGGGAATTGAAGGGGATAATGTTGGTTTAGATGTGATAGACGAAGGCAAATAATTTTATTTGGATGAGATTTGCCTTACACTTTGTTCAATCATTCCCCGAAAACCATGAGACCCTAAAAAAATAATCACGTCTCCAGGTTTTGTTTTTGTTTCTAAAAAATGAACCAATTCGTTGTCTGCTTCAAAATAGAAAACCTTTAGGTTTTTTTTATTTTTTTCTTTAATTGTTTTGGCTAATTCTTCTCCGTTCATTCTCTTTTCTTGTTCTGTGTTTGTTTTGGTCTTTGATAGCCGTGGAATTAAAACAAAATTAGCAGAAGAAAATACTTGTTCATAAAATTTTTTACTAGTTTCGGTGCGATTACCTACGTTTGGCTCATAAACGGCAAAGATGCGAGCTTTAGGGAAATAGAGCCGAATAGCCATTAACGAACTTTTGGCTTTAACTGGAGAATGAGCTAAATCATCAAATATGAAAATATCTTTTTTTGAAGATTTGAGTTCTAAACGACGTTTCACGCCTTGAAAATTTTTTGTTGCTTTTTTGATCTTATTTAATTCTACACCTATTGTATGGCACATAGCAATCCCCGCCGTTAGGTTTTCAATCATATGTTCTCCGAATAGTTTAGTTTCAAATTTTTCTAATACTCTACCTTTATTATAAATAGTAAAACAGGATTTTTTAGATGATAAAGAATTTATTTCATAAGAGTAATCTTTTTTACCATTAACTACTTTTTTTTCGCCGTAACGGATTATTTCAGTATTTGTTAAAGAAATAATTTTTTCTAAATTTTTATCTTTTTCTTTTTTTATGCTGGCCAAGATTTTTCCTTGAGGGGGTAATAATTTTATTAGTTTTGCAAAACTGGTCAAATAGTCTTTTTCGCGAGGGAAAATATCAACATGATCCCAAATAATAGAAGAAAGAATAAGATGGGTTGGTTTATACCATAAAAATTTAGAACGAATATCCCAACGAGCTGTACTATACTCGTCTCCTTCCGTTACGCTCCACTCACTTTGTCCACAATATGCGCCATTTTCTAAGTCAGGAGCTATTCCCCCCACGAACCAGCTGGGATTTTTTTTTGCCTGTTTTAATATATGGGTCAAAAAAGCACTGATAGTGGTTTTAGCGTAAGTGCCAGCAACTACTATGGAGTTTTTTTTAATAATATATTTTTTTACTAACTCGGGAAACGATTTTATATTTAGCTTTTCTCTAACAACTTTCAAATATTCTGGATTTTTCAAGGAGATAAAATTGCCCACTACTACTATTTGAGGTGAGCCAATATTTTCTGGATGCCAACCTGGATAAAAATTAATCTTAGCTTTTTTAAGATGTTCGCTAATAGGAGGAAAAAAACCTTTGTCAGAGCCAGTCACCTTCCAACCCATTTTTTTGAACATTACCGCTAAAGCTCCCATCCCAACTCCGCAAATTCCAATAAAATGAATGTGTTTTTTTGTCATTTTTTATAAAAGATTATTTTTTAAAAAATCTTTTTTTAATTGGTTATGATATGTTAAGTTTTTTAGTCCGCTTGTTTTTACATCCCAGAATCCGCCTATCATTCTGCTGGCTAAAATTGGCCTGATAGACGCATCAAATCTATTTTTTTCTGGATTAGGAAGATCCTGGCGAATTTTATTTAAATAATATTTCGCGAATTTTGGTGAATTAGCGCTTGTATATATCCTGTGATAAAAATAACAGATATCATAATATCTTGGTGACTGACTACTTGCGTGTTCGCCGTCAATTAGCACGAATCTCTCGTTATCTTGAATCATATGCCAAGGAACAAAATCTCCGTGAGATATCCCAGCTGTATATGTATTTTTTAGTTTTTTTACTTCGTCAATAACGCCTTGAAGTTGATTTTCTTTTACTTCTTCGTACCAACCATTAACTTTTTTAAAATAATCATTCCATTTTTCTGTAAAATTTTTTGAATATTTGTCTCTATAAAAATTTATATTTTTTAACGAAAGAAAAAATAAATTTGTTTTTATGATTTTATCAATCCATTTATTCAATTTTTTTACATTAAATGGATTTTTTTGCGACAAAAATTGTCCGGCATGATAATTTGATAAATAGTAAAATTTTCCCTGATAATGTCCATAATCATAAACCTTAGGAACATTAAAATAGTCAATATTAGATTTTTTAATCAGTTTATAAATTTGTTCATTCCAAGAAACTTCATTTTGCGTTCTTTCTCCAATATCAGGAGTTGAGGACATTTTAAAAAAGAAAATTTTATTATTTTTTTCTAATTTTCCGTGAATATGCCTCCATAGTTGTTTAATATCAAGGACATTAAATCCTTTTTTTGAAAAGTAGTTTTTAATATCTGTTTTATTCACAACCTTGCTTTTTCTGTAATTTTTTCCATTTTTAGTTGTAAATAAATCAATATTTAGTTTATCTTTTTGTGCCATATTTTTTTTATAGGGACAGTCACCCCATTTTAATCTGCCTTAATCAAGCCACTTTTGGTCTGCCAGATGACGAAATAATTAATTTTCTTTTATAAAGACATTCTAAATTTTCAATGAAATTTTTATCACCCAATGGTCGGCCAGTTAAAACATGGTTCTCAATTTCTTTAATTATTTCTTTTTTATTTTCCTTTTCAAGATATTCTCGCCAATTATTTATTCCGATTAATTCATTTATGTCAGCTAAAGTAATGCCATTTTGATCTTTACCTTTTAGTCCTTTTATGTGAGCACTAGCGCTTGACCATCGCCAATCCCAAGCTTTCTCAACCAGTCCTGCTTTTACTGGATTTCTTTCTACATATCTAATGGCAACATAAAAATGTTTTTCATCCAAAACACAAGAATAAAAGCGATCTTGCCACAAGTGTCCTCTAAAATTATGTTTTTTATTAAAAAATTGTGAATATAGTCCGTGAGCCACGCCAAAACTTTTGGCTAATGAATCCTCTTTTTGAGGAGTGGCAATAAAATGAACGTGGTTTGGCATTAAAGAATAAGCAAAAATTAAAAGTAGATATCTTTTACAATACTCCTCAATCCAATTGAGATATTGTGTGAAGTCTTTTTGAGATCTAAAAGTTTTTTGTTTGTAGTTGCCTCGTTGAGTTATATGGTGAGGATAACCAACAGCAACTAATCTAGCAATTCTTGACATAATAGTCTAATTTTCGGCTTAAATAAGGGCTTAGAAAATAGGGTGACTGTCCCTATGAAAAAGAGTTGTCCAATCTTTTGGATAGCGAATCTGATCTGTTGTCGGTAATCCTGTTTTCTTTTCTGTGTCTATAATTGCTTTTTTTGCTTCTTGGTCTGTCATTCCGCTTGTATTTAGAGCAATTGCTACTACCTTAGTGTTTAAGAATGAAGGAATAACAGTTTTTTCTGCGAGCTCAATGACTGTCTTTATGTCTGGGACAGGCAATAATTGACATCCTGTAATGCGTTTTCTTAAAGGTCTATGAACTAAAACTAAATGAGTGGGACAGGCGCCATGTATTAATGCTATTGCCGTTGTAGAAAAGGCAGGATGAGACAAGGACCCTTGCCCTTCTACAAAATATATATCTGGATTTTCTTTTTTTTCTTTTTCTAAAATCATTTTTTCAACAGCTCCAGCCATAAAATCGCCTTCACATTTATCAACAGCAATACCCCAGCCTTCAATCATAATACTAGTCTGTCCTGTTGGAATTATACAGGTATTATATTTTTTGCTAGCCATTTTTGCCAATTCATAAGTGGTCGTTAGTTTTCCAATGGCAGCATCTGTTCCTATTGTTAATACAATTGGTTTTTTTATTTTATATGCTTGGCAACTTGCGATTGGTAATTCTGCTGGGGATGGGCGTGTTTCCCATATTTTGCAAGAATTTTGTTTAGCTGTTTTAAATATTTTAGAATGCAAAGAAAGTGGCACGTGCATACCACTCACTATATCAAAATTATTTTCTAAAGCCCAAACCAAATCATCAATGAATTTTTGGGGCATTTTGCCTCCCTGGGGGGCAATGCCTATTATTAGTACATTTGCCGAAGTTTTAGTTTTGGCGTCTTTAATTGTTTTGAATATTGGAATCTCTTTTTTAACATCTTTTAATATTTCAGAAACATATATTTTTTTACAATTATTATCAACCACTCCAACGATATTATGTTTAGCATATCGTAGTATTCCGTCAGCTGTTTTCGGCCTACTGGGCATTATTTTACGGGCATCTAATCCAAAAGAATCCCCAGTATAAATGAGAATTTTTTTGTTTTTTAAGTCAATATGTTCGTTGACTAATGCATTGCTACCCATAAACCCAAAAACATCATAAATAAATTAATAATCCAAAATCGCATTACTATTTTTTCTTCGCTCCAACCCAAACATTCTAAGTGATGGTGTAGGGGGGCCATTTTAAATAAGCGTTTGCCTAAAATATGACGCCAGAATATTTGCAAAATTACAGAGACAATTTCTATTAGGAATATAAAACCAAAGAAGGGGATAATTAAAAGTCTGTTTTGGGCAATAGCTGTTACCGCAAACAGAGCGCCCATACTAAGAGAGCCCACGTCTCCCATTTGGAAACGAGCGGGCTTGATATTAAAATAAATATAGGCAATTAGCGCTCCAATGACACTGGCGTTTAGAATAGCAAAATGAGAATTATTTTGCAAAAAGCCAATAATGGCCAGTCCACAAAATGCTGATAACAAAACACCACCAGAGAGTCCGTCCAGTCCGTCAGAAATATTTACTGCATTAGCAAAGAACATTACAGTGAAAATAACTACGGGTATCATCCAATATCCCAAATAAACCTCACCATTAAATGGTATCCAAATATAAAGCCATTGATTTCCTAATTTAAAGACTATCCACCAAGCAGTAATAACTCCGGTTAGAAATTGAAGAATTATTTTTTCATGAGGCAAAACACCGCGCGTAGGATGGGAACTTAAAATGCGAAAAGCATTTTTAAATAAAGTCCAAGGTAGGGCGAAAATTAACCAAACACGATAAGATTTATTCTTATGGCAGTGGATTAATTTTAGAGTTAATCTTAGAGATCTGATTTTTCTTTTTTTACCAAAGACATTTAAGACATCATCTATTCCTCCAAGAAGCGCAGATAAACACATTACGCCTATAGGCACATAAGTGAATTTTTGTTCAAAATTAAAAAGTAAAGTGACAATAAGGATGGTGGCTATTATTAACAAACCTCCCATAATGGGCGTACCCGCTTTACTGGCGCGTTGATTGTTTGCTTTTAATGAAGGGTCTAGCTCTATCTTATTTTGGATTTTTAGTTTATAAAGCAAGTGGATAATTAGAGGAGCTAAAACAAAAGCTATTAAACAAGAAAAAATAATGAAAAACAGAATTGTTGTTAGTAAATTTTGATAAAAAAAATCCATATTTTTTAAAATTTTAAACGGCGAATAATTATTTTTTCTTCGTTTATTTGTTCTTGTAAATTTTCTATATTAGGTTGGTGTAGTCCAACAAAAGAGACCCTTATTTCTTGCACGCCAGGACCGTGATATTCTTTTTTAATTGGTTTTGGAGCGTGAACAAGTGTTATTCTTTGGATAATATTATTTTCAATCTCTACTTCTTTAATCAAAAGAACATGCCTTAGGTTGTGGCGAATTACCATGTCGCCAGGAAGAATTTGACTTAGATTTTCAATTTCTTGACTATTTTTATTATTGACCAATACTTTAACGCTAATATTTTCTATTGGTCTGGTTAGTGATATTAAATATCGGAAAGGATTTTTCCAAAAGGAGACAATGTGAATTTTGGGAATAATATTGATTTGTTTTTCTTCTTTGTATTCTGATTTTAAAACATAGGTCGCTAGAGCCGAACAATCAATTCCCAGGTGATGCTTATTAAGAATTTGGTATAGTTCTTCTTCTGATATTGTTTCTAAATTAATATTTTTTTGTTGAGCGATTGATTGTGCTTCTTCAATAATTTCATTTGCTGTTCCTTTTCCCAAGAACACGCGTAAGCCAGCATAAGCTCTAAGATGATTGATAAAATAAGGACAGGCAATGGTTTTATTGCCAATTTTCATCTTTAGATAAGAATCAATGGTTTGTTGGGCCGAAGAAGATAAAGAAAGTTTCTGCCTCATATTTGTTTATTTAAGTTTTTTGATCGGATAATATTTTTATAATTTTCTGAGCATCTGAATTCCATTGATTGTGTTTTTCAATAAAACCCCCCTTTTCTTTTTGAACAGAACAAACAACCTCATTGGGGACAGTCCCCATTTTCTGCTTGCCGCAAACCCACTCCTGTTCTGGGAGAGAGAGCAATTTTTTCAATTTGGCAAGATTTTGCCCTTTTTTCTTTCTTATTAGAATTCGCGCGCCTTGTTTCAGTTTTTGGACAGATCTTTGCATTTCTAAAGAATCAGCAGGAAGGGGGATGTCTAATAAAGCAGCTAAATGAATGGTCATGACGGTTAGCCCTGGTCCTTGTTTTTGTTGATAAATTGTTTCTAAATTTACTGAAGCTGGTTGGCGAGCATTGACTTCAATTACAAACCAATCTTCTTCAGAACGAATAAAATCTAAACCAAACAATCCTTTCCATCCATCTTGAAGCATAGCAATGCCTATTTTTTCTGTAATCCTTTTTATATCTTCTATATTTTTTTTTGAAATATTCTGGTTTGCGTACGACCAATCATTGCCAATGGTAGCAAAGGGCAAATCAGTGAATTCTTTAAGTCCAGTTATCTGATAGCTGATATTTCCCAATAATATACATTTTTTCCAAAGGCAAACATTAATAGTAAATGTTTCTCCAGAGATTAATTTTGAAAGTCGCAGTGGACGTTCGGGAAATTTTTTTTTCAACCTCTCCCAATCTTTTTTATTTTTAATTATTTGAGTTCCTTCTCCGCTGTGACTGCGATTAAATTGACATATAAATGGTTTGCCTACTTTTTTTTCCAATTTTGAAAATAAAATGGATTTAGGAATACTGATAATAGTTGGAGGAAGATATTCTGGAATAATTTTTTCTAACCATTGATATTGGCTTATTTTATTCTCGTATTTTTCTACCAGACGAAAATCAGGATTCAGTAATTTGATTTTTTTTTCTTTACTTAGTCGCTGTATTTTAGAATTATTCTTAAAAACAATTGCCATACCCTTGGGAATATCTGTTGTTTCAATAATTTCAGCAGTATCTTTCAAGGGAAAAGCTGTGATTATTTTATAATTTGTTAATAGTTTTTCTATCCCTGTTGCTCGCAATTTGTTGCGTGTGATATAAAAAAGAGGCTCTTTTTCTATTTTTTTATTGATTAAATTAATAATTTGTTTATTAGTAATCATTGTGTAGATTTTATATTTTTTGACAGAATCGTGCGAAATTGAAAAAATCGCTCTATAATCTTTTACTATAGCGAATTATACGATGGCAATAAAAGGGGACAGTCCCCTTTTAAGAATGGACCTAGGCAGAATCGAACTGCCGTTTCTACGTTGCAAACGTAGTGTTCTGCCACTGAACCATAGGCCCATGTTATTTTATAAATATCCCAGCAATTCCTCCCATAATATCTTGCCAAATATTGCTGATAACAAAAAGTCCTAATAAAATAATAGCTACTCCCACTAATTTGTAAAATAGATGGCTTCCGCCTTCATATTGAAGGTGTTTTTCAGCCCAGGCGCTTTTTCCGAAAAAGCCCAAAACTTTTTCTGATTTCCAAACAATCATAAATCCAATGATGGTAATTAATATTCCGATAAATACTCTTAGCATATTAGTTTTAATTTAATTATTATAAATCTCAAGTGGGCGTAGCAGGATTTGAACCTGCGACATCCACTTTATATCAACAACTACGATTATTATATATTGTATGGTTGTTGTTTGATATATCGATAACAATCATTATTATAAATCTCAAGTGGGCGTAGCAGGATTTGAACCTGCGACATCCACTTTATAAGAGTGGCGCTCTGACCCCTGAGCTATACGCCCATATTTACGCCCACTTGAAATTGTAATAAAGAAGAAGTTATCGCTATAAGAGTGGCGCTCTGACCCCTGAGCTATACGCCCATATTTACGCCCACTTAAGACAGTAATAAAAAGAAGTTATCGCTATAAGAGTGGCGCTCCCTGCCTACCGGCAGGCAGGTGACCCCTGAGCTATACGCCAGTATTTAATTATTTAGAGGTCGAACCTCTGAACTTTTAAATATTTTGTAGTATATTTATAATAACATTTTAGGGCATGATGTCAAAATATGTTTTTCTTGTTAAAAGATTTGATTTTGTTATAATAATATAAACGTTAAGTCAAGAATAACTAATTTAATTATTTTTTTAATTTTAGACATTATGTCCAAAGTGCCGCCAGAAAATATTATTAGTCAGGAAGAATTACCAGAAGACCAAGGAGTTGATTTAACTTTGCGGCCAAAAACATTAGATGAGTTTGTTGGGCAAAAAAAATTAAAAGAAGGGCTTAAGATATTTATTCAGGCTGCCAAGCAGAGGGGAGAGCCATTGGAACACATATTATTTCAAGGGTCTCATGGCTTGGGAAAAACTACGCTTTCACATATTATAGCGCATGAGATGGGTATTAATATTCAAATTACATCTGGACCAGCATTAGAAAGGGCAGGTGATTTGGCCGCTATTTTAACTAGTTTACCAGAAGGTGGTGTTCTGTTTATTGACGAAATCCATCGCCTCAATCGGCATATTGAAGAAATTCTTTATCCAGCTATGGAAGAGTGCGCTTTAGATATAATAGTAGGTAGAGGACCTAGCGCTAAAACTTTACGCTTAGATATTCCTCGTTTTACTTTGGTGGGCGCTACAACTAAGCCCAGTTTAATATCTCCTCCCCTGCGTGACCGTTTTGGTATGACGTATCGCTTGAATTTTTATGAAACCCTAGAGATAGAAGATATTATCAAGCGTTCATCTAAAATTTTGAAAATAGATTTAGAACCAAAAACAGTTCATGAACTAGCCAAACGCTCTCGTTTCACTCCTCGTATAGCTAATCGTCTTTTAAAAAGAACCCGAGATTTTGCCCAAGTAAGAGGAGAAAAGATTATTGGGGCATCTACTCTCTTTAATCTTTTAGATATTTTAGGCATTGATGATTTTGGTCTTAGTTTTATAGATCGCGAGATCCTTTCTTCTCTAATTAAAAAGTTTGCTGGTGGTCCAGTAGGACTCAAAACCTTGGCTGCGAGCACTGGCGAAGATTTGGCGAGCATAGAGGAAATATATGAGCCCTATCTAATTAGACTTGGTTTTTTGAATAGAACTCCTAGGGGAAGAATAGCAACGAAATTAGCATATAAGCATTTAAAAAATAATACTATTGTAGGTTAATGTATTTTTTATGAAAACTATCAGCAAAAAAAGAGCTATAATTTTAATTTTTGTGTTTTGTTTTTTTGGGTTTTTAATTGGCTTTTTTTTAGATAAAGATTTTACTACTTCTCCAGAAATAATTATTTCTGGTCAATCAGCAAGTAGCATTGATGATCAATTTGATGTTTCTTTGTTTGAAAAGGTTTGGACCACGATTGAAAAAGATTATGTAGTGCAACCAGTTTCAGAAGAAGATTTGTTTTATGGTTCTCTGCGCGGATTAGTGGAGGGATTAAAAGATCCTTATTCTATTTTTTTAAAACCAGACCTGGCCAAAAAGTTCTTAGATGATGTTTCTGGAAGTTTTGAAGGAGTGGGGATAGAGATTGGCATTAAAGATGATAGGCTCACGGTTATAGCGCCCTTAGATTATACTCCAGCTTTTCGAGCTGGTTTACGGTCAGGAGATAAAATTTATGGCATTGATGAAAAAAGTACTTTAGGCATGGGGTTAGACGAAGCCGCTCATTTAATCAGGGGCGAAAAAGGAACCAAGGTTGTTTTGACTATTTTAAGAAAACCAGAGAAAATTACCAAAGAAGTAGAGATTATTCGTGATACCATTGATATTAAAACAGTTTCTTGGGAATTAAAGGGAGAAAATGATAAGATTGCTTATATTAAAATAACTCATTTTTCTGATGACACTTGGTCTGATTTTCAGAGCATTGCTCAAGTGGTTTTAGCTTCTAACCCAGATGGTTTAATTTTAGATTTGCGCAATAATCCTGGTGGATATATGGACACAGCAGTGAACATCGCCGGTTATTGGCTAGGAAGAAAAGTAGTAGTTATTGCCCGGGATGCTAATGACCGAGGAAAAGAATATAAATCCTCTGGCCCTCAGCATTTTGATGATTTCCCAACCATTGTTTTAGTTAACCAAGGATCAGCTTCAGCTTCAGAGATTTTGGCTGGAGCTATGCAGGACTATCAAAAGGCAACAATCTTGGGCGCGCAAACATTTGGCAAGGGCTCGGTACAGGAATTAAAGAATTTATCTGACGGCTCAGCCCTTAAGCTTACTATTGCTAATTGGTATACACCATTAAATCGTTCTTTTAATGAAGAGGGAATTACCCCAGAT
>CAZDOL010000003.1:59272-60894 GCA_964507075.1 uncultured Gammaproteobacteria bacterium
AATGATTAAGAATGTTTTTCAAAATTTTTCTAGGATAAGTTTTTGGAAAGAACCCAAAATTCGTTTTTTAATAATTACTAGTTCTGTCTTGAATATTTTCATTTGGTTTTATGTTATTTTTAATTTTTTGGGTGTTAAGAGTTTCGTAACCCTGCATTACAATATTTTTTCTGGCGTTGATATGATTGGTTCTTGGCCTAGATTGTTTATTCCTGTTTTATTCGGATTTTCAGTCTTAATAGTTAATTTAATCTTATCTTTTCATTTTTATTCTCAGAAGGAAAGAAAAATTGTTTTTGTTTTGCTGTATAGTTTTTTAATAGTACAAATTATTTTATTATTATCCATTTTGTTAATTATTAGTTTTTAGTTATGTTAAAAACCACCTCTAAGATTCATGCCCCTGATTATTTTTTGATTATTAGTTTTGTTCTTTTGCTTGTTTTTGGCTTTTTGATGTTAACTTCCGCCAGTCATTTTGTTGGTTGCCAGAAATTGAATGATTGTTATTTTTATTTAAAACACCAGTTGTTGTATGGTTTATTGCCAGGGTTGATTATTTTTTTTCTGTTGTCGCGCCTTGACTATCGTAAACTCAAAAAAGTAGCTGTGCCTATTTTGGTCGGAGTAATTTTTCTTTTAATTCTGGTTTTGTTGCCCAAGCTTGGAGTTATTAGGGGGGGGTCGCAGCGTTGGTTAAAAATAGGAAGTATTATTTTTCAGCCCTCAGAAGCAATCAAATTAGCTTTTTTACTTTTTTTGTCTGCTTGGTTATCTAAGAAGCAGACAAATATTAAAAATTTTTGTAGGGCGTTTATTCCTTTTGTTTTTTTGATAGGGATTATTTCTGCATTGATTATTCCACAAAAAGATTTAAGCACTTTAGTAATAATCATTTTTTCCGCTATAGTTGTTTATTTTATGGCTGGTGCTCCAATTTTACATTTTGGGTATTTGTTTTTTGGTTTTTTGTTAGCAGTTGGAGTTGCTATTAAATATGAACCATATCGCTTGCAACGTTTATTGGTTTTTTCTCGAGCTTCCGACATAAATGTTGACGGGATTGGTTATCATATAACTCAGGCACTTTCTGCTATTAGTTCTGGTGGTATTTTTGGCAAAGGATTAGGGCTTTCGGCTCAAAAGATTTATCGTCTCCCAGAAGTTATTAGCGATTCTATATTTGCGGTTACAGCGGAAGAATTAGGATTTATAGTTACCGCATTTTTGGTAATTGCTTATTTTTTTGTAGCTTACCGCATTTTTAAGATTGCTTTTTTGTCTAAAGATAGGTTCGGGCAGCTTTTGGCAGGAGGAATTGGTTTCTGGTTTATTTTGCAGGTTTCTATTAATATGGGTGGTATGCTGGGTCTCTTGCCTATGACTGGTATTCCTTTGCCTTTTATGAGTTATGGTAGTTCTAACCTTATTGTTTTTTTGTGTGCTTTTGGAATCCTTATTAACATTTCAAAACAGACCAAAATTTGTTAAGATAAGAACCTGCTCACTGTGTTCGCAGAACCTTGAAATTAAATCTTTATTGTAAAAATAATAATGTAATTTAATTATAAGAACCTGCTCACTGTGTTCGCAGAACCTTGAAATTAAATCTTTATTGTAAA
>CAZDOL010000003.1:60994-64771 GCA_964507075.1 uncultured Gammaproteobacteria bacterium
CAGAACCTTGAAATTAAATCTTTATTGTAAAAATAATAATGTAATTTAATTATAATCCTAATTAACCAACATAATATGTCTGATAGAAGAATTAATTTAATTGATAGAGTTTATACCCCTCCTCGTTCTGAGCAGGCCTATGTTGCTCAGAACATTAAAAGAAAAAAGATTTGGAGGAATTTCAAGATATTGATTTTTCTTTTAATTTTTTTAAGTATTTTTTTCTCGCAAGTGGTTGTTTCTCAGAATAGTTTTTTGGGTAATTTAGGAAAACTTTCTTTTTGGGAGGGGGTGGTAAAAATGGCTATAGGCAAAGATAAAATACTTAAAGGGGAGTTATCTGACAGGATTAATATTTTAATTTTAGGTATGGGCGGAGCCCAACATGAGGGACCATATTTAACAGATTCCATTATTTTGGCTAGCATTAAACCTTCGTCTCATCAAATGGCCCTGTTGTCAATTCCTCGTGATCTTTATGTGCCTATTCCTAAATATGGTTGGCAAAGAATTAATTTTGCTAATGCTCTAGGAGCAGCTCGTTCTAATGATGGTGGAGAGTTGGCCAGCAATGTTGTTAGTGATATTCTAAGCGTACCAGTTCATTATTGGGTTCGGGCAGATTTTCAAATTTTTAAAGAATTAGTTGATGAATTGGGGGGAATAGAAATTGAAGTGGATAATGGTTTCGTTGATTATGAGTTTCCCGGCCTTAATTATCAACCCAGAACCGTTAGCTTTGACGCTGGTCGGCAAACAATGGATGGTGATAGAGCTTTACAGTTTGCACGCTCCCGGCACGGAGGCAATGGAGAGAATTCTGACTTTGCCCGTAGCAAGAGGCAGCAAAAGGTTTTAATTGCTATTGCCAATAAAGTTTTGGATCAAAATATTTTAATTCATCCCCAAAAAATATTGAGTTTTTACAATATTCTTCAAAACAATATCAGCAGTAATTTAGATATTAGTCAAATAATTAAGATGTCGCGATTGGCTAGCTATACTCCGCTTGAAAATATTATTACCCAGGTTATTCAAATAGGCCCTAAAGGATTATTAGAGCAGACAATTATGGATAACGGAGCTTATGTTTTAAAAACTAAGACAGGAAATTTTAAAGAATTGGCAAAATTAGCAAAAAATATTTTTTTAGTAGAAACCACAGAAATTGTTCCCGAAATTCAAAATTCACTTGGGATCTCGGCCCCCAAGTAAACTAATGTTTTTTTATGGTTAAAATTGCTTTAGTAGGACAAGCCAATGTTGGTAAATCAACTTTATTTAATCGCCTAATATCTCAATCTAAGGCGATTACCTCTGATATTCCCGGAACTACGCGCGATCGTAATTATGGGATTTGTGAGTGGCGAGGAGAAGAGATTACTTTTATTGACACGGGCGGAGTGTGGGAGGATCCAGATGATTTTAAAACAGAAGTAATTAAGCATATTAATATGGCCATTCAAGAAGCTGATTTTATCTTTTTTATCTTAGAAATTAAATCACCAGATGTTCCTATTTCTAATTTAGAAAGAGAAATAAGTCGTTTGATCAAAAAATCAAAAAAACCCTGTTTTTTGGTTTTGAATAAAGCAGATAATCCAGCCAAAAGAGAGCTGGGGTTGAGTGCGCATTGGTTAAAAATAGGCGCGGGAAAGCCCTTTTGTGTTTCCGCTCTTAATGGTAGTGGGGTTGGCGATTTATTGGATTATGTAGTAGAGCAAACAAAAGAGAAATTTTTAACATCAATAGACGACGATCGGGAAAAGTTGCCTTTAATTAAAGTAGCCATTATAGGTAAACCTAATGTTGGGAAATCAACTTTGCTTAACGCTCTTTTGGGAGAAGAAAAAGTTATTGTCTCTCCCAAGCCCCATACTACACGTGGACCTCAGGATAGTTTATTAACTGTAGGAGAAAATGATTTTTTATTAATTGATACTGCTGGAATTCGGCGTAAAGCAAGGATTAAAGCTATTATTGAAAAAATTGGAGTCCGTCGTTCTTTAGCTACCATTGAACGCGCTGATATCATTTTGATGGTCCTGGACATTACCTCTTCTTTAAGCCATCAGGACAAAGCTTTGGCTGATTTGATTATTAGCAAGGACAAAGGATTAATATTTGTTATTAATAAGTGTGATTTAGTTCCCAAACAAAAATTTAAAAGAGAAGATTTTGATCTTAATTTGGGTTCTTGGGCTCCAGCTGTTTTTGTTTCCGCTAAAAAAGGGAAGAACGTTCAAGAGATATTCAGCTTAATAGTTAGGGTGCAAAAAAATTGTTTTCGTAGAATAACCGAACTAAAATTAAATGAATTTTTAAAATCAATAGTTAGAAGAAAAAAACTTCCTTCTGATGTTTGGGCAAGAATTCACGCCCTGCAAACTGACGTTTGTCCACCTAATTTTTTATTTTTAACTCCAGCAATTGTTCTAAAAAGAAAATCTATTAATCCAGCTCAAATTAATATTATAGAGAAAGCACTTAGAAAGAGATGGGATTTTTCAGGAACTCCAATTAAAATCACATTATCAAGTAAAGCAAAAGTTTAAAAATTTAGTATTTATTAAGTTAGTTGGGATAGTTGGGTCAATTTTTATAATGTTCTAATGTTCCCATGTTCTAATGTTCTATGACTATAATCGTAGGATTAGGTAATCCTGGTCTAAAATATCAAAAAACTCGCCACAATATTGGGCAAGTAATTTTAAAAAAATTTGCTAATGATTTTCATTTTCCTAAATTCAAATTAAACAAAAATTTGCAAGTTCATATTTCTAAAAAAGATGACGTTTTGTTAGCTCTGCCCACTACCTTTATGAATGAATCGGGAATTAGCGTAGGCAAGTTAATCAAAAATAAATCTCAATTACCAGATTTCTGGGTGATTCATGACGACATGGATTTAGATTTGGGGAGAATGAAAATATCTTTTAATAGTTCTTCGGCCGGACATAAAGGCGTGCAATCTATCATTGAAAAATTGGGAGGTCAAGATTTTGTTCGTTTTAGGGTAGGAATAAAAAGTTTAGATGCAAATTTTATTGATGTTAGAAAGTTTGTTTTACAAAAATTTCACAGAAAAGAAAAAAAGATTGTTGAACAATCTATTAATTTTACATCTGAAGCAATTAATTTTGCTTTACAACAAGGGATAGAAAAAGCGCGAGCTAAATATAATTCTTAAAAAACTGGGCTCCTGCTTTCACAAGAGCCACTAAATTTTGTTTAGAGAAGTTGAAAATAGGTTTTCCTATCCAGCAACTCCCCTTCATCATTTCTGATTCTGACACGGAGTTTCATTTTGTCTCCGTGATCAAATGAAGTTGAAATGTTTTTGGTTTTATTTCCGCCAATAGAAATGTCACATATTTCTATATACTCATATCCAGAAACTCTGCGAGATATTTGGACTCTGGCGGAATTCCAATTTCCGTTTTCAATTTCAACCTCTTGATCCTCAAAATTGAAATGAACTTGAACGTTCAAGAGAACAACGTCCTCGCCTGGACCCAAAGGATCCCAGTCAGCGCATCCTACAAGAACGTACAGAATTATTAAAGAAAAAAGAAAAATTTTCATTTTACCTCCTTACAAATTTTTCTTCACTTTTCTATCTACCAGTGCAAGGCCTACGCTTGACAAGCAAGATCAACCTTGACTTGTGGCTACTTCCCAGTTAGGAGGGATGACTGGTTTTGCCACTGATAGACAGAAAACTGAAGAAAACAATATGTTAATAATATAACAGATTTGGAGAATTTGTCAATCCCC
>CAZDOL010000004.1:0-1076 GCA_964507075.1 uncultured Gammaproteobacteria bacterium
TCTGATATTCTGGTTAAAATCCTTAACTTCTTCACATTTTTGCCTTAATATTGGATCATTGTATTTTCTAATAGTCAATAAACTCATAAAATAAATCTGATTATTTTTTAATTATAACAACCTCTCCTCACTTCGTTCGTCGAGAACGTTGCTATTCGCTACGCTCATAGTAAGAACCCGCTCACTTCGTTCGCAGAACCTTCCTGCCTGCCGGCAGGCAGGGAAATTAAATATTTATTGTATAAAAGTTAAGGTATTTCAATTTTAACATTCTTCTAAATTAAAACAACCCTCTGAAAAGAAGGTTATTGAGAAGTCTGAAGACACAAAAAGTTTGGACACTCGGTGTCCAAACTTTTTGTATTGGTTAATTATTGATTTTTAATCTATTTACTCTTCCTGAACGAAGCTTGTTCTTTGGCAGCATATTATACACAGCTTTCTCTAAAAGACTGGAAGGATTTTTGGCAAATATATCTTTCATTTTTTTTTCCTTTAATCCGCCCGGATAACCGCTGTGATGATAATATATTTTCTGTTCCATTTTATGTCCGCTGAATTTCATTTTTGAGGCATTGTTAACAATAACCTCGTCTCCTATGTCTATGTTTGGAAAATAATTAGTCTTGCCTTTGCCGGTTAAAAGCAAAGCAACTCTTGTTGCCAGTCGCCCCAAAATCTTATTTGTAGCATTAATGGTATGTGTCTTTCTGTTAATAACGATATCATTCATATTTTTTTAATTAAACTAATTCTAAAACTGCCATAGAGGCAACATCTCCTCTGCGAGAACCGATTTTAATAATCCTTAAATAACCTCCGGGTCTATCTTTGTAGCGTGGACCTAACTCGTCCATAATTTTTTTGGTTGCTTCCCTATTTTGTAAATAAGCATTAATTTTCCTTAAATTATCTAAATTATTAACCCTACCCCTTGAAATTAAACGTTCAATAGTGGGCTTTACTGCTTTGGCTTTCGCCTCAGTGGTAGTTATTCTATTATGTAAAATAAGAGAACAAGCCAAGCCCTTAAAAAGAGCCTTGCGAGGACCAATTTTTCGAGATAAAATTTTTCC
>CAZDOL010000004.1:1176-13629 GCA_964507075.1 uncultured Gammaproteobacteria bacterium
CCAAGCCCTTAAAAAGAGCCTTGCGAGGACCAATTTTTCGAGATAAAATTTTTCCCTTTTTTCTGTGTCGCATAGAACAAATTATTTTTTCTTTTTGGTTTTAACTACTTTCTTAACTACTTTCTTAACTACTTTCTTAATAACCTTTTTATTTGCTACTTTTTTAGCAATTTTTTTAGTTGCTTTTTTAACAACCTTTGGTTTGACAGCAACTATTTTCTTTTTTTCTGATGATTTAGAAGAAATAATAACAGCACTTAACTCACTCAAATAAGAAAACTGTTCGTTTAACAATTCCATAGCCTTTAATCCAGCTTCTAATGGAGAAATGGTCCCGTCTGTTTCAATTCCCAAAATCAACCTATCATAATCAGTGCGGCCTCCTACGCGCACATTCTCAATGTTAACTGAAACTTGCAAAATAGGTGTAAAAATTGAATCAACAACTATAGTGCCAATATCTAAATTTTCTCTTTCCTTTGCTTCTGAGGGTACCCAGCCATAGCCCTTAGCTACCCAAATTTCCATTTCTAATTTGGCTTTTTTGTCAGTTAAATCAGCAATCAATAAATCAGGATTAATTATCTCTACATCTGCTAATCTTTCAATGTCAGAAGCATAAACCTTTTTTTCGCCACTAGCTTTTAGGATTAACTTAATAGGATCGTCGTTTTCTGAAAAAATTCTTAATCGCAATAATTTTAAATTCAAAATAATGCCCAGAACATCTTGATAAATATAAGGAATGGGAGAAAATTCATATTTAACTCCTTTTATCTTAACTGACACTACAGCTGCTCCTCCCAAAGAAGTGAGCAAAACCCTCCGCAATGCATTGCCCCAAGTTATTCCATAACCAGGGTAACAGGGCTCAATAATTACAAAACCTTTGTTTTTGTTTCCTTCGTCTTGTTGAAAATTAATTTCTCGTGGCAAAAAAATATTTTTCATATTATTAAATTTATCAAAATCTTTAAATTATATTTTAACGACTATAAAATGCTATAATTAATTTGCTGTCAAATGCTTGGGGAAGGTCTTTCTCATTTGGCTCTTGCAAAATTTTAATCTGCAAATTCTTGGAATCAACGTCAAGCCAAACTGGCAAGAAATCTTTATCTTTATTTTTGGATAAAGCAAGATTATTTTTAACCATTGATTCAATATTTTTTTTATTTTTGACTTTAATTATATCTCCAATTTTTACTCTATAAGAAGGAATATCTAAACGTTTATCGTTTAATAAAACATTTCCGTGACTAATTAATTGACGTGCTGCTCTGCGCGAGCCAGTAAAACCAGCCTTACAAACCACATTATCAATTCTGGTTTCAAATAATCTTAAAAAGTTTATTTCTGTGTTCCCCTTTTTGTTTTTAGCATTAGTAAAATAATTTTTGCATTGTTTTTCTGATATGCCATAAAACCTTTTTAAGCGTTGTTTTTCCCGTAACTGCAAACCATATTCTGATAAACGAGAATAACCCTTTGGCCCATTGGCTCCTGGTGGATATTTTCTTTTATTCAAAGCGCACTTAGAGGTAGCACAACGTTCCCCTTTTAAAAAAAGTTTTTTGCCTTCTCGGCGACACATTTTACATCTTGGCATTGATATCATTTTTTGTATTTTTATACTCTTCTTACTCCTCGCGCTCGGCAACCATTATGTGGCAAAGGAGTAATGTCTTTAATTGATAAAATATTCAGTCCGTTAGTATATAAGGACCTTACAGCTGATTCGCGGCCCATTCCAACTCCTTTTACAAAAACTTGCACTTCTTTTAGACCATAATCTTTAACACTTTCCACTACTTTTTTGACAATAATACTAGCGGCATAAGGGGTGGCCTTTTTAGCTCCCTTAAAACCAAAACAACCCGCACTAGACCAGGACAAAACATTACCCCCTAAATCCGTTAAACTAACGATTGTGTTATTATAGGTGGCTTTAATGTATGCGCGGCCACGAGGCACCTGTTTGATTATTTTTTTCTTACGTTTTTTAATAACTGCCATAATATGATTAAATTATTTATGTCTTTTGGGCTGATGGTCGTCTGCCACTGCCAGAAGTTTTTCTTATATTGCCACGAACAGTACGACTATTTGTCTTTGTCCTCTGCCCACGAACAGGCAAACGTTTTGTGTGTCTAGTTCCCTTATAACAACCAATGTCTTTTAATCTTTTAATATTTGAAATCACATCTCTTCTTAAATCTCCACCAGTTCTGTAATTATCTTCAATAATTTTTTTCAACTTACCCACCTCTTCTGGGTTTAGATTTTCTACTAACTTATTTTTGTCTATGTTGGCCTTTTCTAAAATCTCAATAGATAAACTGTGACCAATTCCAAAAATATAGGTTAAACCTATCTCAATTCTTTTTTTTGCTGGCAAATTAATACCTACTATTCTCGCTATCATAGAAGTTGGTTAATTGGTTAATTAGGTAATTGGTTAATTGGGATTTTAAAATACCTAATCCCCAAGTACCCAAGTACCTAAGTTTATCCTTGTCTTTGTTTGTGCTTCGGGTTTTTACAAATAACATAAATCCTCTTCCCTCGACGGACTATCTTGCACGAATTACACATTTTTTTCACTGAAGATCTCACTTTCATAATAAATTTATATAGGGATACTAAAATATTGAAGAGATAAACTCCGCATTAAAAAAATCCTTTAAAAAGGATTAAATCTATTTTAAGCGGTAGACTATTCTCCCTTTAGTTAAATCATAAGGACTAATTTCTAATTTTACTCTATCTCCTTGCGAAATCCTAATTCTATACATTCTCATCTTTCCAGAAAGATGGGCTAAAATACTTTTCCCATTGTCTAGAGTGACCCTGAAGGTTGTTGATGGTAATAATTCTTCCACCACTCCTTCAGCATTTAAAAAGTCCTTAGATATTTTTTGTCTGTCAGGCATAAAAAATTGATTTGTAGATATAAATTATTTTACACATCCGTTATATTGTTGTCAACCCCCACACTATAACAGCAATGCATTTTCAATGCGAATTACTGTATAAAAATTTAATTCCGTTATTTCAAAAAACTATTTTAATTTGAAAAAATTTAAAAATGCAAATAAGCATTATTGCTGTTTAGTGTGGGGGCAACCCCTTATTATTAAATAAAAAATTAATTAATGAATATTTTGATTCGAGATGGAAATAAAGGCAAACGTTGCCAAAACTCAGGCCAATTATTTATTTTGACAGTTTTTATTCCTGCTAATTCTGTTAAAATTCTGTTTGCTTCTGTTAATTTTTGTGAAGTCATAAACTTTTTCAAAGTTTTTAAATCATAATTCATAACCACTTCCTCTTTCATAGAAACCGACAAAATTGCTCTCCCCTTTTCTAAATCTTTGCTAATGATTTGAATCTCCCATTCTAAGGGATGGAACTCTGCTACCTCCTTTATGGGTATAAAACCAGCATTTGGATGTTCTGTTTGGGAAGAATTATCTAAAATATTCTGCACTTTATATTCAGCAATTTTTTGCATATCCCTTTTCAGAAAAACAACCATTTTTTTTGCTATATCATCTCTCAGCTCGTCAATTAATATATAATCTGGATCTAATTGTTCTTCTGAATTGATAGTAATAATTTCAGAAGAAATAATACCTAAGTTGAGTAAGGGCTGTTTGGCTCCTTGACTAAGGTTAATTTCAAAATCTAAAAGCAAGGGTTCAGAAATAGAGGTTAGTTCTATTTCTGTTCTAGGCAACCAAGCAATAGTAAATAATAAAAGTAAAATCAGCAAGCCGAAAACAAAAAATCTAAAAGTGGGAAAATTATATATCATACCAAATACTCAATTTCTAAAGCTAAATTAATATTAAATTTTTTCTTGACTTGTTCTTGAACAATTTTTATTAGAGATTGAACATCCTGAGCTTTAGCCTTATTAATGTTAATTATAAAATTAGCATGTTGACTACTAATCTGCGCTCCGCCTATTTTATGACCCCTTAATCCGCATCTATCAATCAGCCAACCAGCAGGAATATTCCCTTTTTCAATAAAAACAGGTGGTAACTGATTTAAAAGAGATGAGGGCATATTTTTTTTGATTTCAATGTTCTTGAAAATGCAACCCGCGGAACAACCCCGCGGAACCCCCTTTTGGCGAATATTTATAATCTCTTTCTGGGTTGATAAAATTTTATTCTGATTTTCTAACCTCAATTTAAACTCTGCCGAAAGAATAATTATTTTTTTAGAATCAAGATTTTTCAATCTACTGCTACGATAAGCAAACTTAAACCAATCGGCTTCCTTCTTGCTAATTTGACCATCAGGCATTAACAAAGTAGCACTGACCACAAAATCCCCTATGCTTTTTTTATTTCGAGGCCAGCCAGCATTACCATAGATTGCTCCTCCTATTGTTCCCGGAATACCAACAAAATATTCCAATCCACTTAATCCTTGTTTAATAGAAAAAGCAATTAATTCACTTAACAATACACCGGCCCCTACCTCCACTATTCTTGAAACTCCTTGGCTTTTCTTTATTTTAACACCCATAGCCGGAACCTTAATCAAGAGACCATTAAACCCTTGGTCTGATACTAAAATATTACTTCCTCCTCCTAAAACGAAATACGGAATGTTCTGTTCTTGGGCCCAACCAACAACCTTCTTGAGCTCTTCTTTGTTTTGAGCTTCAAAAAAATACTTAGCTTGACCGCCTATTTTAAAAGTAGTCAAAGAATCTATTCTCACATTCTTTTGTATTAACAAATTCATATAAACTTTATTATTTTTTGTTTTATGCTCTCTTTGAATTTTAACAAATTTTATCCATAAAAGCCATTGTCGGTTTGATAAAACTTTGATACAATATTATTACATTATATATAAAAAATTAACCCCAAACTAATGGCTAATTTAAATATTCAAGAAATAAAAAGTAAAAATTTAACATGGATAAATGTTTCGGCTTGTGAGCCAAAAGAGATGAAAAAAATTGAACAAAGATTTAAGCTTCATCCCTTACATATTAATGATTGTCTTTCTCCAGTCCAAAGACCCAAATTAGATATTACTACCAATTATTTATTTATGGTCCTTTTATTTCCTGTTTATAATCGCCGTACCAGAAAAATCATCTCTTCGGAAATTGACTTTTTTATTAACTCCAACACTTTAATTACTATCCATCGCGGAGAATTAGCCCCTTTAATAAACTTTTTCAACCTCTGCCAAACCAATCAAGAACAAAAAGAAAAATATTTTATTGGTAGTCCAGCCATTTTAATATATGAACTCTTGAATCGCCTCTTGTCCTCGTGCAATCCTATTCTAGGCAACATGAACCTCAATATAAACAGTATTGAAGAAAATATTTTTGATGGCTATGAAAAAAGAATGGTTAGAGAAATATTAATAGCTAAAACAAATATAGTAAATTTTAGAAGGATCACCCAGAGTCATCGTTTGGTGGTTACTAAATTATTAGAAAAAAGCTCTCTATTCTTTTCTCCTGGTCAATTAAAAATATATTTTAAGGAAGTTATAGAAACGGCCGAAGATATCTGGCAGAATCTTGAGAACTTGAAACAAACAATTGAGGCTATTGAGCAAACGAATAATTCTTTAATATCTTTTCAATTAAACGATATTATTAAAATTCTAACCATAATTTCTATTGTCGTTCTCCCAATTAGTTTAATAGGAACCATTTTTGGAATGAATCTAAAATTTTTACCTCTCGCAAATCATCCTGTTGGATTTTTTGTATTATTAGGTGCAATGGTATTAATAATTATATTCCTGATTAGTTATTTTAAGAAAAGAAAATGGTTTTAAATATGAAAAATTATCATTTATGCTTAAAATATATAATACTTTAAATAGAAAAAAAGAAAACTTTAAACCTATCAGAAAAGGTAAAGTTGGGCTCTATAGTTGTGGCCCAACTGTTTATAACTATGCCCACATTGGTAACTTGCGGGCATATATTTTTGCGGATATCTTAAAAAGAGTATTAAAATATAATAACTATAGCGTAAAACATGTCATTAATATTACCGACATTGGACATCTCGTTTCTGATGCTGACGAAGGAGAAGACAAAATGGTCAAAGCCTTAAAGCGCGAGGGAAAAGAGTTAAATAAAAAATCAATGAAAGAAATGGCTAATTTTTACGCCAAATCCTTTTATCAAGACATCAAAGAATTAAATATTTTAAAAGCAAACAAATTTCCCAAAGCCACCAAACATATCAAATGCATGGTCAAAATGATCCAACAAATACAAAAAAATGGCTATGCTTATGAAACATCTGATGCTATTTATTTTAATACTCATAAGCTTCAGAATTATGGATATTTAGCGCGATTAGACACTAAAAAATTTTGTCCCAGAGCAAGAATAAAAACAAATCCCGAAAAGAAAAATATTACTGATTTTGCTTTGTGGTTTAAGGCAACAGGAGAAAAGAAAACTCACCTAATGCAATGGAACTCCCCTTGGGGGAAAGGTTGGCCTGGTTGGCATATTGAATGTTCGGCAATGTCCACGAAACATTTAAAACAACCATTTGATATTCATACCGGGGGAATAGACCATATTCCAGTTCATCACACCAATGAAATTGCCCAAGCTCAGGCCGCCCAAAACAAGCCCTTGGCTAACTATTGGCTCCATAATGAATTTTTAATTTTGGATAAAGAAAAAATGGCCAAAAGCGGTGAAGGTTTTATTACTCTCTCTTCTCTAATTACTAAGGGCTTCAATCCCTTAGCTTATCGCTATCTTTGCTTAAGTGCCCATTACCGCTCTCCTCTTTCCTTTAGTTGGGAAAACTTAACCGCAGCTCAAAATGCTTTAAATAATCTCAACAATCTTATTTCTCAATACCCTCAACCAAGTAAAATAATAGAACCAATAAAAAAAGAATTTCTGACAACTATCAATAATGATTTAGATACTCCTGGCGCCTTGGCTATCCTTTGGGATTTAATTAAGAGTAATCAGCCAAATAATAAAAAAATGGCCACTCTTTTAGAGTTTGATAAAGTGCTGGGATTAAAATTTAATAAAATAAAAAAAACCTCTCTAAAGATTCCTGACGAAATAAAAAAATTATCTAAAAAAAGAGAAGAATTGCGTCAACAAAAAAAATGGTCAGAAGCCGACCAAATACGAGAAGAAATAGAAAAACTTAGTTTTAGTATAGAAGACACCCCCAAAGGAACCAAAATCAACAAAATTTAAAATTTTATGTAGTTGAATCTTAAATTTTTATTTCATAAATTTTTTAACGTTTTTCCAAATTTTATCTTCTATTTCTTGAATAGATAAAAGTTCTTCTTTCTCTACGCATTCAATTAGTTTGAATTGTCTGGGAAATAATTTTACCACCTCTAAGAAAGATTTCTCTGCCTGCTCTAAGTGTTCGATATCCTGTTCGTGGATGTCTCTTTTTTTACCATGTAAATATTCTCTCTTGCCCTTATTGTCCACTAAATCGTAGGCAATCTTGGCGGGAACATGTAAAAAAATATTGATATCTGGTCTTGGTAGAGCTAAAATATTATATTCTAAATTATCAACCCATTTAAAAAATTTCTGACGAGCCAATTTGTTTCTAATCTTCGCGCCCTGATGACCTAAATTAGAAGCTACATATCTATTGGAAATAACTGTCTTGCCCTCTTCTAACCATTTCTTTGTTTTAGAAGACATGGCAAACCTATCTAAAGCATAAAAAAGAGAAGCCCTATAGGCTCCTACTTCTTTCCAACTGCCATATTTACCACTTAAATATTGCTCAATAAAATAAGATGATGGCTTGCCATAACGTGGAAAATCTAAGGTGCGTACTTCAATTTTTTGCTTTCTGAGTTTTTTTAATAATTGCCAAAACTGAGCTGTTTTTCCAGAACCATCAGTCCCCTCCAGAACAATAAACTTTCCTCTTTTTTTCTTCATATGATTATTTATTAAATGATAAATATTAATATGAGATAAATAATTTTCAGAAAAGATTCACTGTTGCTGCAAAAAACAAACCCGACGGGTTTGTTTTTTAAGATTGATTATAGGGCAATTTTCAAAGCTGGGCCCATAGTAGAAGATAAAAATACTTTTTTGACAAAAATTCCCTTAACACCAACTGGTTTAAGTTTTTTGATTACATTTAGACATTCATCAATATTAGCCTTGATTTTTTCTTCATCCCAAGATATTTTAGCTACAGATTGATGAAGATTAGCGCCAGCATCATTTTTAAAAGTAATTTTACCCCCTCGTAATTCTTTAATTATAGCGGGAACATCAATGCCAATTGTGCCTGTTTTTGGACTTGGCATTAGACCCTTAGGGCCCAAAATCTTAGCAATTTGAGCTAAATCTGCCATCAAATCAGGATGAGCAACAACTACATCACAAACGCAATTACCCTCTTCCTTAATTTTTTGAATAAGCTTTTTTCCTCCCACTAAATCAGCTCCTGCTTTTTCTGCTTCTTTTATCTTGCTTTCTTCCATAAAAGCAATAATTTTCCTTTTTTTCACTACTCCATGAGGTAAACTAATTGCGCCCCTTACTTGTTGTTCTGTTTTGCGAGGATTAATTCCTAATTGAATATGTAGCTCTATGGTCTCGTCAAAACTAGAAAAAGTATTTTCTTTGATAATTTTTATAGCTTCTTCCAAAGAATAGCTTTTATTTTTGTCTATTTTTGATTTTATTTTTTGATATCTTTTACTCCGCATAAACGCTTCGCTTAGTTACTTGGTTAATTAGTTAATTAGGATCCAGATTACCTAAGTACCCGATTACCCGATTGCCTAATCTTCTACCTCTATGCCCATTTGTTGAGCGGTTCCAGATATAATTTTAACTGCTTGGTCTAAATTGTCGGTATTTAAATCTGGTATTTTTATTTTAGCAATCTCTTTAATTTTAGATTTAGAAATATTTCCTACTTTTTTCTGTAAAGAATTTCCTGAACCTTTATCAATATTAATCGCTTTCTTTAAAAGATCAGTGGTTAAAGGAGTTTTGAGAATAAAACTGTAAGTGCGATCTTCATAAACGCTAATTTCAACCGGCAAAATATAACCAACCTGGTCCTTGCTTTTCTCGTTAAATTGCTGACAAAATTCTGAAATATTAAGACCATGCTGTCCTAATGCTGGGCCCACAGGAGGCGCAGGATTAGCTTGTCCAGCTTGAATTTGTAATTTAATAATAGATATAATTTTTTTTGCCATACTAAATTTGTCTAAATTTATGAGTTACGAAGTAACGAAAAAAATTTCGTTTCAAATTTAAGTACCCTGTTAAATGTCGCCCTGCGACAATTTCGCTTTTAGCGAAATTATTTAACAGGGTAAAGGTTTTCTATCAAAAATTTCTATGTCTACGATTTAAAATTTTTGAGAAAGCCCTTTACAACTTTTTAATTTGCAAAAAATCAAGTTCAGTGGGCGTTTCCCGACCAAAAACCGAAATTAAAATTTTAACTCTTCCTCGCGCCTCATCAATAGAGGCAACTTTCCCTTCAAAACCCTTGAAGGGTCCATCAATAACCTTTACTGGCGCGTTAATCTTTATGTCAATTTTATATTTTGGCTCTTCTACTCCCATTCTCTTTTGAATGGTTTTAATTTCTTTTTCGTCCAAAGGAATGGGTGTTGTTCCAGAACCGATAAAACCAGTAACATTGGGGGTGTTGCGAACCACATACCAAGAATCATCAGTAACTATCATATCAACAATAACATAACCAGGAAAAATTTTCTCTACAACAATTTTTCGTTTACCGTTTCTTATTTTTATTCTTTTTTCTATTGGAACCAAAACATTAAAAATTTTATCTGACATTCGCATAGATTCGATTCTTTGACACAAACTATCAGCAACATTTTCCTCATAACCAGAATAAACGTGAATTGCATACCAACGCCGTCCTTCGTGTTGTATTTGCTTAGGCATAGAAAATTATATTACTAATTGTAAAACTTTCGTTAAAATGAAATCAACTATCCCCAAAAAAAGCGCCATACCTAAACTGATTCCCACTACTAAAAAAGTGTGATTAATTGTTTGCTTCTTGGTTGGCCAATTCACCTTCTTAAGTTCTATAACAGAATTCCTAAAATAATTAGATATTTTATTTGACATATACCAAATTTGTCTAAATTTACGAGTTACGAAGTAACGAAGGAAATTTCGTTTCAAATTTGAGTACCCTGTTAAATGCTACTCTGTAGCAATTTCGCTTTTAGCGAAATTATTTAACAGGGTAAGGTTTTGTTACTGAAAAATCTTCACCCTACGGGTTTGATTTTCTCAGATAAAATCCTTATTTTTAAAAAGACCCACGAGGCCTTAGTTATAAAATAACACATCCCCTCAATAAATGCAATAGTGTGTGGGTTAAATGTCCAAATTCTTCACACCCTTAGCATGTGTTTCTATAAACCTTTTGCGAGGAGCCACATCTTTACCCATCAAAATATCAAAAATCTCATCTGCTGCCGAAAGGTCTCCAATTTCTACTCTTTTCAAAATACGATTTTTAGGATCCATGGTAGTATTAAATAATTCTTCTGGATTCATTTCTCCTAAACCTTTATAGCGCTGAATATTTACCTTAACTGCTGTTTCTGCTTTCTCTGCTCGCTCACCGAGCTTTTTGACAGTAAAACCGCTTTGGTCTATTTTTTTCCCAACAGAAGAATGGGTCTTGTTAAGCTTATCCAAGAATTCATTCTTCTCTTCATCTGAATAAACATATTCTGTGATTTTGCCCGATTGAATACGATATAATGGGGGCATTGCCACGTAAACATAACCATGCTGAATTAAAGTTGGAAAATAACGATAAAAAAAAGTCAACAAAAGGGTTTTGATGTGCATGCCATCAGAATCAGCATCAGCCATTAGAATAATCTTGTGATAACGAAGTTTTTCTATATTAAATTGTTCACCAATATTGGTGCCCATAGCAATAATTAAGGACTTTAACTCCTTGTTGGCTAATATTTTATCAAGTCGAGCTCTTTCTACGTTCAAAATCTTTCCTCTCAAAGGTAATATAGCCTGATAGTGCCGGTCACGACCAATCTTACAAGAACCACCCGCTGAATCTCCTTCTACAATATATAATTCGCTTTTTGAGGGTTCTTTGGAAGAACAATCTGCCAATTTGCCAGGCAAGGTCAAACTATCTAAAACCCCTTTTCTTAAAACAGTTTCCCTTGCGTTCTTGGCTGCTTGTCGAGCATTAGCCGCTAAAATACATTTACCAACAATAGCTTGCCCGTCTTTGGGCTGTTCTTCTAAAAATTCTTTGAAGGCATTAGAAAAAATAGAATCAACCACCGACCTTACTTCACTGTTTCCTAATTTAGCTTTAGTTTGACCTTCAAATTGAGGATCAACTATTCGCACACTAACCACTGCGGTTAAGCCTTCACGTACATCATCGCCACTTAAATTTTTGTCTTTTTCTTTTAAATATTGTTTTTCTCTAGCAAAATTATTGATGGTCCGTGTCAAAGCTGTACGCAAACCTATAACATGCATACCTCCCTCTGGAGTATAAATATTATTAGCAAAACCCAAAACAGTTTCCTTGTAGTCATTTGTATATTGCAAAGCAATTTCTACGAAAACATCGTTTGATTCCTTTTTAATATAAAATATATTAGGGTGACTTGTCTCATTGGTTCTGTTTAAATGGCGAACAAAAGAAGATACTCCACCTTCAAAATAAAAAGTGTAAAACTGAGGATTATTTGGCTCTCTTTTGTCGAATATGATTATTTTAATCCCCGTCGTTAAATAGGCTTGTTGACGAATATGAGAAAGGGTTTCTTGCCAATTAAATTCTATCTTGTCAAAAATTTCTGTATCTGGATGAAAAGTAATAGTAGTGCCATTCCCTTTGGTTTGACCCACTTCTTTAACTTTAGCTAAAGGTTTTCCAATTTTGTATTCCTGCATCCATATTTTGCCATCACGTTTGACTTCTGCCTTAAGATAAGAAGACAAAGCATTAACAGCCGAAACTCCTACTCCGTGTAAACCACCAGATACTTTATAAGCTCCATAACCAAATTTAGCGCCAGCATGTAATTTAGTCATAACTACCTCCAGTGCCGAACATCCCGTTTGTTTATGAATGTCAACGGGAATCCCACGTCCATTATCTGAAACGCGCACTAAATCATCGGGCAAAAACTCCAAGATTATTTCATTGCAATATCCAGCAATAGCTTCGTCAATGGCATTATCAATAACTTCATAAACTAAATGATGCAAGCCTCGCGAACCAGTGCTTCCAATATACATTCCAGGACGCCTTCTAACGGGTGCCAAACCCTCTAAAACCGTGATTTGGCCCGCGTCATAGCTTTCATTTTTATTCTTTTTGTGAGCTTCTTTAACCATAATTTTAATAAAGTATTACAATT
>CAZDOL010000004.1:13729-39032 GCA_964507075.1 uncultured Gammaproteobacteria bacterium
ATAACAACCTCTCCTCACTTTGTTCGTCGAGAACGTTGCTATTCGCTATGCTCATTATAACAACCTCTCCTCACTTTGTTCGTCGAGAACGTTGCTATTCGCTATGCTCATAGTAAGAACCTGCTCGCTGTGCTCGCAGAACCTTCCTGCCTGCCGGCAGGCAGGGAAATTAGATACTCGTTACACGAGTATCTAATTATAACAAAAATAGAACAAAAAACAAGGCAATTTAACTTGAAAAAGAGTAGCTATTGCTCCTCTTTTTCAAAAAAGTTTGGTGGCCGAGCCACCAAACTTTTGCTTCAAATATACTTTAATTTATATCTCATCTTCTAATCTTTCTTCCAATCTTTCTTCCAAAACAATATTAAATTCCATTTCTTCTCCTTGTCTGAGAACTGTCAAATTAATTTGATCCCCTGGAAATTTTTCTTGAACCAAATAAGTCAAATTCTGCTCTGGTCCCAGAATAATGCCATCTGCTTTAATAATAATATCTGCATTTTTGATGCCCGATCTGTCAGCTGGACTATCCGATAAAGGCGGACCATAAACAATCACTCCATAAGTTAAATCTTTAAAATAATTATTTAATAGTCCTGGTGCCTCTTCGGACCTAATATAATCAATGCCCAAATACAATCTTCTTATTTTCCCTTTCTCTAAAATATGATCTAAGCAATTTGGAATATGCCATACTGGAACGATTTTGTCGTTGGAAACTAAACCTAACAAAGAGCCCTTTGCATTAAACAATAAACCGTTGGGAAAAGACAAAATTGATGTCTCTTTGTTCAAGCGCAAATAGTCAGAAAATTTATCTGCGGAACGAACTAAATCTTCTGTCTCATAAACAATGGTCGCTGTAGGGTTGCTTACCTCTGTTAAGTGCAAATTCCTAAACTTATCAAAAATTATAACCTTTGCGAACGGAAGAGCTTCTTTTGTTTTGGCCAAAGCTATAACTGGCAAATCCTGAGCTGTAATTTTTAAAAAATTGACTTTACTAATTGGATCTAAAATAATCTGCTCAATTGGCAAAATTTTATTATTTTGATCTAATGCCACATAATTCTGTCCTTCTATTAAATCAACTGTAGTCATTAGCCATCCATCTGAGCTTAAAACAGCCCCCAACCCTAATGTTTGCCATGGGGCATAAATTTGTTCCAAAAAACCCAAAGCGGTTTGCTCAGAAACAATTTTA
This sequence comes from uncultured Gammaproteobacteria bacterium, assembly GCA_964507075.1. Classification (GTDB taxonomy): domain Bacteria; phylum Patescibacteriota; class Patescibacteriia; order UBA2591; family UBA6264; genus JAIPGN01. The sequence continues at coordinate 14,937 of CAZDOL010000004.1, forward strand.
GCCGGGAATATTCTAACCACTTTATTCTGCAATTCCGTTCTTAAACCAGTTAAATAGTCCTCTGATGTGATGGTTATATTCTTTTCTTCTGTCATTTTCTGTTCTTGGTTTGAAGAAAATCTTCCTATATCTATTTTAATTCCAAAGGGAAATTCTATTTTCTGGCGTTGCAAGATAAAAACAGTACTAGCAAAGCCGGCAATTAATCCAAAAATTATCGCTATCACCAATACGCCCGCCCATCCTAAACTTTTGTTCTGTGGTCTATCCATAGAGCTAAATTTTTGACTGTTATAAAATTCGTCAACATGATCATTAACAGTGTGTTGATGTTTTTCTAGGGATTGAGAACGACTGCTCTTCTTTATGTTTACTCCATCAACATTTTCTTTTTCTTCAATATTAATAACAATTTTTTTCTTTTTTGCTGGCATAGAATATTAAATTTAAAAAATCTAAAATTAAATTTTTGCTTTAGATAAATTAAGATAAGTATTGGTTAAAAGGAAAAAAACAGAAATAATCAAAGCGTTAACAAAGGTCCCTAACGGCAAAAAACTTAAACAGATATAAATTTCTATTAAAACTAGAACATGAATTAATAATTTTGACCAGGGAATACTGCCAAGCGGAGAGATTAAAAAAGGATAAACACCCATCCAGAAGAAAAAAAACCCAAGCAGTAAATAAGATAAACCCGTATTCATCAAGAATCCCATTGCCGAACAGACCCAATAACTTAAAACAAAATTTAACCAAATGTTTATTCTTTCAATTCTAAAAGGCTTATATAATCTCGGCTTATTAAAAAGCTGATAAAAATTAAAGAAAAGCAGACCAACTATAAAACTGAAAAATAAAATAAAAACAAGAATCCAACCAGAAGTATCCACTACCAACAAAAAAGCTAAAGAACTAACTGTGCAAACTAAGATATGTAAAATAAACGGCCAACGATTTTTTATTTGCCCCTCAATTAGCAGGAAAGCCCCCGTTAATAAACAAATTCCTATTAAAGAATAACCTATGATTATTCTTAAAGGATTAGGATTTTTAAAAACAAAAGCTAAAAGAAAAAAAACGACGATTGGCAAATAAAAATAAACCCTTGTTCTCATTCTATCCCCATTGTTTCTGGGCGCACTTCAGTCCATTCGTCTTGGAGATCACTCTTTTTGTAAATATTAAATTTCAAAACTTCGTCAGTGTCAGAGTAAACAAAATCAACTGCGACTTTACCGCCTATTCTTTTGCTACTCAGCACTTTTTGGTCAATAACACGCGGTCGTGAAATTTTTTCCAATTTCATTAAACCAAGTGGGCCCTTGAATTCAATAATTTCTTTTTTGCCCATAATCTTTTGACCATCTTGTTTCTCTGTAACCTCGAAACTTTCTGTATATTGTTTTTCAATTCCAAAATTTTCTTCAACTTTAAAAATTAAATTTTCCCATTTCCGCGAATTCATAGTAATATTTTAACCTTTTTTGGAAAAAACACAACCACAATAATTTTGTCTGTAAAAATTGTACTCTTTGCCCAAAATTATACTCTTTCTAAATCCTTCTTTCTTTTTAAAATCGGCCATATAAAATTGTGAACTATATTTCTTGCCTAAAGACGCGCCAATACAATTAATTACTTTAGCGTTTTTCTGGGGACCAGTGCTTAGGGTTGTTCCCCAATAATCAAAACCATTTTTTTGTGCAAATTGCGCTGTTTTATCTAGTCGCATATTAAAACAAACCTCGCATCTCTTCCCTCCCTCTGATTCTTCATCTAATCCATTAGCTAAGACAAACCACTTCTCAAAATCATAATCATTTAGAATTAAATCCAAGCCATAAATTTTAGCTAATTTCTTAACGTCTTTTAAACGTTTTTCATATTCGTGAACAGGATGGATATTGGGATTATACCAAAATAAAGTTAAATCGAAATTTGACAATAACTTCTCTGTAGCTGTGATTCCGCAATTAGCGCAACAAACATGCAGAAGAAATTTCATGTTAAAAAACGTTAATCAACAAACTTGCCATAGCGGCAATAGGAAAGGCAACCTTTAAGCCAACTAAACTTATCAACCCTATAAGACAAAGTCCCATTATTGCTCTGCCGAAATTACTAGACATTTCGCGTAAAACAGTATATTCGTCAAGATAGGTTCCGCGATCAGTAAACTGCTCATAACTAAAAGCATCAAAAGGAGTGCGAAGAACAATATATCCCAAGCTATGAAAGGTTCCAATAACAAAAATTTGAAAGGCAGTAATAACAAACATTTTAGCCATCCAGCCAATAGCATAAATAAACGAACCAAAGCGCATCAATTTCTTTTTTGAAAACTTATCTGTATAACTACCCACCAATAATTGACAAATAATTGTCCCAATAACAACCAAGGCAGTAACAGCTCCAACGGCTAAATACTGCCCTTTTAAAATTTGATAAATAAAAATTGGCCAAATAACCACCCCCACTAAACCCTGAGCTCCATCAGCAAGATATACTGTGCGTAAGCGTTTGTTGGCCTTTTTAAATAATTCCCGGAAAGATTGAAAATAAGAAAATTCAAATTTTACTTGGCTTTTACTTAATTTTGTTAACGGAATAATAGCTATTGTTAAAATTACTATTGTGATAATAAAAAGTGTACTAAAACTACTTTGAGTCAACAGAAATCCAGCTAAAAGAGGAGAACCAATACCAACCAAATATCCTAATGCAGCTAAATAAGCCATTTGTCGTCCCCTGTACTTGCCACTTGTAAATTTAGCGAGGTCAACATGATATGGCACCCAATAAAGAAGCCTGAACATAACTAGGTTAAAATTTGCTAAAATAGCAAAAAGTATTGGATTGCTATGCAGAAAATAAAGACAGATATAGAAAATAATATTAAAACAGCGGGCAATAATCATTAACTTTTTTAATCCAGCTTTTTGCATTAACATTGCTCCAAAGGGAACCAATAAGCCATAAAGTAAATGCCCAACAGCATAAAAAACAATTACCCAGTAAACCGAATTGCCAAATTCTTTCAATAAAAATATTGGCAAAAACAAACCCAACATACCGCTTGCTAATGCCACAATACACTGATGAGAGCAAAGCGCTTTAAAATCTTTAGATAATTTTACAGAACTAGTTAAGCGAAATATAGACATAAATTACTATTTAATCGGGGATGCCGGATTCGAACTGGCGACCTCAGCTCCCCGCCTAAATTTTCCAATCGGGGTAGGCGGAATTGAACCGCCGATCTCACCGTCCCGAACGGTGCGCGATACCACTTCGCTATACCCCGAAAATTTGGGCGGGCGGACCGAGGCGTGCACGCTACCACTGCGCTAATCCCCGAATTGAATAAGAACCTTTCCTCGCTTTGCTCGTCAAGAACCTTGAAATTAATATTATTGTATAAAAATTATTGTGTTTTAATTATAAAAAAAATGGGCTCGAATGGGTTCGAACCATCGACCTTCCGCATGTGAAGCGGACGCGCTACCACTGCGCCACGAGCCCCTCACTTGAAAATTATTTAAAAGGCTGAAGAAAGTTGATACATAGGCAGTAAAATAGAAATGGCCATACCAGCCACAACTATACCTAAAAAAATAATAATAATCGGTTCCAATAAAGTGACTAATTTGGATAAAAGACCCTCAACTTCGCGAGAATAAAAATTAGCAATTTTTTCTAGGATTTCATCTAATTTTCCAGTCTGCTCTCCAATGCTCATTAAACGAGGCAACATAGCTGGAACCGAAGAATGATTTAAAAAGGCATTGCTCGCAGAATGCCCACCCTCCACATCAACAATAGACTGTAAAATAATGTTCTTGTAAATAACATTACCAACTACATCCGAAACTATTCTCAAAGCGCTAGTCAAAGGAATTCCACCCACCAATAATGTTGATAAACTACGAGCAAAGCGCACTAAATAAAATTTTTGAAAAAGCTGACCAAAAACAGGTAATTTTAAAATTACCCTATCCAAAAAAAGTTTGCCTTGTTTGCTTTTAAATAAAATTCGCAGGATAATACCTAATATTAATAAAACTATAATTATCAACCAATAAAAATTTTTAGAAAAATTACTTACACTAATAAGAATTTTGGTGGGCAATGGTAATTCAACGCTCGATTGAATTAGGATGCCAGTTAATTGAGGAATAACAAAAACCATCATTAAAACCATAACTCCAATAACAGTAGCGATAACAAAAATTGGATAAACCATAGCCCCTTTAATCTTGCTCATTAAATCAAAATTTTTCTCCTGTTCATCTGCCAAATATTGTAAAACTTCATCAAGATTTCCGGCCGTTTCGCCAGCACGAACCATATTGATGAAGAAATCATCAAAAATTTTAGGATACTTAGCTAATGCAGAAGAAAAACGAAGTCCTCCCTGAACATCTTTAGATATATTTTCTACAATTTTCCCAAGATAAACATTATCAGTCTGCTCTTTTAGAACATTTAAAGAATCCACTAATGGTAAGCCTGCCGCGACCATAACAGAAAGTTGGCGAGACAAAAAAACTAAATCTCGTAAGTTAGCTCGATTTACAAAAGGAATATTAATTTGTCGACGCCAAAAGGGCACTTTACTGGAATCTTCTAGCGACAAAACAATCATCTTCTCGTCAGTTAGGAGCTTTAAGGCAGCATCCTGACTCATGGCCTCAATAGTCCCTTCTACTGTCTCGCCTGTTTGATTTTTTGCTCTATAAGAAAATAACATACCAAATTTGTCTAAATTTACGAGTTACGAAGTAACGAAGAAAATTTCGTTACAAATTTGAGTACCCTGTTAAATAAAATCTTCGATTTTAATTTGCTTTTGGCAAATTATTTAACAGGGTAAAGATTTTGTTGCTGAAAAATCTTCACCCTACGAGTTTGATTTTGTCAGACAAAAACCTTTATCTCCTCAACAACGCTCTAAATAACTCTTCGTCAACACAATACTTAACAGCTTCTTCAACGGTTACTTCACCAGAAGAAATTAAATCTGCTAAATATTGATCCATAGAAACTGCTGTATCTCCTTCACTGGTTTGTAAGACACTAGTCAATTGATGAAATCTTCCGTTAGAGATAATAGTTTTAACTGCTGGCGTAGCTGACAAAACCTCCAATGCTCTAATTCGTCCACCACCAATTCGTGGAACCAAACGGGAAGAAATAATTCCTGCTAAATTTTCGCTCAAAAAATATCTAATATTTTCCTCTTCAGAAACAGGGAAAAAATGAAGAATTCTTTTAATAGTCTTTAAAGAAGAAGTGGTGTCCATGACGGCAAAAACCAAACTTCCTGCTTCAGCAATAGCAAAAATTTCCTTAAATATGGCAGCGTCATTAATTTGGGAAAGCATTACTACGTCCGCGTTTCTCTTTCTAATATAAGATAAACCGCTTAAAAAAGAATTAACATCCTTTCCAACTTCTCTCTGTTCAACAACGCTTTTCGCTCCCATTAAAACAGCTTTAATTGGTTGTTCAATTGTGGAAATAAATTTAGATTGATTTTTATTTATATAATCCAACAAAGAAATAGCTAATGTTGCTCTTCCAGAATCACGAGGGCCAGTAATTAAAACTAATCCGCGCAAAACATTGGCAAATGATTTAATTACTTTGGGTAATCCTAAGCTATCAAGATCTTTGATCTCCTGCGACAATAATTTAACCCTCAAAGACAAGTTGCCTTTCTGAAAATAAATACTAATTTGAGAATTACCGATTTTTCCTATTTTTCTAACAATATCAATCTGCTTCTCTTCTTTAAGGGTGTCTTGTTCTTCTTTGCTTAAAAAAACAGGAATCAAATCATTAATAAAAGAAATTGACAAAATGCTTTCTCCTACCAATACTTCCATTTTTCCATCAACTCTAATAAATGGCATCTGAGCGGGAATTATATAAACTTCTGCCGCTTTCTTTTCGGCGGCTTTAGAGCATATTCTGTTTAAAATAATTTCTATTTGAGTAGACATAATAAATTGATTAGTTAATTAGGTAATTAGTTAATTAGGTAATCGGGCATATTGATTACTATCCGCTTTTCTTAATCCTGATTACCCAAGTACCCAAGTACCCAAAATCTATTCCCGAGAAACCCGTAAAACTTCTTCCATTGTTGTTTCTCCTTTGAGGGCCTTAACAAAACCATCTCTTACAATTTTAACCATTTGTTGGCGCTCAAGCTCTTTTTCCGCTTCTGCTTCTTGACAACCACTTGTAATAATATCTTTCATTTCATCTGTCATAGATAATGCCTCAAATATTGCCAGTCGTCCTTTGTATCCCTCTTGATTACAGCGAGAACAACCTTTGCCTCTGTAAAATTTTAAATGACCAGTTTGAGAATCACGATATTTTTCCAAGCTAAAACCCTCTATTTTATCATCTTTGAAGGCCTTTTCTACATCTCTCTCTATGTTTTCAGATAAAATTATTTGCTCGCGACAATGAAGACAAATCTTGCGAACCAATCTTTGGGCAACAACCACATTAATAGAAGAAACAATCAAAAAAGGAGCCACTTTCATGTCTATCAATCTAGGAATAGCCCCAAAAGCATCGTTGGCATGAAGCGTAGAAAGTACTATATGACCAGTTAAGGCGGCATGAACAGATAACTCCGCTGTTTCATTATCGCGAATCTCTCCAACCATAATTACATCTGGATCTTGACGAACAATAGAACGCAAACCAGAAGCAAAAGAATATCCAATATCCGACTTAACCTGCGATTGATTTACTCCTTGCAAAACATATTCAATTGGGTCTTCCAAGGAAACAATATTAACTGTAGTTTTGTTCAATATCTTTAACAAAGCATATAGAGTAGTTGTCTTTCCTGATCCAGTTGGGCCTGTGACTAAAACCATACCGTGAGGCTTAGATAAATTATCTTGAATAACCTTTAAGCCCGAACCCCAAAAACCCAAATCATCTAAGGTAAAAATTCTACGTGTAGGATCCAAAATTCTCATTACCGCTTTTTCACTATCAAGTAAAGGCATGACTGAAACTCTTAAATCTATTTTCCTTTTAGAAATCATTACCCTAATTCTTCCTCCTTGTGGAACGCGAGTTTCGTCTAATTTTAAATTGGACATTACCTTAATGCGAGAAATAATTGCCGAATGCAAATATCCGGGCAACATGGCTGTTTCTCTTAAAACACCATCAATACGATAACGGACCCGACTTTTGTCGGCAAATGGTTCAATATGAACATCAGAAACCTGATTATCTACCGCATACCTAAGAATAGAAGCTACTAATTTTGATATAGGAGCCGATTTACTCATTCCCTCTGTACTTAATTCTGGTATACCTATACGTCCTTTCGTAACCGGCGCAAATCTTGATTCTGCAGAATCAACAGCAGCTTCCACTTCAACATCTAAACTGCTGTATTGCGCTAAAGCCTTAATAAAAGCTAACTTAGGAGCCGCAAAATATTCTGCTTCCAGGCCCTTTTGCCGAGCTACAAAATTTACTGCTTCCCGAGCGCGAAAATCGCCAGGGTTTAATATGGCGACTTTCAAAATATTTTTATCTTTAGCGAAAGCTAATACAAAATAATTTTCGGCTACATCTTTGGGAATAATATTCAAAATCTTCCTGTCAATCGTCAAACCATAAATATCGGCAACCGACAAAGAATATAACTCTCCCTTAACAAGGGCTATGTCGTCTTCAGAAACAATTTTTTTACTTTCCAAAAATTCATCTGGAGATAAATTTGCTTCCTTGCTCTCTACTAAAATCTTCTTGCTTTGAGCTTCTGAAATCTTCCCCTTCTCCAACAGAGAATGAATAATTTTATCCTTATCTTGAGGCATAATTATTTTCTAAAATTAACCTGCCCGCCAATCGCCTAACGGCTCAAGGCATCTGACAGGCGGGCCCGCTCTACATCACCACGCTAAGCGGGGCTTCACCTTTGATTCGGATGAAAGCGAGCCAGAAAAAATTTCATTCTTTCTTTTCTAAGACAAAGGGCATAAAAGGATTTACTCGGCCCTTTTTCTCGACTAATACTGGGTCAAAAAAAGATTGGATATATTTCATTTCTTGAAATTTCGGATTATTTATAATAACTTCCAACTCTTCCAAATGAGGAATTGGCTCCAAAAGATAAGCTGGTCTGGCGTCAACAACTGTAGGCGCTGATCTCTGACCACTGTTTGTCAAAATATAAGCAGTAAAAACTATAATCACCAATAAAAATAAAAATAAAATATAATCTTTTCTAATTTTCATGATTGTTCAAATAATAAGTTTTAATCTTTAAGTTAAGAACATTGCCAACATCCTGAAAGCTTAATTCATGGATATCCATCACCCTAATATTCGTTTCTATCTGCTTAATAAACTTTTTCATTTTTTGATATGTTCCGTCCATAAAACTGAGAGATAAATTTATAATCCCATCACTAAAATCTATATTCAATCCCGTTAGCTCTAAACCTGACTGTTCAGCTAAAGCATTAATATGATTTAGAATTGAGGGAAGATAAGCCTCTTGAGCTAAAACATAATCTAATTTATTCATTTCTGTCTGATCTATTTTATCAGCTTTGCTTTTAAAATTTTTTAATTTTTCCAAATATATTACCTGCTCATCTAAAATATTTTGGTAATAATCAACGTCCATGGGTCCATTATTGTGAGTTTCTGCTAATTTGGGCTTAAAAAATAAAAAATAATTAATAGAAAAAAGTATGATTATAAAAACAAAAATTATCAACCCCGAAAACTTAACCAAAACTAAATGATACCATTTGGTTCTTGATTTTTCTTGTTTTATTTTTGCCATATACCCTCAATTAAAACTAAATCAAAAAAAGCGCTCACTCTTTCTTCAAGTTTCTGAATATTAGAAACATTGACCTCTTTAATAAAATCAGGAGCATTATTGAAAACTACAATCTGCTGAGCTAAAGACATTAAATTACGACTAGTAGCCATAAGTTTAATGCTTCCTTCTGCCTGAGCACTAAAATCACCAAAGTAAACATCTGGAACTGTATAAACCTCTAAAAAATTAAAAAAATTAGTCCAATAAATATGATTGTTTAGAACTTTCTGTACTTTAGCCGCCTTATTAGTAAGTGCTGCTATATTATCTCTATCCTCTAAAAAAGGAGCACTTTGAGCTTCTAATAGCACTATTTCTCTTTTCAGATACTCAACCTGAGACTCTAATTTATTAAAATGCCAATTGCCATACAAACGAGAAATAAAAAAGAGACCCGAAACAATAATAATAGCTACTATCAAAAATAATAAACGAGAACGAACAACCCGAGAAATTACCATTGTATGCCGAGGCATTAAACTAATGCCAAAACCTGGTGAAACCCCTTCTTCTCTTCTTTTGGTTGTTTTTTCAACCTTCACTTCCTCTTTTTCCCCCTGATCTTTGGGTGTGAATGGGGCATCTTTGGGTAGAGTATCTTTTGGCGGGGTATCTTTTAATAATTTATTTTTTTCCTTTTTTTTCCTTTTTTTAAAAATAAAACCCCAGGGCTTTGAGGAAGAAACCCGGGTTTTCTTTTGTTTTTGGGGAGATTCATCTTTAATGGGAGTGGTCATTGCTATATTTTCTGCCTTTCCTTTTTCTTCTTTTGGAACCTCAAAGCCTTTATCCTCTTTCTCCCCCTTTTTCATTTCTTCTGGCAACAGATTAACCATAAATAATTATTTAAATATATTTTACCTCAGACCTCTTAGCCCGAGACCGATCGCTACAGCAAAGCGTGGCGCGACTTCATATAAAGCTGGTTTTAATTCTTCAGGATAAGAAATTCTGGCCCAAGGGTCGCCAATTAAGACTTTAATGTCTACGGCTTTAGAAAAATGATCAGTCAAGTTTGGCAGATAAGCCGATCCGCCAGAAAGAATAATCTGTTCTATGATTTTGCCCGATTGGTCTTGGTATAATTTTTTAGAATAATTCATTTCATCAATCACTGGTTTTAATATCCCGCTAATAACCTCTGGAATTTTGGAAGAACCAGACATGCCAATATCCCTTTTAAACTGTTCTGCTCTGTCAAAACTAATTTTGAGACTATTAGCAATAGCTCGAGTAATCGTAATTCCGCCAACATCAATACTTCGATTCAATGCTGGTACCCCTTTGTCAGTAATAATAATATCAGTTGTAACGGCGCTAATGTCAATAATCATGGTTGTGGCCTGACTTTTCCCTAACAGAGATCTGGTTAATGCAAAGGCCTCTGTTTCTAAAGACAAAAGCTGAAGATCTGCTTTTTTAAAAATTTCTACATATCTTTGTACTAAACTTTTTGCAGCTGCTGTTAGAAGAATGCGATAATGTTTCTTTTTTTTACTAATTTCTATTTGGTCTATAATTCTCCAGTCAAGAATAACATCCTTCATTGGCAAAGGAACAAATTTTTTAGCCTCCCAACGTACCGCAGAATCTAACTCTTTTTTCTTCATCATTGGCAGAGTAATCACTGAATTAAAAACAGAAAAATTGGGTAAAGCAGTTACTGCTTTGTAAGAATGAATACCACACTGATTATATAATCTTTTCAAAAGAGCTGCCACTTTATCTAAAATAGCCTTGGAATCGTCTTTGGCAATATCGGCTACCGCTCGTTCGGCATAACCATAAGTAACAAGTTTGGGCACCCCTCTCTCAGTAGTAAATTCTACCAACTTAAGGCTAGTTGTGCCCAAATCAACGCCTAAAAAATTATTTTTCTTTCCTAATCCGAGAATTGCCATATTATCTTATTATATCTTTATGTTATAATAACTGGTGTCAAGAACATAACGCAATGGTTATGTCAAGTAATGTCTTGTCTGAGTAATTTGGCATTTAGTCATTTGACATTCATTTGTTATTTGGAATTTGTCATTTGTTATTTTTCTATTCCTTGTTTCTTGTCCTAAACTCAACAATCAATAATCATCTGTTGGTATAGCAATTTGAACCTACCATGTATATTATACAACAAAAGAGCATTTTCAACAACAATCAATGTGGATAAATAAACTAAAATCTTTTTTATTAAATACCATATATCCTTTAAAGTGTTTGGGCTGTGAAAAACCAGGAATTTTAATATGTTCTCAATGCTCTCAAAAATTAATATCTCTGTCCAATGGGCCTATTTATCAACAGACACCTTACTTTAAAAAAATAATCATTGCACTTGATTATAAAAACCATCTAGTTAAGAAAATAATTAAAACTTTTAAATACCCGCCTTATATTAAATCTCTGAAAAAAAATTTGAGTTTTGCGCTAATAACAGCCATTAAAAAATTCCCAAATGATATTTCTTATTTAAAAAAAAATAATTTTGTCTTAATTCCAATTCCCCTCTCTAAATTAAAATTAGCTCAACGGGGATTTAATCAATCTGAACTAATCTCTACTGAATTATCTCAAAAATTATCATTAAAACATCGGCCTCAACTTCTTAAAAAAATTAAAAATACCAAATCACAAACAAATTTGAGCACTGAACAAAGAAAAAAAAACATTCATGGCGTTTTTAGTGTTAAAAATAATAATTGCCCACTTAATATTATTTTGGTTGACGATATTTATACTACCGGAGCAACTTTGCAAGAATCAACTAGAATTTTACGCCAAGCAGGAGCTAAAGAAATTTGGGCATTTGTGTTAGCAAAAGGATAATTGGGTACTTAGGTAATTAGGTATTATTTACATTTCTTTTTTATTTTACGCAACATACTAATTCCAAATATAATAGCCAACACAGCAAATATTTGTCCAAACCTCAGCCCCAACAATACTGGCTCATGGTCAGTTCTTAAAAATTCCAAAGAAAATCTCACTAAAGCGTATAAAATAAGATACCAAGAGAAAACCATTCCTGAGAAAGGAATAGTTTTTTTAATTTGTGACTTTAATAATAGAAACAAAAAGATAAAGATAAAAATACTCAAAATAGATTCATAAAGAAAACAGGGATGGAAATATTGAAAATTTAAAAATTCCAAAGGTCTATTGGCTATATCAATGGGAATGCCCCAGGGTAAATTAGTGGGTTTGCCAAAAATCTCTTGATTGAAATAATTCCCCCACCTACCCAAAGCCTGTCCCAAAATCAAAACTGGGGCAATTAAATCAGTTAAAGATAGAAAAGAAAGTTTATGTTTACGAGCATACAAAAATAAAGCTAAACCTCCACCGATTACTGCTCCATAAATCCCCAATCCGCCTTCCCATATCTTGAAAATCTCTAAAGGATGAGCCAAATAATGTGGGAGTTCATTGAAAATATAATAAATTCTAGCTCCAATAAAACCAAAAACAATAATATTGAAAATAATATTTTGAAAATGTGGTTTATATTTGGGGGCTATTTTTATAATCAAAAATAATCCTAAAAAAATAGCCAATGCTATTAAAAGTCCATACCAATGGATATTCCAAAACCCCAACCTAAGAAGAACAGGCTGGGGTCTATAATTATGTAAAAAATCAATTAAAAACATTAATTTTTATAATTCGTTTATTTTTTAATCGCAAGAACCTTCACTGCCAACAGCTGTGCCGGCACCAAAACTGGGTACAGGAGTTTCAGTAGAAAGAGTTTCTAAACATTCTTCGGGCTGAACATTAAATGCTTGACAAACGAAAGCTTTATAATTTTCGGGAGTACGAGGACTAATATTAACGGTTTGACCATTAATAACTATAGTTGGTGATCCTCCAACATTATATAATTCATTAAGATCATTTTCTATATTAAATTTAGGATATAGTCCTTGTAACCAAGTGCTCTTATCTTCATAGTCAGCAGTTATATTATATTCGTTATCTAATTCTGAAATACAAGAGTCTAACGCGCCTTGGTCAACATTTGCGTTCAATAAACATTTATCTGAATCACCATCATTAACAAAACAAGATAAATAATTTCTATATTTTTCTGAAGACTCAGATTGAATACAATATTGTATCAAGTTCTCATCAATCTCTGGTTTGTCGTGCATAATATAATTAACAAAACGTACATTAATATTTGCTTTGTCTTTTAATAAATCATAAACTGGCAACATAGTTTTCTGCGCTTGAAGTCCAAATGGGCAATATGTCATTACAAACAAATCAACGTCTGGCTTGTCTGTTTTGACCATTTCTGTGGTTTGTGGTGGCATGTTACTTTGTGCTTCTGCAGCTTCCAGTGCCTCAGCCATTTTAATGACATCTGGAAATAAATATTTTCCATCTTTAGAAACAAAAGAATCATAAGCTTTGTCTGCAATCTTTATCTGAAATTTAGTAACCTCAATATTTTCTTTAAAATCTACGCCCTCTAATGTTGCAGCAGAACCTGGAGGTAATAATTCGTCATTAATAAAGGTCATAGCATTGTCAATAATTTCTTGGCTAGCCCCCTCTTTTACTAATAATCCTTTAATTCCAAATCCATTGGTAAAAATTGAAACAACTAATAAAGCGAGTAATACAATCCAACCAATTTTAGAACAACTTGGACATGTACATTTTTTTACTTTTTTAACTTTATTCAATGTGTCTTCCATAAAAATAATAAATTAATTAATTAAAATTTAAAATTAAAATACCTTAATCTTTGTACAATAATATTTAATTTCAAGGTTCTGCGAACTGCGAACGCAGTGAGCAGGTTCTTATAATTAAAACACCTTAACTTTTGTACAATAATATTTAATTTCAAGGTTCTGCGAACTGCGAACGCAGTGAACAGGTTCTTATTATGAGCAAAGCGAATAACAAGGTTCTGTGAACAGAGTGAACAGGTTCTTATTATGAGCAAAGCGAATAACAAGGTTCTGTGAACAGAGTGAACAGGTTCTTATATAAAAAAATATAATAGAAAAATTATAACATAAATATAAAATAACCGTCAACCATAAAAAACCAACCCGACTGGTTGATTATGGTATAATTTTAGCGATTTGTAAAATCTTATCATCTTCTAAATAATTGCCGATGATTTGTAATCCTGCTGGCAAGTTCTTAACCTTGCCCACTGGCAAAGAAATGGCAGGCAAACCAGCTAAATTCACTGAAGCTGTGCAAATATCAGACAAATACATAGCCAAAGGGTCGTCAATTTTGTCTCCTAAAGAAAAAGCAGTGGTAGGAGTGGTAGGAGTGATTAAACAATCTAAACCACTTTCAAAAACTTTAGTAAAATCTCTCTTAATTAAAGACCTTACTTTTTGAGCACGCAAATAATAATCTTCTTTATGTCCTGCTGACAAGCTATAAGCTCCCAACATAATACGACGTTTTACTTCTTCGCCCAAACCCTGAGAACGGGAATCTAAATAGACATCAAGTAAATGCTTTGATTTTTTAAAGCTGGAAAGCCCGTACTTTATTCCGTCATATCTGGCCAAATTAGCTGAAATCTCTGCGGGCATAATAATATAATAAACAGCCAAAGCGTATTCAGTGTGTGGCAAACTCACTTCTTTTATGATCGCCCCCTGTTTTGCTAAATCATCAATTTTTTTCATGATAATAGATTTGATCTGAAAATCTAGTCCCCTTTGAAAATATTCTTTAGGAATCCCTATTTTAACCCCTTTTAAATTTTTAATATTAGACTGAGGCAATAAAAATGATTTTTTAATGCTGGTAGAATCTAAAGTATCATAACCCTTAATTGCATCTAAAATTATTTTCGCTCCTTCTGCTGTTTGAGCTAATGGACCAATTTGATCCAAAGAAGAAGCAGTAGCAATTAATCCATAACGCGAAACCAAACCATAGGTTGGTTTAAATCCCACCACTCCGCAAAAACTGGCTGGCTGACGGACAGAACCCCCTGTATCAGAGCCCAAGGAACCTAAACACATCTGACTAGCAACTGCTGCTGCAGAGCCACCAGAAGAGCCACCTGGAACACAATTTAAACTGTGAGGATTTTTAACTGGACCAAAATATGATGTTTCATTAGAAGAGCCCATAGCAAACTCATCCATATTAGTTTTGCCGATTAAAACTGCGCCCGCTTGTTTCAATTTTTTGATTACAGTAGCATCATAAGTTGCTTTATATTTTTCTAAAATTTTAGACCCAGCAGTACATGGTATGTCTTTTACTAAAATATTGTCTTTAATTGCTATGGGAATACCTGCTAAAATATTTTTTTTAAAACTTTTTTTTGCATCCACTTTCTTAGCTTGTTGCAAACTTTGTTTTTCTAAAATAGTGATAAAAGCATTAATCTTTGAATTCTTGCTTTTAATAATTTTAAGACAACTTTTCACTAATTCTTCACTAGAAAAATCTCCGTTCTTTAATCCTTGGTTGGCTTGTTTAATTGTTAGGGTATTTAATTCCATATATTATTGCAAAGGGTTTTTAGTTTTAATAAAACGATCATATTTCTCTGGTACTTCTTTTAAAAGCCTTGGGTTTGTTTCTGGATCAAAGGTCAATGACTTGTCTTCTCTAAAAACATTTTTTGAACCAATCAAATCTTCATAGGGCTCTATTCCCTGTATTTTCGCCTTTTTTAAATGGTCCACATAATCCAAAATACTTCCCAACTGTTTTTGGTATTTTTTAACATCAGAATCAGTTAATTTTATTTTAACCAATCCGGCAATATGCTGAATTTGTTCCTCGTCAATCATCTTATTTTATCTTTTAAAAATTGTAAAAATTGAGGCTCAGAAAGTGTTTTTATTTTTGCTTTTTTTGCTTTTTGATATTTAGCTCCTGAATTTCGTCCATAAACCAAAAAATCTGTTTTAACGCTAACGTTTCCAGAAACTTGCCCCCCCAAATTACGTATTTTCTGAGTTACTATTTCTCTGGTCATACCCGACAAAGAACCAGTTAAAACAAATTTCTTTCCTTGTAATGCTTGATTAGATTTCCTTTTGGCATAGATTATCTTTAAGCCAGATTTTTTTAATCTTTCTAAAAATTCAATATTATTCGCGTCTTGAAACCAATTAAAAATACTCCCCCCCATTTTAGGACCAATATCAGAAATGCTAATTAAGAAATCTTGTGAAATTTTCTTTAACTTCTCTAGATTAACAAAATAACTAGCTAAGTCAATGCTAGTTTGTTCTCCTATGTGCCTAATGCCTAAGGCGTAAATAAAATTGGAAAAACTAATTTTTTTGCTTTGCTCAATGGCTTTAATTAAATTGTCTGCTGATTTTTCAGCAAAACGCTCCAAAGAACTTAAATCCCCTATTTTTAAAGTAAAAAGGTCTGATGCGTCTTTAATTAAACCGCCATTCATCAGCTGGATTACAATTTTGGGACCCAGGCCATCAATATTAAAACCTTTTTTAGAAACAAAATGATTAATAGTGCGCAAACGAATTGCAAAACATTTTTTATTTGGACAATAATGAGCAACTTCGCCTGAATGACGCACCACCCTACTCTGACAAATTGGACACTCATTGGGTATACGAAATTTTTTTTCTTTTCCTGTTCTTAAATTTTTTAAAACCTCAACTACAGCTGGAATTATATCACCTGCTTTTTCAATGATTACTGTATCTCCTATCTTTATACCTAAACGAATAATCTCATTTTCGTTATGTAAGGTCGCACGCGAAACAATAGAGCCAGCCAATTTAGTGGGCTTTAACACTGCTACTGGGGTCAAAGCGCCAGTTCTGCCTACTTGAATTACAATGTTTTCCACTACACTGGTGGCCTGTTCTCCTGGGAATTTATATGCCCTGGTCCAACGAGGAGATTTTCCTATTGCCCCTAAAATATTTTGTTGAGCGATATTATTTACTAAAACTGCCACTCCGTCATAAGCAAAAGAAGCAGTTGGCCTTTTCTTTAATTGTTGATTATAATATTCCTTAACCTCTTTTAAATTCTGAGAATATTTTGTTGCAATGTCAGTTTTAAAACCAAGCCCCTTCAAGATTTGATGAACTTCTTGATGGGTTTTTTGTCCTATATCATTAATAATTTCAAAAATATAGCAATCTAAACGACGATTAGCCGTCACCTTAGAATCTAATTGACGAATAGACCCTGCCACTAAATTACGCGGATTAGCAAATAAAGGCAGTTTCTCTTTAGTTCTTTCTTTGTTTAATTTTTCAAAACTCTTTTGACTCATGAAAATTTCTCCTCTAACTATGATGTCAATGGATTTTTTTAATTTTAAAGGAATGGCTCCAACTGTTTTAATGTTCGTTGTTACGTCCTCCCCTATTAAACCATTGCCCCTGGTGGCTCCTTGAATTAAAATTCCTTTCTTGTATGTCAAAACAATATCTACTCCGTCTATTTTTCTCTCGCAATAATAACTGAATTTTTGTGGAACTTTTTCAGGGCCTGCCGTCTTCTTCCTTAAATAATCTTGCATATAGTTCTCCCAATCTTCTAATTCAGAAAAACTAAAAATGTCGCCAATAGAGAGTATTGGTTTGAAGTGATTAACTTTTGTAAATTTTTTTAAGGGTTCGCCCCCCACTCTTTGAGTTGGAGAATCTGGGGTTACAAAAGACGGATGCTGTTTTTCCAACTCTTGTAATTCATTTTTTAAAGAATCCCAAGCAGCGTCAGAAATTTCTGGTTTATCTAAAACATAATAAAGATGGCTGTGATAATTCAGCTCTTTACATAATTTAATAATTCTTTTTTGAGCATCCTTTTTATTAATAATCTCAGACATAATATTATTTTAACATATTTCCTCCTTTAAAACCATAATTTGTAAAAAGAAAAAAGGAGCAGCGTGTTCCTTTTGCTGCTCCTACAAAATTGCCCATATTTTGGCCGCCCATCCCCTCTCTCTAAAGGAGAGGGATTCAATTAAAGTTTCATATTAACAACCATTGATGTTGAGACTCAGACAGGTAGCGCCTAAGCTCTTGCTTATAACATGTGAAGACGACTTTGAGAAGCTACTTCTCTTTTGTCGTGAGATTAAGCTGAAATAAGAAGAAAGACGAAAACACGGCGGTGAATGTACCTTTTTCATGGGAATCTCCTTTCTGTATTTTTTCCGTCTTCTGACGACGGTCAAAAACGGTCAAAAAAACAACCTCCATATAATAAAATTAGTATATATGTCCAAGTCAAATCCGTCAAGCAAAAAGTTTGGTGGCTCGGCCACCAAACTTTTATTATAATCCTAAATCAGTAGCAATTTCCTGCATGGCCTTAAGCCCTATATCTAAAAATTTTTCTAAATCCATATTAAAACTAGAACAAGTAATTATAGCTTCTCTTCTAGCACCCATAGCAAATCTGCTTTCTTTAAATCTTCTAAGTAATGATTTTAATTTTAAATCAACTAATTTTCTACTAGGTAAAACCAAAGTAGAAGCAACTATTAAACCGGTTAAAGGGTCGGTGGCATAAAGACATTTCTCTATTAATTTTTCTGGAGTTTTTCCGGTCTTTTCGTTATGAGCGCGGATGGCATCTGTTATTCTTTTTTCAATTCCCAAAATATCTAACTCATCAGCACTTTTGTTTCCATGTTTGCAGGGGTCGCTAAGACATTCTTCATCTTCCATATCTAAATCATGCAAAAGTCCTGCTAAGCCCCAAATTTCTGGGTCTTCTTTGAAATTAATAGCCAAAGCTCTCATAATAGCTTCTGTGGCTAACATATGTTTAATAGAATTTGGATTCTTAACTCTTTCTTGAATTAATTCTAGGGCCTCTTCTCTGGTCATATTAATATTTTATTATATAAATTAAGGTAATTTAATTATAACACAATTAAATTATTGTTTATTCGTAAATGTTTTTGATATTACAAAACAAAATTTTTTAAATTTTCTTTTGTGATTAATTTATAAGAATTGAGCCATGATATCTCTTTTTTCTTGCCATTTCTTTTAGGAGAACCCCACTTAAACTCGTATCCATATAACCCATTAGTTTCCTCTTCAATCAAATCAATCTCATTCCCGTCATATGTTCTCCAAAAATATTGGCTTATGTCATATTTATGACAAAAACGAAATTTCATCCTCTCGGAAATTATAAAATTTTCCCACAATACTCCTGTGTCATTCCTGCTATCAGTAAAATTAAAATTATTTATAACAGCGTTTCTTATGCCCGTATCATAAAAATATATTTTTTTTAATTTAGATATTTCCCTTCGTTTATTCTTGGTATATGGGTTGAGTCTAAAAACAATATAATTTTTCTCTAAAATATCAATATATCTTTCAACTGTTTTTTTGTCTATTTTAACAGTTTTAGAAAGTTCATTATAAGAAACCTGACTACCTATTTGTAGAGCTAACGCTTTTAATAGTCTATTCAAAACATCTGGACTTTTAACTCCTTGAAAACCAAAAATATCTTTGTATATATAGCTTGAAGACAGTTCTTTGACCAATTCTTTCTTGTTAGCAAATGATTTCTGCGACACAATATCTGGATAACATCCAAAAATCATCAAGCTTTCTAATCCTTTAACTAATTTTAAATAATTTTTGTCAGGATAAATTTCTTCCAAGCTTAAAGGAAAAAGCTGAAAAACATACTTTCTGCCCGTTAATGGCTCTTGAGTAGAATGCAATAAATTAAAACTGGAAGAGCCAGTCACTATGATTTGCTTTTTATCCTTATAATAATCTACCAACAATTTTAATGTTTGCCCGATATTTTCAACTTTTTGGGCTTCATCAATAAAAATTATTTCACTATCACCCACTAATTGTTTTAAATAATCTAAATCTTTATTGATCAATTGTTCTCTATCTGTAGGATTATCACAATTAAAAGCCAGAAGTTTAGATTGTGAAACATTTTTTATCAAATCTAAACTAAGGGTTGTCTTTCCTGTTTGCCTAGCTCCAACTATAATTAGAATTTTACCCTTAAAAAACTTACTTTTTATATTTTTTGTTAATAATCTTTTATACATAATTAGCTTAATTTAGGGATTACATTCCCTATTTTACGCTTATATTTTATATTGTCAATTATGAAACTGTGGATAACCCAATTAAACAAAAAAGCGAGAAACCTCCTCACTTTTTATTCATCTTGGCTCCCTGCACCTGTCCAGAACCTTAAAGAATCAAACCCAGATAGCGTTCCCGAGGATAAAAATACTGGTCTTAATGACGGACCTCGGTCGGGGTTAAACAGAAATTGACACTCTTTTCTACTGACATCTTTATTACTATTAAGGATGATTTAATCATGTAAATTAGGAAATTTTTGAATTTCTTTACTAATTAAAGTTATTACATCATTTATAACAAATAAAACTTCTCCTTTCTTGTCTGTGTCGATTTTTAAATAAATTTTTAAACCTTTTTTTGAAAAATCTTCAGATTGGCAATTGTCAGAATAAGAACAAGATACATGATGGATAATACAATTACAAAATTCTCTAAGGGTCTTTGATCCATTTTTTACTGGAAGAGATATATCATCAATCATTTCGTATTCCAAACAAAGTCTTAACAAAATACAAAGAATTGCGAGTTTTACATATAAATAATAAATTTTATCATGGTCTCTCTTGTCGTTCCAAACTTCCAACCATCTACTAAAAAGTTCTTCAAAATCGCCTTTAATATCTTTGAATTCTTTTTTAGTTCTAGAATATAAATAATCTTTCATAAATATTTCTTTTAATGTTTAAAAATAAAATCTCTGCAGCTCAAAAGAGTCACCGAGATAAACTTCTAATTTTAACTACTCTAAACATAAGTAGTTTTTAGTTTTATTAAAGTATCCCTCAATATTAGCTTTAGGGTCTTTTTGCCTTTGGTAGTTTTGAAATATCTTTCCCTTCTCTTGGCGTCTTTTTCTGAAATAAAAGCTTCGTAATAGATTAATTTCAATGGTCTTCTATGGCTGGTACTTTTTGTTCCTCCTGTATTATGATTATCTAATCTTTCTTTTAAGTTGCTGCTATATCCAATATAAAATTTATGATCTTTTAGGCTAAGAAGAATATAAGCATAATACATATTGGTATTATTTTAAAGCGGCCATAAACCACGTGGGGTTTACGGCCCTGAACCCTATGTGGTTCAGGGCTCGGGGGCAGGGATTCGAACCCCGATTCCCAGGACCAAAACCTGGTGGCCTACCATTAGCCGACCCCCGAACGTATAAAATCATCCTAACATATATTATTATAATTATCAAGAATAAAAAAAATGGCGGACGCAAAGGGTCCGCCACAAGAAAAATAAGAGGGGGGAAGACTACTATTATACTAACTAAAGGAAGATTGAAAATATTTTCTTCTCGCTTTTGTGGCTCTCAGGAAAGAAAAAACGAGAGACCAGAAAGAGAAAGAAAGAAACACAGATGTAGCAATTTCTTGCCAAAGGGTTAGCTTCTTCACCCTAAACCTCCTTTCTACTCCAGGGTCGGACCCTGGAGTAATGTTTTTAGTTAATTTGTTGTTTTATTTTTCTTTTTCTTTTAAAAAATTGTTTAAGTATTTCCACTTCGGGAAAATGGAGAAGTAAACTAACCACGAAGTAAAACAAAAGCCCAGCCATTACTGCTGTAATAGTTTGAATTGAAACCCCAATAAAAGTTTGCATATTAACTAAAGAACCAACCAAACCTTTGCTTAGTTGAATAACCATCAACATTATCAGAGAAAGTCCCATAGCCCTTAAAAAACTTCCTCCCATATCTTTGTTAGGCAAAGGTAATGCTTTTTTGTGAAAGAAATAATATAATAAAATTAAATTGACAAAAGAAGCTAATGAAAAAGCTAAAGCTAACCCACTAATACCCATTAAAGAACCTAAGACCAAACAGCCAATTATATTAACAATAAAACTAACAACCGCTATCTTAACTGGCGTTAAAGTATTATGGGTAGCGTAAAAAGCCTTAGAAAAAAGTGGAATTAAGCTTTGGGCTAAAAGAGAAATTGAGAAAAATCCCAATGCGTTAGCAGTTAAAACAGTATCACGCCAAGAAAAAACACCAGCTCCTAAAATTAAACGAACTATCTGGGTCCTCAAAGCAAGATAGATGGCAGTAATAGGAATGATTAAATATAAAATACGACAAATTGTTTTTGATAATTGAGAAACAAAAACCTTTTTATCTCCATCAGCAAAGCTCTTACTTAGAACTGGAAAAATAGAAATGGCTAAGGAAATGCCAAAAATGCCAACTGGAACATTAAACAAATTAAAAGACAAACTATAAATGGCCACCGCGCCAATAGTTATGGTGGAAGCAATTAAAGTTGTAACCACAAAATTTAATTGACTAACCGCTAATCCAAAACAACGAGGCAACATCAAGGTAATTATTCTTTTAATTGCTTTATGAGACTTAATGATTGGTTGCCAGCGATAACCAGTTTTCAACAAAGCTGGAACCTGGATTAAAAAATGACCAGCTGCCCCCAAAACAACCCCCCAAGCCAAACCATTTAAACCCAAAGAAGTTTTGGGAACTAAAAAAACAATTCCAAAAATAATACCCAGGTTATACATTAAGGGAGCTAAACTATAGGCCAAAAATCGCCTAAAAGAATTTAAAACACTACTAGCAATATTACTACAAGTAAAAAACAAAATGCCAATTAGCATTATTCTGGTAAAAGAAATTGTTAAAGATTGAGTTCCTAAATCAAAACCTGGAACTAAATATTTAACAACCGAAGGAGCAAAAACAAAAGCTATTAAACCCAAAACCAAAACAATCAGAAACAAAATATTAAAAACAGAATTTGTAATCCTCCATGCCTCTTCCTTGTTCCTGTTCCAATACTTTAAAAAAATAGGAATAAAAGCTGAAGACAGGGCACCTAAAATCAATGTATTAAAAATTAAATCCGGCAATCTAAAAGCCGCATAATAAGCATCTAATGTTTGGCCAGCCCCAAAAGTACTGCTTAATAATCTGTCTCTAAAAAGGCCCAATAAACGACTCAAAATAGAAAAAAGAGCAATAATCATTGCTCCGCCAGCAATAGTTTTCTGTAATTTAGAAATTTTCGCCATCATAAACTATTTTCCTCTAAACGTTCTTGAACAAAATTCTTTATATCTTTTTTGAATTGCTTTTTGCTGAATTTCTCAGCGTGCTCGCGAATCTTTTCGGGCTTAATTTTGTTTAAATTAAGCTTAAGAACTGCCTCCATTAAATCTTCCGTTGTTTGGTTCTTAAAAAATTTACCAGTCAAACCATCAACCACCGTCTCTAATGCTCCTCCCCTTTTATAAGCAATAACTGGTCTTCCAGAAGCCATAGCTTCAATAGGAGTAATACCAAAATCTTCTTCTTGCGGAAAAATGAAAGCTTTACAATGCGATAAATATTTAGCTTTTTCTTTATCAGAAACAAAACCTAAAAATTCTATATTAGGACCAGCTATTTTTCTTAAAGATTTATCTTCACCTGTTCCAATAATTTTCAAGGGCATCTTCAGTTTATTAAAAGCTTTAATAGCCAAATCCACTTTCTTGTAAGGACATAAACGAGAAATAATTAGATAATAATCTTGAATCTTGTTAGCAATACTAAATTTTGTCATTTCCACTGGCGGATAAATAACACGACTATCTCTTTTATAATAATGTTTAATTCTTTGAGCTACAAAACCAGAATTAGCAATTATGTGATTTGGTCTTTGTGCTGCAATTTGATCCCAAATACGCAAGCGCGTCAAAATCGGAGCCAAAAACTTGCTAACCAACTTCTCTGCTCCTTTTAAAGAATCAATGTATTCATAGGCATCAGACCAAAGATAACGCGTAGGAGTATGTAAGTAAGAAATGTGCATTGTCCCAGGTTTAGTCAAAACTCCTTTACTGTAAGCCGAACAATCAGAAATAACTAAATCAAATTCACTAAGATTAAAACGTTCAATAGCGCTCGGCATAAACGGTAAATACCAACGATATTTTTTGGCCCCAAACGGAAGATTCTGAATAGGAGAAACTTTGATATTGCAATCTTTAAAATAGCCACCCATCATTTTAGGGTCATAAAACAAGGTAAAAATTGGGGCTTGAGGCCAAATTTCATGAAAGGCCTCTAAGACTTTTTCTGCCCCACCATACTGTGTTAAAAAATCGTGAACTAAAGCAACGCGCATA
>CAZDOL010000004.1:39132-57905 GCA_964507075.1 uncultured Gammaproteobacteria bacterium
AATTATTTTTTTCTTTTAAACAAAAGGAATTGGCTGGCAATGGCAATTGAAGACCAAGTACCAGTCACAATGCCCACCATCATGGCCAAAATAAAATTTTGGGTTGACACTCCGCCGAACAAATAAATTGCCAGAAGGACGAAAATGGTAGTTAAGGACGTATTCAATGATCTAGTTATGGTTTCGTTAAGGCTTAAATTAATTGTGCCAATCATATCTTTAGAGCGATGAAGTAAAAAATTCTCACGAATACGATCATAAATAACAATAGTGTCATTAACAGAGTAGCCCAAGACAGTCAAAATAGCCGTGACAAAATAAACATTAATCTCCACTCCCTTAAAATAACCTAAAATAGCAAAAAATCCCAATAAAATTAAAACATCATGCGCTAAGGCAATGGTTGCTCCAATACCATATCTCCAAGATTCACCTTTCTTTAAAACACGAGACAATTTCCTAAAAGCCCAAGTAACATATAAAATAATGGCAATCAAAGATAAAATAATGGCATATCTAGCTTTGCGAGAAGCATCTCTTCCAATAACAGGTCCTACTGATTCATATCTCTCTTCTTGAACATCTCCTAAATTATTTAAAATTTGTTGATGAACATCTTCAGTAACTTCTACAAATCTCAAAATAATAGAACTTGTCCCAGTAGACCGAATATTAATTTCTCCTAAATCTAAAGGGCTTAATTGTTCAATAATTTCAGAATTAACTGGCTTTTCTCCGGGATACGCAACTTGTAATATTGACCCTCCCTTAAAATCAATTCCTAATTTTAAACCAAAAATAGACAAAGCTAAAATTGATATTACCAAAAAAATACCTGATATAAGTAGAAATTTTTTTCCGTGCGAAACAAAGTCAAACATAAAATCAATATTATTTTAAAATTATCTGGTAGTAATCCTCAAAAATGTTCTTGTAACAACAATAGCAGTCAACATACTTAAAAGAACTCCTATTCCTAATGTGAGCCCGAAACCACGTACTAGTCCAGAACCAAACTGATAAAGAATGAAGCAAACGATAAGAGTGGTTATATTTCCGTCTCGAATAGCTGTCCATGCGTGACGGAAACCGTCATCAATGGCCACAGACAATGGCTTACCTAAACGCCTTTCATCCTTAATACGTTCAAAAATCAAAATATTAGCATCAACCGCCATTCCTAAAGAAATAATAAAACCAGCCACGCCCGCTAAAGTTAGGGTAACTGGTATTAGTTTATATAAAGCTAAAACAATTAAAGCATAGATTGATAAAGCCACTATTGCTAACAATCCCCTCCATTTGTAAAAACCTATCATGAAAATAGCTACCAACAAAAATCCTAAAAGGCCAGCTATAACACTCTTCTCCACTGAAATTTTGCCCAAGCTAGGACCAATGTTTTGTTGCCCAACTAATTTAATAGGAACAGGCAAAGCTCCAGCTGACAAACGACGAGCTAATTCTTTGGCTTCAGTTAATTTAAAATCACCGCTAATAACTGCTTGGCCACTGGTTATCTTTTCCCGCACTACAGGAATACTCAAGGGATAGTTATCTAAAAAAATAGCCACTGGTTTGTTTATGTTACGACCAGTAATTTCTCCGAAAAGCTTTGCGCCTTCTTTATCAAATTCTAAAGAAACCTCTGGTTCTCCGCCCTGAGAACTAAAAGTAACCGAAGCTCTTTGAAGTTGTTTGCCAGTTAGTCCTGTATATTGCCATTGCCCATTTTGCCTAATCATTTCTTCTGACTGAGTAATAAATAAAATATGACTAGCCATCACTTCTGTAATCTCTCCTTGGTCATCTATTTTTTCATCTGTCTTTTTAATAATATGATAACCAATATTTGTGGTCACTAATTCTGGAGTAATTTGACCTACTATTAAATCCTCAAAAACTGCTTTCTCAAACTCCGGAATCATCATTCCTTTTGGAAACCATCCCAAATCTCCACCATTAGTTTTAGACCCTGGGCCCTCTGAATATTCTTGAGCTAAAAGAGAAAAATCAGCATCTGAAGCCAAGGCCTTTTCCAAAATGTCTTGCGCTCTTTCTTGAGCTTGTGAATTATATTCTGCAATCGCATCTTTTTCTGATTGACTTAACTCATGCGGAGGAGCCTGTTCTTTGAATTCCAATATTGGTGTTTCTCCAATCATATTCACTGCAGAATGAACATCTTCAATGCCAGGCAATTGAATAATCAAATTCCACTCATTTTCTAATTTAGCGGTTTGAATAATAGATTCGGTAACGCCAAAAATATTTACCCTACGCTCAATAACATCTCGAGCACCTTCTACTGCAGAAACCTTTTGCCCAGATGGAATATCGCTAGTATCTGTTCTATATGTTAATTGAGTGCCTCCCTGTAAATCAAGGCCCAAATGAACTTTGTTATTAGAAAACCACTGATGACCAGGGACCCATTCCGGAAGTTGAGGAATATCAATCAACAAAGCTAAAAGAGTAAAAGCAATTATCAAAACAAAAGTTGTCCAAAGTTTATTGCGATTCATATCAATAAAAAAATTTAAGATTTAAGAATATTTAAATAATTTTAATATTCTAACAAATAAAAAAAATAAGGCAAGATTAAAAAGTTTGGAGACTAAGTCTCCAAACTTATTCGTATTTAGGATAACAGCATTTTTTATATTTTTTATTAGAACCACAAGGACATGGGTCATTCCTCCCCACTTTTGTTTCTCCTTTTTTGCGAGCTCCCACAAATTTTACTTCTGCTTGTTTTTGAGGTGTAAAATTTTTAACTAAACCAATCTTATAGACAGAATATATTATCTGCATATCCATAGCCTGCATTAATTCACTAAATTTTCCGCGAGACTCTTTTTTATATTCCACCAGAGGATCATGCTGGCCGTAAGCGCGCAAACCAATACCGCCTTTCAAATTATCAATTATCTGCAAATGGGATAACCAATAACGATCAATTGTTTGTAAATAAATTGACAAAAGAAGTCTATTTATTAGGGGTTTGCCTACCTTAGGATTCTCAATTTCCTTTTCTTTGCTGTTAATTTCATTCTCCAAATTCTTATACTCTTTTTTAGCAACATTAGATATATGTTCCACAATATCACTAGCCTTAATAATAGATTTTAATTCTTCCTGCAAACTATCTGGAACTGGAAATATTTTTTTAATAATTTCTATAATAGCCAAAACATCTATTTTATCATTTAATGTTTTAGCTTGCACAATTTTCTCTATTTCTTTTTTTATCTTTTCTAAAAAATTTTCTTTTAAGCTTTGATAATCCATCTTCAGAACTCTTCTTCTTAAGCGATAAATTGTTTCCCTATGTTTACTTAAAACATCGTCATACTCTAAAAGGTGTTTACGGGTATCAAAATTAAATCCCTCAATTTTCTTTTGTGCTGACTCCATTGAATGGGAAACTATCTTGCTCTCAATTGGAATATCGTCTGGTATTTTAAATCCCTGCATTAAACTAGCCAAACGACTACCGCCAAAAATCCTCATTAGATCATCGTCCAAGGATAGAAAAAATTGACTTGAACCATCATCTCCTTGACGACCAGCTCGTCCTCTTAATTGATTATCAATCCTTCTTGATTCGTGACGTTCGCTACCAATAATATGCAATCCTCCGAGTCCAATAATCTCTTTTTGTTTTTCTAAATCAAAAGGATTGCCTCCCAAAACAATATCTACTCCCCTTCCTGCCATATTAGTAGCCACAGTAACTGAACCCAGACGTCCTGCCTGAGCGATAATTTGCCCTTCCTTTTCATGATTAGTGGCATCTAAAACTTTGCAAGGAATTCCTTCCTTTTCTAAAAGATCTTTGATTATCCTATTCTTTTCTATAGCTCCCACTGTTTTTTCTCCAATAGTAAATCCTCCTGTGCCAATTAAAATTGGTTGACCATGGGAATGCCTTTCTTTGACGTCTTCAATAATAGCATTGAACTTAGCATCCTTGGTGCGGTAAATCCGATCAGCCAAATCCTTTCTAATATTTGGTTTATTAGTTGGAACCGACACTACTTCTAAATTATATATTTTCTGGAATTCTTCGGCCTCTGTTTCTGCTGTACCAGTCATCCCGGATAATTTTTTATAAAAACGAAAATAATTCTGAAAAGTAATCGTCGCTAGGGTTCTAGATTCTTGTTTAACATCCACATTTTCTTTGGCCTCAATAGCCTGATGCAAACCATCAGAATAACGACGACCTTCCATTAAACGACCAGTGAATTCATCAATAATTATTATCTCTCCCTTTTGGATAACATAATCGCGATCTTTCTGAAAAAGAACCGTGGCTTTAAGCGCGGCATCAATATGATGCACTAAATCAAGATTATTGGTGGCCCAAGGGTCCTCGCCCAAGAGAGAAGCCGTCCTATCTATTCCCTCTTCGCTCAAAATTACTGTTCTTAATTTTTCATCTACCAAATAATCTTTACCGCTTTTTAAACTCTTGACTATATTAGCTAATTTATAATAAAGGTTTGCTGACTCACCAGATGGAGCAGAAATAATTAAAGGGGTTCTGGATTCATCAATCAGAATGCTATCAATCTCATCAACAATAGCATAATTTAATTCCCTTTGTGCGCAATCTTTAAGGTCATGAACTAAATTATCCCTTAAATAATCAAAACCAAATTCATTGTTAGTGCCATAAGTAATATCACATTTATAGGCCTGTTGGCGGGATACTGGTCGTAGGTAAGTTTGCTCAACCTTAAAACTTCCAGTTTTGTCTCTTTCTTTATCGCGCTCAGATCCCTGCTCATCTTGTCTATATGGTTCTGGGTCTATATATTCTGGATCATAAACAAAGGCTCCATCATGAACCAAACAAGCCACATTCAATCCTAAGGCTCTATAAATCTGTCCCATCCAAACCGTATCTCTTCGCGCCAAATAATCATTAACGGTTATAACATGAACGCCTTTGCCATCCAGAGCATTTAAATAAATCGGGCAAGTAGAAGCTAGGGTTTTTCCTTCTCCAGTTTTCATCTCTGCAATTTTGCCTTGATGTAAAACAATGCCACCAATCAACTGCATATCGAAATGCCTTTGTTTTAAAGTTCTTTTGGCGGCCTCTCTAACCAAAGCAAAGGCCTCGGTTAAAATTTCATCCTTGGTCTGACCTTTAGATAATTTTTTTTGAAAATCAGCGCTTTTTGATTTTAAATCTTCCGCGCTTAGGTTTTGAAATTTATCCTCAAAAGCATTAATAGCATCAAGCAAAGGCTGAAGTTTCTCAATTTCTTTTTTATTAGAACCACCAGAAAACAATTTAGACAAAAAACTCATAAAATTAAAATACAAACTATTTCCTTCTTTTTAGAAATTTTTGCGCCAAACGGCGACGCAACAAACGAAAATTTTTATATCTTCTTAATTGCCTTTGTAATATTTTTTCTATATCTATAACAGCTGCCCGAAAATGTGAAGCCCTAGAAACAGCCCTTAATATCTTGTTTTGCATACGTAAGTTGATCTCTACCCTGAATAATTGATTTTTGCTATGACTAGGATTATAACTTAAATCAACCTTAGCTTCCCAAATTTTATCAGAAAAATGTGTTAATTTTTGAATTTTCTCTTCCAAAAAATTTTTATCTTCATCAGATAAAGTAAAATTTTGAACAAAATATTTTATTTCCATAAACCCTCATTTTTTTATATTTGGACACCGAGTGTCCAAACTTTTTTTTAAAGCTAAATTAGAGAAATGCCACCCATTTCTACGGGTTTATGCAATCCCATAATTTTTAAAATAGTAGGCGCGACATCAGCTAAAATTCCACTTGGAGTAACAGAATCCAAATTAGCCAACCCTGCAGAAAAAGTCCTATCGCCCACTCCTTTTTTGGTCACAATAAAAGGAACTGGGTTCGTAGTGTGCTCTTTGTTTATTTCTCCGCTCCTAATATTTATCATTTGTTCACAATTGCCATGGTCGGCAGTAATCACACTTACCCAATTTTCTTTTAAACACAAATTAACAATTTTCCCCAGTAAACCATCCAAAAATTCTAAGGCCTTAATAGCAGCTGACAAATTGCCAGTATGGCCCACCATATCTGGATTAGCAAAATTAACCACTACTAACTTATATTGACGTGAGCCAATCGCCCAAAGAACCTGATTAGTAATTTGACTAGCTGACATTTCTGGTTTTTGGGCATAAGAATCAACTCGAGGAGATGGAATTAAAATTCGTTTTTCATAAGGAAATGGATTCTCTCTACGACCATTAAAGAAAAAAGTCACATGGGCGTATTTTTCTGTCTCAGCTATATGAACTTGTCCCAACTTTTGAGCGCTAACAACTTCTCCTAAAGTATTATTGATATCTTCCGACAAAAAAGCAACCTTAACTGGCAAATCTTTTTCATATTCAGTAAGAGTAGCAAAGAACAAGTTTTTTATCTTTTCTCTTTTGAATTTGTCAAATTTGTCTGAAACCAAAGCTTTGGTCAACTGACGGGCTCTATCCGGACGAAAATTAAAAAATATGACAGCGTCATTGTTTTTAATAGACATGGATTCCTGTTCATCAGATTCTTTAATTACGACAGGAATAAATTCTTCATCATATATTCCGGCCTGATGAGAGGATTCAATGGCTTCTAAGGGGCTAGCAAATTCTTGCTCAGCAAAACCTTTAACCATAGCCAAATAAGTTCTTTCTATTCTTTCCCAGTTATTGTCCCTATCCATAGCATAAAAACGTCCAGAAAGCGTTGCTATCTTGCCTATCTTTAATTCTTCCATTCTCATTATTAAGTCAGAAATAAAACCATGAGAGCTATCTTTGGGGGAATCTCTACCATCTAAAAATGCATGAATATAAACATTCTTTATGCCTTTTTTGGCGACTAATTCTAAAAGAGCATGTAAATGATTAATAGAGGAATGAATAGCACCACTGGAGATTAAACCTATTAAATGTAAATCTGATTGATTTTTTTTGGTATGTTCAATAGCTTGTAAAAATGCTTGATTATCAAAAAAACTATTATCCATAATAGCTTGCGTAATGCGAGGCAAACTTTGCCAAACAATACGACCTCCCCCCAAATTCAAATGCCCTACTTCCGAATTTCCCGGCTCGCCCCAAGACAAACCCACCGATTCTCCCGAAGCCTGAATAGTGGTAGCAGGATAATCAGTTACTAATTGGTCTAAGATAGGTAAACGCGCTGAAGTAACAGCATTGCCGTTGCCAGCTGTGGCCACCCCAAAACCATCCAAAATAATTAGAAGAACTGGTTGAATATTTTCAGACATAATAATGCTTCGCTTAATTTCTAATTCCTGCCTGCCGGCAGGCAGGCAATCCCCAAGCACCTGTCCTCTATGTTCCAATGAGGCTCTGTCCCTTCATTTCAGGGGGTTCTTTTTGATTTAAAAGACGTAAAACAGTTGGCGCTACATCTGCCAATTGTCCATCGTTTCTTAATTTTACGGATTTAAATTCTGAGCTCACTAAAATAAAAGGAACTGGATTAATGGTGTGAGTGGTTTTAATTTCTCCTGTTCTTAAATCAATCATTTCTTCGGCATTACCGTGGTCCGCAGTAATAATTATAGAATATTTTTTTTTCTGAGCTAGATTAACTAATTTTTTTAAATTATTATCTACGCATTCCACGGCTTTAATAGCGGCCCGAAGATTACCAGTATGCCCTACCATATCTGTGTTAGCAAAATTAAGAGCAATAAAATTTGGTTGATTAGAATTAATTTCTTGACAAATCTTTTGACAAATCTTATTCGCGCTCATTTCTGGACGCAAATCATAAGACTGAACATCAAGAGAAGGAACAATAATCCTTTTCTCGTTAGATACTATATGGTCATGTCCTCCGTTAAAAAAGAAAGTAATATGAGCATATTTTTCAGTCTCCGCAATATAAACCTGTTTAGCGCCATTTAAAATAATGGGCAATGTCTTTTCAATATCTTGACTAGGATAAGCTGTTCTAATGTTATCTAAATCTGGGCCAAAGTCTGTCAATGCTACAAAAAATAAATTAGAAAGACACTTTTTTCTTTTAAAAGATTGTGGATTATTTTTATTAAAATCTTTTTGAATAAAAGCCTTGCTAAGTTCTCTTGCCCTGTCAGACCTTAGGTTCATAAAGAAAAGCAAATCATTATCTTCCATTAATCCTATTGGTTTTTCTTTAGAGTCAACAACTAGCGTAGGACTAATAAACTCATCTGTTTCTTTGCGGTTATATGCGCGCACAATTGCTTCTTGAGCGCTAGAAACTTTAAGACCTTGTCCGGAAACTAAAAGATGATAGGCCTTTTCAATATTATCCCATTTCTTAACTCTATCCATGGCGTAAAAACGCCCGATTATACTTGCAATATGCACTTTTAAAAAACGATGATTATTAATTTTGTCCTGAAATCTTTCTAAAATTCTAATTGCCGCATGCTGAGCAGAATCACGACCATCAGTAAAAAGATGTAAAAAGACCTTCTCTACTCCCTGGGTCTCCAAAAAATTAATCATAGCCAACCAATGCTGAGGAGAAGAATGCGCGCTATTCTCTTCTGTGACCAAACCCATAAGATGAATCTGAGATTTATATTTTTTCCAATGAGAAATTCCCTCTAAAAAAGCGGGGTTTTTGGAAAATCTACCGTCTTGAATAGATTCATTAATGTCAAGAGCGTCATCACGAACAATTCTGCCAGCCCCTAAATTTAAATGGCCAGCTTCAGAATTTCCTGGTTGACCTGATGGTAACCCTACTCTGCGACCATGAGCGCAAAGTTCAGTATAAGGATATTTTTGTTTTAAGCTATCAAAAAAAGGCTTTTGAGCCAGCTCAATAGCATTGCCTTCATTAGCTGACGCTACGCCCCAACCATCTAGAACAACCAACATTGTTTGTTGATTGCATTGATTTTTATTAATCATTTTTTTCTAAAAAAATATTAAATTGTGGTTGACCCCAGGGGTCAACTGGAGGTCATAACCAACCATCATGACTAACCCGTCGGGTTAGTCATCTTATGTTATTTTCTTTCTGGCCATTGAGGGATATGAAATAATTCGTCCTCTATTTCCGTTAAACGATTGTATTTGGCGACTCTTTCTCCCCTGTTGGGAGCGCCAGCTTTAATAAAATCAGCATTTACTGCAACTGCCAAATCAGAAATAAAAGTATCATTGGTTTCTCCTGAACGATGAGAAATGATAATTTTATAATTATTTTTTCTGGCCAAAGCAATACATTGCATTGTTTCTGTTAGTGTTCCGATTTGATTCAATTTAATCAGAATTGAATTGGTTGATTTATCCTTAATCCCCCTTTCTAATCTTTTAATATTAGTGGTAAACAAATCATCTCCCACTACCAATATTTTCTGCTCTAATTCTTCAACTTTTTTAGTTAGTGATGTCCATGGGGTCCAATCATCTTCAGCAAAAGGATCTTCTAAAAATAGGAGGGGGTACTTTTTTATCCAACTCCAATAAATTTTAGCCATATCATCACTAGATCTTTTTTTCTTTTCAAAAATATATTTCTTTATTTTTTCATTATAAAAAACCGAAGCAGCCACATCAACTCCGAAGAATATCTCTTCTCCTAATGTATGTTTTGTAAATTCGGTCACAGCAACCAAAAGTTTAAATGCCTCATGAGTATTTTTAAGCTTAGGGGCAAAACCACCTTCATCTCCCACAGCAAAAGTTAAACCTCTTTTCCTTAAAATTTCTTTTAGGGCTTCAAAAACTTCTGTGCCTACTCTCATTTTCTCCTTTAATGTTTTCGGGCTAACTGGAATAACCATAAATTCTTGAATATCCAATCCAGAATCAGAATGAATCCCACCATTTATAATATTAAATAAAGGAGTTGGCAAAATATATTCAGTAGAAGGAATATCATAAATTTCTCTGATATATTTATACAAAGGTTGTCCAGCATCTTGAGCGGCTACGCGAGCTATAGCCAAAGAAACTCCTAAAATTGCATTAGCCCCTAAACTACTTTTGTTTGGAGTATTATCAATGGCCAACATCTTTTGATCCATTTTTATAACATCTATTTCTTGTCCGATCAATACAGGCGCAATTATCTTTTCTACATTCTGACAAGCATTAAGAACTCCCTTGCCTGAATAGCGATTATCGTTGTCTCTTAGCTCCAGGGCCTCATATTTGCCAGTAGAAGCGCCAGAAGCTACGGCTGCCTTAGCCTGAATATTATTTTCTAAAATAACCTTAACCTCAATTGTAGGATTACCACGAGAATCTAAAATTTCTCTAGCCTTGATTTCTTTGATTTTTGTCATATAAATATTTTATTAACTTTATTGTTTTATTACTATAACATTTTTATTACTTTTTTTCAATTAAAAACTTTTCTAAATCAGAAACTAAATCAGAATTATTTTCTTTAAGAATTTTTAATACTATTTCCAAGTTCTTGCGAGACAATCCAACTTTCGGCTCTAATGTATACGCTTCTTTAAAAATTTCTACAGCTTTCTCATATTCTTTAGCTTCTAAATATGCCCTACCTAAAGCATAATGCACCTGCTGACGCTCAGGAGATAATTCATAAGCTTGTAATAAAATATTCTTTGCATCATCAATATACTCTCTGTTGTATCCTGTAGCCAAATTATATAACTGCCCTAAATATAAAAAATGACGAACATCCTGAGAATGTTCAATAACACTCTTTTTAAATTCATTAATTGTCAACTCTGTGGCTTGAGCTAAGACTTGTAAATCTATGTCGGAAGTATCAGCGTTGATTTTTTTGTATTCTTCGTTAATCTGTTTTGCTAGTTGCGTCCTGACTTCTGTGTTTGTGAAACAAGGTTTGTCTAATGATTTGCCATACCAATGTAGTCCAGATATTAAATCAACTTTAGTGGCATGAACTGCGCGTACTCCAAATTGACTTTTTTGCCATGGTTCAATATTAAATTTATACATTGCAAAAGGAACAAAAAGGACAATTAAAAATATTAAAACAGGTAAAGGGAATTTAGACTCCTGATGAGGTGGGACCTCATCATGGGAATCGGACCTCCATTGGGTAATAAAACAAATGAAGGATAAACTGAAATAAAAAAGAATCAAAGAAGCAGGAGTGTCAAAAACAAACAAATTTTGAATAAAATATGCCAAGAACATACCAACCAAAAGCATAAAGCCAAATGGCCTCAAAGATTCAGCGTCTTCTCTGGCAACTGTGTTTGCATACTTCTTTCTCAATAACCAAAAAAGAATAAAGAAAATAGCCAGATATGAGAGAGTTCCCAAAATCCCAGTTAAAGCCAATAAATCAATGATCTGATTGTGAGTTTGGTCAAACCAGGTCGCTTGCTCCCCTTTTGTTAAATACCAAGGGTCATAATATTGATTAAAAACTATATTATAGTTTCCAGTCCCCCAGCCAAGAATAGGCCTTTCTTTAAATCCTTGTAATCCAATGCCCCAAGACCTTAATCTCGCTTGATTAGATGTGGGTGTAATTGCTACTAATCGCCGGATAACAAGAGGGGCTTTTTTCATCCAATCCTCACTTCTATTTGCATACAGAAATATGCTACTACTAATTGTTATCAACAAAAAGGTTAGTAATAATATTTTTAAATATTTTTTTGTTTTTTTTCTAAAAATTAAAAAGAAAAAAAGGACAAAAATACTAATTCCAAAAGCAACAATAGCTCCTCTGGTAGCAGTTAAAAATAAAACAACTAAATTAAAAATCAAAAGAAAAAAAGATAAAATCTTCAAAATCTTTTTCTTTGACCAAAATATCAATACACCTGCCAAAAATATATGCATTAAAGAATATACACCAAGAAAATCTGGGTTTCCCAATGTAGCGCTCATTCTAGCTGCTCCATCTTTTAATAAAAAAGACAATCCTATTTTTTGACCCAAGCCGTAAAGACCCAACAAAAAAGAACAAGATAATGTTGTCCAAAGAAAAAGCATCCAATCTTTTTTCTTTCTAAATAAAGTAGATAAAATGATAAACCATAAATAAAAATGGATTATAGTTATAACCCCAGTCATCCTTTCTTGGGTGCTGAAAAAACTTTTTCCAACATCAATCCCAGTAAGAGATGTTAGAATTAAAAAACCCATAAATATTGTAAGAGATAAAACCAAGGGATTTTTGAAATTAGGACGATATTTTTTTCCACCATAAATCATTAAAAACAACCAAGCAATAAAAATAATTTCTACTATGATTTGAAAAACAAGAATCTTAGAAAAAATATAAGGATAGAGAACTGGCTTGTAAACAAAGAGCGGCAAAAATAAAATTGCCACTATTCCAATTCTAATTATCCATTTTAGAATCTTTTCTAATCTTGCGCTCATCATAATTATATATTATCATAAATTAAAGATAATAACAATTAAAAAAATAATTAAACATGAAAGGAATAATTTTAGCAGCCGGCAAAGGTACGAGGCTTTTGCCCTGCACAAAAGTAACCAACAAAACCCTTCTGCCTATTTACGACAAACCTATGATTTGTTATCCAATAGAAACCTTGCGTTCAGCGGGCATTAAGGAAATTATGATTGTAGTTAACAAAAGAGATGCCGTTGCTTTTAAGCGTCTTTTGGGAAATGGCAAAGAATGGGGCTTGAATAACATTGAATATATTATCCAAAAAACTATGTTAGGGTCAGCAGATGCGCTTAGAATAACTAAAAAGTTTGCCAATAAAGAAAAAATTGTTTTGATGTTTGGGGATAATATTATAGAAGAATCTATTAAGAAAGATGTTAAAATTTTTGAGAAACAAACCAGTGGAGCGCGTTTCTTTTTAAAAAAAATGGATAATCCTAGTAGATTTGGTATAGCTGAAATAAAAAATAACGAGATTATCAATATTGAAGAAAAGCCAGAAAATCCAAAATCTAATTTAGCTATAATGGGTATTTATATGTACGACCAACAAGTTTTTGATATTATACGAACAATTAAACCATCAGCCCGTGGCGAATACGAAATTACAGATATTAATAATTTCTATATAAAAAACGATACAGTCACATATAAAATATTAGATGGGTTTTTTAGCGATGCCGGCACATTTGAATCATTGCATGAAGCCGCTTGTTTTGTGGCTAACAAAAAAGACAACAATTCAATATAATTAAAAAAATAATAGGATAAATTATGCTTAAAGCACTTTTCAACAACATTACAAGTGGTGACAAAAACCAAATTATTAATGATCTTATTGAAAATAGTTCCCCAAGAAGAGATTTTTTTATGATGACTGGATTGTCAGCTTTAATGGCTACATTCGGTATTATATTAAATAATACGCCAATTTTAATAGGCGCCATGTTAGTGGCTCCTCTACTTTATTCAATATTAAGCTTAGGGCTTGGAGTTGTAATTTTAGACAAAAAATTAATTCTTAGATCCCTTATAACCATTGGCAAATCTTTTGCCCTTTGTATAGCTTTAAGCGTGGGCGTAGGATTAATATTCAAAGAAAAGGCTCAAAACATAGGGAACTTTTTTCTTTTTGAGAAAGGCATATCTACGGGATATTTTATAGTAGCCATAATTTCTGGATTAGCGGGCGCTTTAGCTACCATTAAACCAAATATGAATGAGGCAATGCCAGGCATTGCCATATCAGTAGCCCTTGTCCCTCCTATAAGCGCACTGGGGATAGCTTTGTCTATTTTAGATCCTGCAATTATCCAACAATCTTTTGATATTTTCATAATAAACGTAATTGGAATTTTAATAGCTTCTATATTTATATTCGCTACTTCTAGTTTTGCTACATATAGAAAAACAATAAAAAAAGCAGTTAAAAAGGATGACAAAATTGTAGCAAAAGAAGCAGTAGATGCAGAATAAATTTTAATCAAAAACAACATTTATGAACTTTCCAATAAAAAAAGCTATTATCTTGGCCGGAGGAAAAGGAACTAGACTATATCCACTAACATACGATATCCCGAAATCACTAATCCCTATGCAAGGCAAAACATTAACTGAACTTGTTTTAGATATTTTGAAAAAGTATAAAGTAAAAGACATTATTTTAAGCGTTGGCTGTTTGTGGGAAAAAATGCAAGAGCACTTTAAAGATGGAAAAAAATTTGGAGTTAATATTAGTTATTGCGTAGAAAAAGAACCAAAGGGAACCGCTGGTCCCCTTATTCTTTTGCCCAAATTCAAAGAAACATTTCTAATGATGAATGGCGATAATCTTTTTAATATTGATTTTGAAAAATTCTATAAAACACATAAAGACAATAAGGCTATGGCGACCATCGCTTTAACAGAAGTTGAAGACACTTCTCAGTACGGAGTGGTTAAATTAGAAGGAAAAAAAATCACAGGCTTTGTAGAAAAGCCAAAAGCAGAAGAAGCTCCTTCTCATTTTATAAGTGGCGGTTACTATATATTAGAACCTGAAGTTTTTGATTTAGTGAAAGATAAAAAGTTTGCTATGTTAGAAAAAGACGTCTTCCCCCAATTAGCTCAACAAGGAAAACTATTTGGTTATTATGATTCTGGGCAATGGTTTGACACTGGCACTCTGGAAAGATATGAACGAGCTAATAGAGAATGGCACTTGAAATAAAAAAATTTTACAAAGAGCGAGTCTCTATTTTTTTAATTACCCCCTTTTTGGAGACTTAGTCTCCAAAAATCTCAAGAATTGCAAAATCGTGCCATTTCTAAATTTCAGTCCTGAAACACGCATCAACAACAAGTTTGTGGAGCACACAAAACAGGGACAGTCCCCTTTAAAAAGACTAAAAAATACGGACCCTTGAGGTTCGTATTTAGTTTTGCACATAAAACTCCTTGACAGTATTATTGTAATAATATACAATGATTATTGTAAATAAATACAATAATTTATGTTCCAATTCCGCTCAAAAATAACTATAAAAGTTTTAGGATATTTCTTTCTTAATCCTCAGAAAACTCACTATGTCAATGATTTAGCTATTGTTTTAGGTTTAGATGTTGGCAATCTTTTTCGCAAGCTAAAAGAGCTTGAAAAAGAAGGTATCCTCTGTTCAGAAAAACGTGGTAATCAAAAATATTATAGACTAAACAAAAATTATTCTTTATTGAAAGAAGCGAAACGAATGTATAACGCCAAATATGGAATTATTGAGATACTTAAAGAAAAATTAAAAGGAATTAAAAAATTGAAAGAAGCATATATTTTCGGATCTTATGCCAAAGGAAATTTTCAACAAGAAAGCGACATAGATATCTTGTTGATTGGAAATCACTCTTCACTTGAAGCAAAAAGAAAAATTTTGCCATTAGAAAAAAATATTGGACGGGAAATAAACATTATTGACATTTCAACAGAAGAAATGAAATCACGCCAGAAAAAAAATGATGATTTTACAAAAAACATCTTCTCTCAAAAAACTATAAAAATTTATTAAAAATGTTTGAACATTTTAACTTTTCTAAAAAACAAATAGACAAATATTATAAATCTGCTAAAAGAGACTTTAAAATTGCGCTTGATTCTAGTGTGCCAGAAGTTTCTTTTCGTTTTTGTTATGACGCCATATTGAAATTGGCTATTACAATATGTGCCGAAAAAGGATTAAGGGTAAAAGCGAGAAAAGGGCATCATATAGAATTAATAAAAAAATTATCTTTCTATTTTAATGATCCGGAAATTAAGATATTAGCAAACGAGATGAGGGCAAAAAGAAACTTGGATTTATATAGTGGTGGCTTTTTG
Source organism: uncultured Gammaproteobacteria bacterium (assembly GCA_964507075.1). Lineage (GTDB taxonomy): Bacteria > Patescibacteriota > Patescibacteriia > UBA2591 > UBA6264 > JAIPGN01. Next base: position 54,910 of record CAZDOL010000004.1, read on the forward strand.
ATTTCGATTAAAGAAGCTAAAAGTTATGTCCAGTGGACAAAACAAATTTTTCAGAAGACTGAAAAACACTTTAAGGGCAAACAATCAAAATTAATATTATAATCACATTAGTAAGTATATAGAACAAAAAATACGGGCCTCAGGGGTCCATATTTAGTTTTGCACATAAAAACTCCCTGACACCTATTGACACCTTTAATAAGGGTTGTAAAATTATAGTATGGACAAAATAAAACCAGACAAAATATATAATACTGCCGAGACAATGAATTTTCTGAGAATCAGTAAAAGCACGATTAAACGCTGGCTAAAAAGCGGGATTATTCGTGCTAATAAGATAGGTGGAAGATACAAAATTTTGGGTTCTGAAATTTTAAGATTGATATCCCCTGCCCTAGAAAAAGATACTCGCCAAGCCTACCGAGATTTAAAAGAAAAAACCAAAAAAAGAATTAAGAGTTGGTAAAAACTATTTCGCTTTACTTAACTCTTAATATGGTATGACTAAAAAATAGAGATAAACCATATTAAAAATCACTTTTGACAACCATTCAATTTTAGGTATATTGCAACGCCATTATAATATATTTATGCACAAAACTTGAACAATCTCTGTTAAATTGGCCCCCACTAAGTTGACAATCGTATACTATCGTATATAATCATATATAGCTATAAATATATGATTAAATAAATTTTATTTTATATTATATGGAAAATAGATTTAAAAAACGAATTAAAATAACCACAAATTTTTTAGAAAAAATTTCAAGAATAGATGAGTTTAAGGGTTTTTGGCATGGTGGCCTGCAACTAAACCCACAAATTCTAGGCCGATTAAAATCTTCAGTTATTATTACCAGTAGTGGTGCGTCTACCCGCATTGAAGGGGTAAAAATGAGTGATGAAGAAGTGTCTCGCTTATTGCGTGGATTAAAATCAAAACCACCAAAGGGCCGTGATGCAGAGGAAGTAGCTGGCTATGCTGATTTATTGGGAAGAATTTTTGATAATTATAAAACCCTTAAATTAACAGAGGGACAAATCCTTCAATTTCATAAAATATTACTTAACTTTTCTACTAAAGATAAAGAACACAAGGGTAAATATAAAACCGTTGATAATATAGTTGTGGCTAAAAATGAAAAAAATGAACAAGTTGTTTTATTCAGGCCAACTCCACCATATTTAGTCAAAAAAGAAATGGATGATGTTCTTTTTTGGATGAACCATGCCCTTGAAAAAGAAGAAACTCACCCGTTACTAATTATCGCTAATTTTATTTTTGAATTTTTAGCAATCCATCCTTTTGACGATGGCAATGGTAGACTTTCACGTGCTCTAACTAATTTATTACTTCTTAAAAGTAATTATTCTTACATTCCCTATGTTTCGCTAGAAGAAATCATTGAAGAACAAAAAATAGAATATTATCTTGCCCTTCGAGCAACGCAAAAAAATCATAAGACCAAAAACGAAAACATTACGCCCTGGGCAAATTTCTTTTTAGATGTCTTGGTTGAACAGGCCAATCGAGCAAAAAAGCTTATGGGGGCAGAGCAATCCGAAAAAATGCTTTCCGAAAAACAATTAAAAATTTATCGTCTTTTTGATAAAAAAAACACCCTAAGCGTGTTAGAAATAGATAAGTTTCTTAAAGGTAAAATTCCCAAAGTAACCATTAAGCAAGGGTTGTCTCGATTGATGAATTTAAAATTCGTAGAGCGTTTGGGACTTGGAAGGAGCACAAGGTATAAAAAAATTTAAATATATCACACACACAATGCCCCTTACTGACCGAAACTGAAAAAATTCGGAGGTTCGGCCTCTGAAAAAATACTGCAGACTAACTAAATCCTTAATATGATATAACTCAAAAACAGAAATAAACCTAAAAAAACTTGAAGTAGAATAATAAATAAAAAAGGAGTTACTAGCGAGCACATTAGCTACGTTCACTCCATAAATAAATATAACATACTCTAAAAAAACGTCATATAAACTGTGCAAAACTTTATCGTTAACTCTATGAATTATTTAAAAAATAAAAAAAGATTTTTTATATGGATTATCATCGGAATAATTGTCCTTATTGGTGTTTGGTTCACAAAACTTGAGCAACCCGATTTCAATGATCAATTTGTTCCCAAAAATGAAATAGAAATTCCCCAAGAAGAAATTAAAGAGGAAGTAGTCCTAATTATTAATAGTGATGAAGAAAATATAAAGACCTTTGAGATTGATTTTGAACTAGGAATGACAGCTTTTGGTTTATTAAAAAATAAAGCAGAAGAATTGGATTTAATATTAGAGACCAAAACTTATGATATCGGCGTTTTAATTGAAGCTATTGGAAACAAAAAAAATGGAGACGAAAACAAATATTGGCTATATTATATTAATGATGAAATGCCCATGGTTGCGGCTGACAAAAAAGAAATTAAACCCAGAGACAAAGTTGAGTTTAAATTTGAAGAATCTAAATTTTAATCTATGTTAAAGTTAAATAAAAAGGGCAAATTCTTGCAAATTGCCATTGCCATAACCTTTATTTTAATTGGAATTAGTTTGAGATTATTGCCTCACCCTCCTAATTTTACTCCAATTTTTGCTATTGCCCTATTTGGCGGAATTTACCTCTCAAAAAAAATAGCCCTTAGCTTGCCTTTAATAATTATGTTTATCTCTGACATATTTATTGGTTTCTATGAACCTAAATTAATGTTTTTTGTTTATGGTAGTTTTCTTTTGTGCGTAGGCATGGGGCTTTGGCTAAAAAAACATAAAAAATGGCAAACAGTCTTAGGGGGCTCTATCTTCTCTGCTCTTATATTTTTCTTTTTAACAAATCTCGCTGTCTGGGCGTTTACTCCATGGTATGCTAAAACATTTTCGGGAATAATTCAATGTTATACAATGGCTTTGCCGTTTTTCAGAAACACTTTATTGGGAAATATATTTTATGTAGCCGTTTTTTTCGGAGCTTATGAATTAGT
>CAZDOL010000005.1:0-7636 GCA_964507075.1 uncultured Gammaproteobacteria bacterium
TTAAAAATGCGACAAATTAGCTCTCTGTTTTCGGGATAATACATCTCTCCAATAAGAATATTCTTTCTAAGATCTACTTCTGTCGAACCAGAGGTTTGACAGGACTCACCATTCAAAAAGCAACCCTTTCCTTTTTCCGCTGACCACAAATCCCCATTCCTCAAATCTACGCATCCAGCTACTTCCACGTCTTGGAAGCGACATTCACCCTTGTCGGGCGAAGAAAAAATAGCTACGCTGCAAGAAAAAGGCAATCCCAAGGTTTTACCTTTTTTGGCAAAATTAAGACTTCCGTCTAAAGGATCCACAGTGACATAATGTTGCTCGGGAGAAATACCTATTGAGATTTCTTCTTTCCCCTCAATCTGTAATCGGCAATCAAAATTATTTTCTCTCAAGGAATTTTCTATCATCTGCCCCAAGAAAACGTCTGCTTGAATTTCAATGTCATTATCAAGGTCACCAAATGCTTCACCCTTGCCAATCACTTGACTTCCTTCTTTTTGACTAAGCTTTTGCAGAGACACAAAGGCATTTTTTAAGATACCTTCAAGCATTTTAATCTTTTCACTTTTTTCCTTTTCTCCCCCTGAAGCAATCTCAGATGGATTAGAGTCATTGCGTGTTTCTTTTGGAAAACTCATATTTTAAAAATTAAATAGATAATTTATTTATTCTTATAAATTATACTACGAAACAATGTTTTTGCCAATCTTTAAATACAAAAAGTTTTCAAGCCCGCAGTTGCCTACGGGCTTGTTTTATGTGTGAACAGAATCAATAATAGAGAAAGAAATCACCAAGCGCGCTTTTCGTGAGAGCGCAAAAGATTTTTTGCTCTTTGGAAAGAGCTGCGATCTTTTGCTTTGTATAAAAATCGCACTTCAGAATTCTCTCGGTACTATCGGGCTTCCTTTCTGAGAATTTTTTGCGGTCTATTTCAGCCGCAAAAATAGGAATTCCAGGATTCTTATAAAAGGCCGTATTAGGGTTGGTTATGCCAATCAACTCTAGTTTACGAACCACAAGTTGGGTTTCTTCTCCCAACTCTCTAATGCCGGTCTCTCCTTCTGTTTCAATTCCTATACCGAAACCCCGAGGGGTTTCGAGGCTTACGAGACCACCTTGTAAGCCAGTACAGGGGTCGGAAATGACAGGGCGCACAATGGAAATCAACCCAACTAAGAGCTGATGTTCGTTCCAATACCACGGAACAACGATGGCACCCCCTTTTTCCCAGATTTCATACTGATCGAAAATAGGTTTGCCATCATCGTCACAGATAACGACTCTTTCTATTGAGCCAAAACGAGGATTGGATAATCCACCGTTCTCATCAAGCTTCCATCCAGGCTGGAATCCCGGAAATTCCTTAGCAACTTCTGACAATTTTCTAACTTTCATGTGTCCTCCATAAAAAGAACTATATTGGAATAATTAATTTTTATTTTATCCCAATTATGTTAAAAGTATGGCAGATTCGCTGGATTTGTCAAGATATACAAAATAACCAACCCGTCGGGTTGGTTATAGGTTGATTATATTAAAAATTCTTTCTGAGGGTGAATAGGGTTATTTCTGGGCAGGAATTGAAACGAATTGGCAACTTTTTTGTGCCAATTCCTCTATTAACATACACATAAGCAACTTTGACTTTGAACAACCCCCGGGCGTATTTGCCATGATATTTAGTAGGAGACCAAAAAGCACGAACACCCGGAATTTTAACCTGTCCGCCATGCGTATGACCAACTAAAATTAAATCAGCATCCCCTGCCCGAAAATCATCTACTATCTCTGGACTATGTGATAATAGTATTCTTATTGAAGAATTATCTACGCCTTGCAATGCTTTTAGTAAATTATGATGATTTGTGTGTGGGTCATTAACACCAAGCAACCAAATATATTGTCCTTCTCTTTCTAATTTTATGTTCTCATTATCAAGAACCTGTATGCCTGATTTTTCTAAAATATCTTTTATAATAATGGGTTCTATTTTTTCATCCTCATAAAGATGATTTCCAAACACAGCATAAACACAACCAGAATTTATTTTTCCTAATTTTTCCCAAAATTTAATATTAGAATCTATTTTTTTCTGCCGAGCCTCATTTATATCGCCGGTTATAAAAATAAAATCAGCCTTTTGCTGGCTGATAATTTCTAAAATTCTTTTTTCTTTTCTCCCAAATTTTTTGGAATGCAAATCGCTAATTTGAATAATTTTCAATCCTTCAAAGTTTTCTGGTAATTTTTCCAAAGATATGGTTTTGCGTTCTAAGCGAATATCAAATGGTTCTTTAAACAATGAATAAACAATAAGAATTATTAAAAATAAAACTCCGATAATTTCCAAGAAAACCATAATTTCGTTAGTCATTATTTTCCAAAACGTCTTTTTCTTTGCGAATAATCAGCTAAAATACCATCCACATCTTTTTCGGTAATACTGGGCCAATGTTTATTAAGGAAGCATAATTCCGAGTAAGCTGATTGCCAAAGCAAAAAACCAGATAATCTCATTTCCGAAGTCCGAACAATTAGGTCTGGGTCGGGCAATTCAGGTTTCCATAAATATTTATTGATTAAATTTTCTTTAATAGCAGATACTTTTACTTTCTCTTTGATAATTCTTTTAACAGCTTGAACTATTTCTGAACGACCTCCATAATTAAAAGCCAAATTGACTATCCCTTTCTTGTTGTCTTTGGTTTTTCTTTGAACATCTTGAGCAATTTTTTTTATTTCCGCAGACAAACGTGGGTCTTTTGTCCATCCCGAAATTAACAACTTAATGTCTCTTTTTATAAAATATTTTAAATCTCGACAAAAAATTTGCTTAACCAGCTTCATTAAATGATTTATTTCTCCTTGACTACGTGCCCAGTTTTCCGTAGAAAAAATATAAAAGCTTAAAACTTTAACTCCCCTAGCAAAAGACCAATCTATAACCTTTTTTACCTTTTCATACCCCTTTTTATGCCCATAATTAGTAGGCAAATTGCGCTGACGTGCCCACCGCCGATTGCCATCCACAATAAAGCCAATGTGCTCGGGAATATTAACTAATTCCTTTTTTGAGATTTTCATAATTAAATTACCTTAATCTTTATACAATAATATTTAATTTCAAGGTTCTAACGAGCGGAGCGAGGAATGGTTCTTATATTTTTTGCTTAACAATAGTAATATTTGGCTCTCGGTTGTAAAAGGGCTGAACTGCCCTATATTTTTTTCTTTTAGAAATTTGCGACCAAGATTTTTTGATTAAATCAGTGTTGGTTATTCCCTCAGAAATGTTAACGCCTTTAACTGGAATAGACAAAACCCAACCCAAAGTATTTGCGACAGAAAGAACAATTCTAATACCTACAAAAGAACCAGGGCCATTGACGATTATAATGCCCTGAAGGTTTTTTATTTTCTTTTTGCTTTGTTTTATGGCTTTATCTAAAATTGCTAAAATATTTTCTTTACTTTTATTTTTGATTATCTCCTCAAACCATTTAATATGACTGGGATTTTCAAATAAAGCCAAAGATATTTTCTTTTCCTGTAGGCTGTTGATAAATAGAAACATTCTTATATTTTATCAGAATTATATTCTTTTTGCCAGCCCCCACACCTATGCATAGGTGTGGGGGCCAGTCTTTATCCCCTCAAAAAAATGTTTACATTTAACTTATTTTATACTATAATAAATCTATATGAAAAAAGAACTTCAAATTGGACACTTTTGTTTTTCTAACCCCAGGGAATCTAATAGTTATTCCCGTGTTTATTTGACTGAACCTACTGAAAAATTTTTGGGGAAATATGGACGTTTAGTAATTTTAGCTAATATTAACTTTGCTTCCAAATCTAATCGCCAAACCTTTTCTTGGGCTGAAGAATGGATAGAAAAATTAACGAATTTAGCCAAAAATAGCCTTTACAAGACGGGTCAACCTTCTGTCAATTTGGAGCAAAACTTAGAAAATCTATTACAACAACTAAATGTTTGGTTATCACAAGAAAAAGTATCACAACCCGAAATTTTTGAAGAAGAATTGGAAAACTACGACATAACTATTGTTTTAATAAAAAATAGAGAAATCCAATTCAGTAAAATTGGTGAATTAAGAACCTATTTAGTAGAAAACAATCACCTAGAAGAATTGGGCGAAGAAAAAAAACAAAGCAGAACTACTAAATTTGCAAATATTGTTAGTGGAAACTTAGAGGCAAACAACATTCTGTTCTTTGCTAACCAAAATTTATTTGATTGCTTTTCCACAGAAAAAATAGTTCAAATATTGAACAATACTCCATTGTGGCAAATTAAATCTGAATTCAAGGGACTTTTCAATGAAGATCTTAATCGTTTAAATATGCTGGGAGTGGCCATAGCCTATCGCTCTGAGTTAATAAAAGCAACAACACCTCCGTTGCCAAAGACAATCGAAAAAAATGATATACTTCCAAAAAAGCCGGTCAAACAACCGATTGTCCTCGCTAAACCTCCTGCTCGTTTGTCAAAAAAAACAAAATTACCACGCAAAAATTGGATTGTTAAAATTTTACTCGTAGCATTTGTTATTTGCGCTTTAGGGTTTGTAGCCAGTTTAATTATTTTAAATCACAATCAAAAAATAACATTAGAGAAAAAACAATACGCCCAGACCTTAATTGAATTAGAAAATAAAAAAGAACAATTAGCAATAGCTATGCTTTCTTCCGCTACTGAGGCCCCTAAAGAAGTTGGAAAAATATTTGAAGAAATTGAACTAATGTTAGATAAATTGTCGCGGAAAAACAAGGAACAAGAAGAATCCTTCCAATTCTTATATTCTGAGCATATACAAAAACGTAATGAATTTTACAAAATTACTGAACTGACTGAACCATTAATGTTGATTGACCTTTTGTTAATTGACGAAAACGCACAAACAAAAGGTTGCGCTAAAATGAACAATAATCTTTATATTTTCAATCCGAAAAATAATTATATCTATACGATTGACATAGAAAAGAAAGAAGCTGAAATCATTAACAAAACATCAGCTAATGTGGGTTATTTAGAAAAAATATACCAATGGGACAATGATAATCTTATTGGCTACGACCAAAACCAAAACTTAATTGAGTTTAACGCTATTGACAATGAATTGTCTCCCTTGACCTTGGTAACAGAATATAAGGCAGATGAAATGATAGATTTACAAATATATAACCGCCGACTTTATGTTTTAAGGCCGTCCATTAACCAAATCTATAAATATCAAAAAATAATGGATGGTTTCGGCAAAGAACAGTCATGGATAAAAAATGAAAATGTTGATGTCTCTGAAGGCCTTAGTTTAACTATTGATGGAGCAATCTATGTTCTGCAAAAAAACGGACAGATAACAAAATTATACGAAGGACAAAGAACGAGTTTTGATCTAAGTGAAATTAAACCAGAACTATCTTTGAAGAAGGCAATAAAAATTTTTACTAACGACGAATTAGACAATCTTTATGTTTTAGACGAAGATACGCAAAGAATAATTGTTTTGAACAAAACAGGAGAATTAATCCAACAATTTATGTCCAACGATTTCACTAATCTCAAAGATTTTGCCGTTAGTGATAAAGAGGACAAAATCTGGGCATTAAATGGATCCAAAATTTTTGAAATAAAATTAAAATAAAATACGAATCAACACTAATCTTAAAACGAATACACACAAATCACGAATATGCCATTACTATTGTTCGTGATTCGTGAAAATTCGTCATTAATTCGTGAAAATTCGTATCTTTTTTTATTTCAATGTGACTTTGGCTCCTGCTTCTTCTAAATCTTTCTTCATCTTTTCTGCTTCTTCTTTGGCTACACCTTCTTTTAACATCTTAGGTGCGGAGTCAACCAAATCCTTAGCTTCCTTCAGGCCAATTTGAACAAAGGTTCTAATAGCTTTAATCACGCCAATCTTATTGCTTCCAGCGTCTGTAATCTCAACATTAAACATGCTTTTCTCCTCAGCAGCAACAACGTCTGCTCCGCCAGCTACTGGTGCAGCTACGGCCACTGGCGCTTGACCAGAAACACCAAATTTATCTTCCAAGATTTTTACTAATTCTGCTAAATCAATTACACTCATTTTTTCAATAGCGCCTACTAAATCCTTGAATTTGGCCGGTACTTTGACATCTTTTTTTGTTTCTTTCTTTGGCTCCTCTTTCTTTGGCTCAAACTTTTCTTCTTGCTTGGGTTCTTCTTTTTGCTCTTTTTCTTTCACCTCCTCAACTTTCTCATCTTTTTTTTCTTCAGTCATAAATTTAAAAATTAATAATTTAATGATTAATATTTGATAAAATATATACTAAACCTTTCAAATTACCCTTAAGAACATAGGTTAAATTGCTTATTGGGGCTTTAATGGTTCCTAATAACTTAGCTATTAATTCTTGCCTGGTTGGTAATACAGACAAAGCTTTCGCGTCTTCAGCTTCTAAAAAATCTTCATTTAAAACTCCTCCCCTAACATTTAATGCTTCGTGCGTTTTGGCAAAATCAAAAGCTACTTTAATCGGCATAATTTCATCCTCTAAAGAATAAGCTAAGCCCAAGCCACCTTCAAGTTTAGTTAAATCAACGTGACCTAATCCTATTTTCTCTAAAACTATATTGAGTAAGGTCTTTTTCGCAACAACATACTTACAAGATTTTTCTTTTAATTTTTTCTTTAATTCTTCAATTTCTCGCACTTTTAGACCATAATAATCAATAAAAACCAAGCTTTTAACGCCTTTTAAATCTTCTTCTAATTTATTAATAATTCCCTCTTTTTGTTGATGTGTTTTAGCCATAAATTTATATTTATGTATTAAAAAAGTCTGCCATCGCAGACCTAATATATAACAATATTTGTTCTGTCTTGGCAGGTATTTCATTAAAATGAAATTTTAAGCTATTGAGCACCTACTGTCTACGACAATAATAATTATATCTTATTGCTTTTTCAACGTCAAGATATTTATCCACACAACACTTTAATTAAAAAAGTTCAGTGGCTCGGCCACCAAACTTTTTAATAAAGAGAGATGCTCCTAATTCCTTTTTAAGGAAATCAGGAGCATAAAACAATTATTAAACAGAATCTCCTCCATTGAGAACTATCCTCACAAATTGAAAAACACATTTAACGGCGCGTTTCTTCCCGCGTACAATACTCCAGATTCCATTTCTGCAGACCCAATATTTGCCCATAGGGGCAAATTTTAAGAAATTTCTTTTTTCTCTCTCAATGAAAGACTTGAAATTCCTAAAACTTTTCCCTTTAGCCCGTGAAATACGAGCTGCTATTATTTTAGCATGCCTTAAGGAGCACTGAATGTTTTCCTTTGCGCTCCTTTTTCGGCATTCAGATAAATTGGGGCAAGGAATTACCTTTCTTCCTAAAATAGATTGAACGGACTTATCACTATAATCCGTGTCACACGGCGACGTATTTTCAATAAACCAATATGATCTCATTCTGAGACCCCCTTTCTTTGTTATTATTAATAATAATATAATAAATTTAAGAAAAAGTCAAGAGTAAAAAGTTTGGTGGCTCGGCCACCAAACTTTTGTCTATCAACTTTTTTATTTTATAATAGTACCTTT
>CAZDOL010000005.1:7736-10186 GCA_964507075.1 uncultured Gammaproteobacteria bacterium
TTATTTTTCTTCATAGTATTTAAATTACATTTCTTCTAAAACATCAATGCCTAATAAATTTAAACCTGTTTTTAAAACCTGAGCCACAGATTGTAATAAAACCAAACGGGCTTTTCTTAATTTAACTTTTGATTTTAAGATATGGGACTGATGATAAAATTCGTTGAATTGATGACCTAATTTTAATAAATAATGAGCTAAAACCGATGGATTATAGTCCTTAAAGGATTGCTCTATAATGTCTGGAAAAATAGATAAAGATTTAACAATATCGGTTTCTCCAGGAACTCCCAAAAGAGAATAATCTATTTCTGGATTACTTGTTTTCTTATTATTGTCTATGTCTTTTCTGAGAATACTTTGAATGCGCGCATAAGTATATTGCAAATAAGGACCAGTATCTCCTTCAAAAGAAATAGAGGTCAAAGGATCAAAATTAACAGTTTGGCTGGGTTTAAATTTAAGAAAAAAGAATTTCAAGGCAGCTTGAGCAATACTCTGAGCGCGCTCAGAAACCTGGATAGGACTTAAATGTGGATTTCTTGTTAGAATCTCAGATTTAGCTAATTGTTCCATTTGTTTAACCACATCATCTATGTCAACAACCCTCCCTTCTCTAGACTTCATTTTACCATCTGGCAAAAAAACTAAACCATAAGAAAAATGATAGTATTTATCTGCTTTTTCAAAACCAAAAAGCTCTAATATTTTAAATAAAATACGGAAATAATGATTTTGTTCAGAGCCAATTACATAAATAAATTTATCAGCCCCAAAAGTGCCATAAAGCTTAGCTAAACCAATATCTTGAGTAATATAGACACTTGTCCCATCTGACCTTAATAAAACCTTCTTGCCTAAATCATACTCCTCTAAATCAATTTCTATCGCTCCATCTGAACGCTTGTAACATAATCCTTTCTTTAGGGCTTTTAAAATAATATCTTTCCCTGAATTATAAACATCACTTTCAAAATTTAACTCATCAAATTTAATTCCTATTTTTTGATATGTTTCTTGTAGGCCCTCTATAGCCCATTTATTCATCTTTTGCCAAAGAGCTAAAATTTCTGAATCCCCTGCTTCCCATTTATTTAACATTTCTTGCGCCTCTTCTAAAAGATGAGGTTCGCTTTTAGATTTCTCGTCAAATAATACATAATAATGCCCCACAAAATGATCTCCTTTAGTTTTCTCTGAATCTGGGGTTCGTTCCTCTCCCCATTTATAATAAGCTAACATTGATTTACAAATATGAATTCCCCTATCATTGATTAGGTTAAAAGTTCTAACCTTAAATCCTCCTGCTTTTAATAAATTAGACAAAGAATTTCCCAAAAGATTATTTCTAAGATGACCTAAATGTTGAGGCTTGTTTGTGTTGGGCGCTGAATATTCAATGCCAATCTTTTGTCCTTTGCCTAAATAACTTTGTCCAAATTCATCCCCCTTCTCTAATATTTCCTTACAAACGGCACTAAAAAGCATTTCCTTGTTTATAAAAAAATTAATATAAGGACCGATATTTTGAACTTTTTCTAAAAAATTAATTTTGGCTTTTTTAAGCTTGGTTGTTAAATCTACAGCTATTTTCTCTGGAGATTTTTTAAAATATTTGGCCAACTGAAAACAAGAAAAAGTTAATTCCCCTCTTTCCTGCTGTGAGGGTATTTCTAAATCAAAAACAAAATGAAGGGGCAAGTTGTCCGTTGCCTCACACAAAGAATCAATAATTTTTTGTTTTATTTCCTTAATTTTCACAAAAGGATTTTATTTCAATAATAATTCTCCTATCTTTTGGCCAAAATTTTCTGCTGCCATTGGACCATTGGCTGTTACAATATGACCATCTACTACCACGGGTTGATCGATATATTTAGCTTGGCCTCTTTTTAATATCTCAATAGTTTCTCTGTCTAACGGACTAGACCAAACTGTGGCTTCTTTGTCTTGTAAAACTCCTGCTCGAGCTAAAATGGCTGGTGCCAAACAAATAGCTCCCAAAATCTTATCTTTTTCAATTGCTTGACGCGCCAATTGATGCGCTGAATTATCTTCAATATAATCAGCGGCCCCTGGACCGCCTATAAAAACAATAGCTCCAAATCGTTCTACCTCAATATCAGAAATAGTTTTTTCTATATCTACTAACTGACCAAATTTGCCAATTGCCTCTCCAATTTTAGAGCTGACGGTTATTGTTTTGATATTAAGGTTCTCTAGTGCATCTTTGGTGGTCTGGTATTCAAAATCTTGGAAGCCCTGAAAAGCAACTACTAAAACCGCTCTATGATTTGGGTTTGATGTTAAAAGCATATTTTGTTCCTCGCCCTTTTCTTGCAAACTACAAGCCGTCAAAAAAATGGGCATTAAAAAAAGAATCATTAATCCTCCTAACCACCTTTTGTTCATAATTAAAATACATTAATTTATATATAATAATATTTAAT
>CAZDOL010000005.1:10286-12063 GCA_964507075.1 uncultured Gammaproteobacteria bacterium
AACCACCTTTTGTTCATAATTAAAATACATTAATTTATATATAATAATATTTAATAGCAAGGTTCTGCGATCACGGGCGAGCAGGTTCTTACTATGAACGAAGTGAATAGCAAGGTTCTGCGATCACGGGCGAGCAGGTTCTTACTATGAACGAAGTGAATAGCAAGGTTCTGCGATCACGGGCGAGCAGGTTCTTATCATTTTATTTCGTCTAACGGCAGTTCCAGAGAACCATCTTTGGTTCTAATTATAACTATTTTTTCTAAAATACGATAGCCAATAACTTTACCAGACCCTTGTTTGGTTTTGACATTACTTCCAACTGGAGGCAATTCTTCCAGTATCTTGCAATAAGCGTCCTCTTCAAATGACAAACAACATTTCAATCTTCCACAAATTCCAGAAAGGCGTTCTGGTCCTCTTTGAGAAAGATTCTGATGGAACATCATATCAGTAGTGACATGTCCTAATTTCTTCAAAAAACTCAAACAACATAAAGGACGACCACATGGACCAATATCTCCTGCCAAACCTGTTTCCTGTCGAGCTCCAACTTGATGCATTCTAATAGATTTATGAAATTTCTGAGCTAAATCTTTAACCAAAAGACGAAAATCAACCCGTCCAGGGGCAACAAAGGCAAACGTAATCCTTCCGCCATCAAAACTAAAAAGAGCGTCAATGATTTTAATTTGTAGCGCTCTTTTCTTCGCCAAACTCTCACAGACCTTAATGGCCTTTTTTTTATCTTTATTTTTTTCTTCAAATCTCCTTAAGTCGTCACTATGGGCTTTTCTTAAAATGATAGTTTCCTCTGTTGATTCTGTTATCTCCTCTCTTTCTGCCACCCTAGTTATTGAACCTAAATCGCTTCCTGATTTAGCTTTAATAATAACCTTATCTCCGGTTGAAAACATTTCCTTTTCTATGGGCCTTTCTCCTCGTAAAAAACGGGCACTATAAAGACCATCCCAAGAAACTAATTGTATAAAAACTATAACACTCATGATTCTTTGATTATTCTTAATCTAGTGTCACAAAGAGAATCTAACAAATCTTTTGACTTGAATATTCTCTCCCAATTTGGCAGTCATGGCCTGAACCAAAGCTTTAATAGTAAGCTTATCATCTTTAACAAAACTTTGTTCCAATAAACAAGAAGTGCTATAGAATTTTTCTAATTTATTTTCCGCAATTTTTTCAATAATTTCTTCTGGCTTTTTCTCATTCTTTAGTGTCTCTTTATAGATTTGCCTTTCTTTTTCTACAATTTCTGAAGGCACCTCTTCTCTTTCTTTCCATTGCGGATTAGCAGCTGCTATATGCAATGCAATATCATGAGCTAATTTTTGAAATTCTTCATTGCGAGCCACAAAATCTGTCTCGCAAACCAATTCCAATAAAACTCCTATTTTATGATTGCTATGAATATATGACTCCACTACTCCTTCATTAGTGGTTCTCGATCCTTTGTCGTTGGCAAATTTTTCTCCCCTTTTTCTTAAGAATTCTATAGCTTTATCCAAATCATTATTGCTTTCTTTAAGGGCTTCTTGGCAACTCAAAACTCCTGCTCCAGTTATTTGACGTAATTGTTTAATAGTTTCTGAATCCATATAATTAAAATACGTTAATTTATATATGATAAAATTTAATTTCAAGGTTCTGACGAGCGGAGCGAGGAATGGTTCTTATAATTAAATTACCTTGATGTATTATACAATAAAATTTAATTTCAAGGTTCTGACGAGCGGAGCGAGGAATGGTTCTTATAATT
>CAZDOL010000005.1:12163-23336 GCA_964507075.1 uncultured Gammaproteobacteria bacterium
AATTAAATTACCTTGATGTATTATACAATAAAATTTAATTTCAAGGTTCTGACGAGCGGAGCGAGGAATGGTTCTTACAATTTCATTTTTTCACTTTTTTATTATCTTTTTCGCCTTCCTTGACTTTGCTTGGAACCTCATCTTTATTTTCCTTTTTGCCGACAATAACCGCCTCTGCTACCAATCTGGTGATTAGCTCCACTGATTTTAAGGCATCATCGTTGGCTGGAATAGGCCAATCTACCAATTCTGGATTGGCATTTGTGTCTATTATAGCTATAACAGGAACCTTACACTTTATGGCCTCCAATAAAGCTGTTTTTTCATGAATGGCATCCACAATATAAATTAAATCTGGCTTTTTTTTCAAACTACTAATGCCTCCAACCATTGTCTTCAATTTCTCCAACTCTCTACTTAAATCCAAACGTTCTTTTTTTGTATATTTCTGCCAGGCATCAGATTCTGATTCTTCTGACATCTTGTTAAATTTGTCAATTAACTTGAAAATTGTAGAAAAATTGGTCAAAGTTCCCCCCAACCATCTTTGGCTGATATAGGGAACGCCTGCCTTTTGAGCATATTTTTCAACAATATCCTTAGCTATGGGTTTGGTACCCAAAAAAAGAATATTAGAGCCAGCGCTTATTTGTTCTATCACAAAATTAACTGCTTCTTGCAATTTAATAACTGTTTGGTCTAAATCAATAAAATGAATGTTATTCCTTGATGCGCAAATAAATGGCTTCATTTTCGGGAGACATTTATTCTTGAGATGTCCTAATTGCGCGCCAGCCTCAGCCAATTCATCGGCAGATGGTATTGAAATAGGAGTATGCTTTGCTTTAGATTGAGTAACCATAAGTATTACTATTTTAATTAACTAACTTTTTAAGATTTATCAACAATTTTATTATAACAAACAAAACCCAAATAGCAACCCCATTTTTATAATAAATTAACTCTTGACAAATTGGGTAAAATGTGCCATAATATCAATAATGTTCTTTCAAGGAAGAATAAAAAAAAGGAGGTGCTAAAATGAAAATAGCACTTAAGTTGATTGTAATAGTATGTATTATCGTCTTTCTGACCCTCTCTTATGTTGGGATGAGAAAGAATCATCAAGTTGTTGGGAAGTTGGATTACGATTGGAATCAAAAAATCAAGGAGATTGGGAAAAATATTGATGCCAATACTGCAATGATTGACAAAAACACCACAACCATTGATTCCAACACTACAGTAATTGGTGCCAACACTACATTAATTGATGCCAACACTACATTAATTGATGCAAATACTGAGTTAATTGGAAAAAACGCTACGGCAATTCAGACGCTTTCTGATGCACACAAAGAACTTGCAAATATCGTATATGCCCACGGCCGAAAAGTAAATCGTGTAATTTGGGAATTAGTTTTCAAAATTGCTTATGGAGACACAGAAAAAGCCCGCATCACCTGGAATCAATACTGCAAGTGCACAAATCTTCCTTTATGGGAAGAGGCTGTTTCCATGTTGAGCCAAAAAGAAGCTGAAAAATTGCTCAAGATTAATGAGATTCAATCTAAGATTCAGGCCATTGATGATCAATTAAACCAATAATACCTACAACAAAAAAAACCGAGGTGGATTTATCATCTCGGTTTTCTCGTTTTATATAAACAAAAAGTTTGGGAACTCGGTTCCCAAACTTTTTATTTCTCTATTAAATTCTATTATTTCAAAGCAGACATAAATTCAGTAGTAAAAACATCCAGAGCTTTCTTCACTATCTCTTCATAGTTCTCAATCCGAGAGCTAAAAAACTCCTGCACTTTGGGATCTTTAGCATCTGGGTTCTCCCCTAGTAATTTCTCATAATCAGCCAAACCTTTATCATCTAAAGCATCCACTGAAACCAAACCCAATCTTCGCTGGATTTGTTCCATTAGTTTATTTTTATAAAGTTCTAATTCTTCTTCTGGTAAAGTAATGTTTGCTTGCTGAATTAAGCTATCAGCAAAAGCTTCTATTGGATTTTTTTCTTCAGTCATAATAATAATTTATTATAAATTTATAATTTTAAATTAATTAATATACAACCCCTAAACTATACTGCATTTATAATAGATCCTGGCATTAGTTGTTTAGCTTTTTCTAGGACTCCATTAATAAGCTTTTGTTGCTGCTCAATAAGAGAATTCATATTGCTATCCACTAAAGTGTTCGGCGTCCTATTCATTAACTCTTCAAAAGAGTTCATCATACCCGCATGTTCTGTAACCATATTATTTAGCACATTTCTTTGAGTTTCTACCGCAGAAAATGATTGCTCCAAAATTGTTTCTTGCCCCGCAATCTGCTCTGCAATATCACCACTATGAAAAAAACGACGCATTGAGCCCCATAAGCCTGAGGCATCTTTTAGGTTTGTTAATGACTCTAAATTTCCACAAGCAGTATTACATGCATCTGTAGTTTGAAGCAGGCTTCCTTCTGAAAAAGTACTAATAGCGTCGCTTACACTCTTTATGTTTGTGCCTAATTCCGTCGCTCTATTTTGTATTTCACCACCCAACAAAGAAGACGTTTCTGTAACCTTCTTAACAAACTCTGCGCCAACTTCGTCGGTCCCACTAAGCAAACGAGCAGCTTCAACTAAATTTTCATTCCCCACCTTACCTATTCCCTGATCTATAACAGAACCAAAAACTTCTGGATTATGGAGTATAGTCTGTATTTGTTCTGGAGAAGCTTCCGCTCCTATCACTCCAACCGCTCTTTCTTGTATTTCTTGAACAAATCCTGAACCACACTGATCGGGGCCTCCCATAATATTCACAGTCCTAAACAATTCTTTGCTGGTTGAGCCATCTATGTCTTTCATTACCTCTCCAATGAATTCGCGATTAGTAGCAATATTTTTTAAATCTTCTGGCGATAAAGCATTCGCTTTTTCTAGCGCTTCATTCACATCAGTATCTTCAAAAATTTTAGTAAAGTTTAAATCATCCCCTATCTTCAAAGAGCTAGCATCTCCACCATCAATTCCAACCAAAGCAGGATTTGCCGCCATTTTATCTTTGTATAAATCTATCAGATAATCTTTCTTAGATTGGTCTAGTTCGTCCCAACCAGGCACTCTTGGCTTTAATTGATGTTCAGCTAATTTCCAAGATGTATCTCCTTCTTTAACTTTCACGGTTGAATATTTAGCCATTTTCTCTTCAAACTCTTTTCGGCTTTTCTCTAACTCTTCATCTAAATTAACCTTTGATTCTGTATCTAATGGCACTTTTTCGACTGGTTCTGTCTTTCCTGGCACTTTTTCGACTGGTTCTGACTTTAAATTTTTCTCGGCAGCCATTTTTTCTTTTTTCTCTCGCATTTTGTCACCGATAAAATCACTTATCAGATAACCTGCGGCTCCACCAACAATACCGAAACCATATTTTAATATTTTAGAACGTTTTTGAGCACTTATCCTTTTCTTAACAGATTCTTCAAGGGCGTCATTGGTCTTTTCTACATATCCCTTTTCGCCATCTTGTTTATTGCCCAAAAGCTTGTCTAATTTTGTTCTATCAATATCAAAAATTTTATCTTGCAATTTAGCATGCTCTATTGGATTAGATGCTTTAAATTTTGGGTCTGCAAGTTGTGCTTTAGCTCTAATAATTTCTTCTGGATTATCCATATTTAAATTTTCTGCCGAAATCTGACCTAATTCTTTAAATCTTTTACTTTTTGATATATACAAATCAGCAGCTGCTGAACCCAATTTCACTCCAGCATAAGCCATTAAAATATTTCTGACTAATGGACATGACCTTGCCAATACACCAGCAATAGCAAATATGCCAGCCGTAACTAACTTCTCTCTGGTCTGATTATCTCCTGTTTTAGCTCCTCCCAAAAACACAGGACTACTTAGAAATGAATCTATTTTTGAAAAAATTTTACCAGCCAAACTTGCTTTGCGCTTAACAAAACCAAGTTCCATAATTTTCTGATTATCTTCTAATTCCACTAATTGCGCGGACAGTTTTACTCTTTTTTCTATATCCTCTGGACTCAAACCTCCATCCTGCTCTGTTAGATATTTTTTAATTTGCTCTTTATGAAACTCTCTTCTCTTGGCATAAAGTTCTTGTAATTTCTTTTTTGATTCAGGATCTTTGGGGTCATACGCTTTCTCTAAATCATTAATTTCTTTACCTATAGCAGTATGTTCCTTGCTTTCTCCATCAATTTGATTTTGTTTTTCTATTGATAATCTAACTGAAATATCATCATAAAAATTATCAAGCATATTATCCATTTCTTTTTTGTCTTCTTTAGACATATCTACTATATCTGCTTTACTCATATCTCCTAAAAGCATATATTTTACTTCGGCCGCGGCCTGTTCTCTGGCTTGGCGTTCCTTTTTACCATTCAAAAGAGTTTCCACAAGCCTGCCAACACCAATGCCAATGCCAGCGCCAATACCACCCGTAACCGCGCCCAAGGCAATGCCACCAATACCATAAAGTGCTATTTTCCCAAGAGCTTTACCCCATTTTTTCCACTTAGATTCTTTACCTGATTTTTTCTTTTTTGTATTTTGATAAACAATTTTTTCTAATTTAGCTTTTTGTGTATCTACAATTTTTTGAACCTCTTCTTTGGGAAGATCCATCTGTTCTGATAAAGCATCAATCTTATCCTCATATGCTTTATTTTTATCTTGATCCTCTTTTTCGTAAGATAGCGTCATTAAATTTTTAATTTCTGCTTCGCACATTTCTTTAACATTTTCTTTATCGACAAATTTCACTTTCTCTTTTAATTTTGTCTTTTCTTCTTCGCTGATATCTTCCCTTAAGTCAATTTTTGTTTCATAAAGCATTTCTTTGTCTTCCATGGCTTTCCGATTGGCTTCGTCTTCTTTTGCTTTTTCTTCAGGAGTCATCTCCTTGGGACCTTTTGATTTTTTATGTTTAGTGGTATTTTCTACGACTTCTGATTGTTCTTCTTTTTTTAACTTACCATTAAGTTCTTCTAATTTTTCTTGTAAATATTTTTCCATCTCTGGAAGATTTCTAAAATCCAAAAGACTTGCGTCTTCGCCATTTTCCATTTTATATATCTTTCTGGTGATATCTCCAATTTTTCCTGGGTCTTTGCTCTTGAGAGCTTCTTGAATTTCTTCCATTAACTCTTTGTCTAGTGATATTTCTCTCTCTGTAGATACTCCTGTATCCGTGGTTTCTGTACTTTCTGTTTTTTCCTCGGGCTCTCCTGTATTCATGGTTTCTGTATCTTTTACTGTTTCTTTTGCTTCTTCGGATTTTTTACCTTTAATCACAATCTCTTCTAATTTTTGATTTAATTCAGCAATATCTGTATCTATTGCCGCATTAGTTTCTTTTAATTGGCCTCCGCGCAACAATCCCTCATTCGTTTCTTGGGTTTTTTGTTTTTGTTTGATTAAACCTAAAATTTTGGTAGCTCCACTATATTTATCCAAACCGTCCTGTAGTGTTAATGTTTTATCTTTAATCTCCTGAATATCTGTATCTATTGCCGCATTAGTTTCTTTTAATTGGCCTCCGCGCAACAATCCCTCATTCGTTTCTTGGGTTTTTTGTTTTTGTTTGATTTGGCTTTGAGAAAAAATAATGTTTTCCTCAGATTGTTTAAGAAAACTTTTAAATTCATCAACTGAATCAAATCGCGCTAAAGATTGAGGATCTTTAGCTTCTTGCTCTTTGTTTTCTATATTATCAGAGTTCTTGACATCCTTTCCAGAATCTTTTGGAATATTTTTTTCCATATTCATATTTTTAAAATTAAATTATTTATTTTTGACTTTTAATAGTTATAATATAGCAAAAAATAGCTCTTTTGTCAATAAGTTGGGGACAGTCCCCTATATTCTATAATCACAAATATTATAAAAATCGCAATATTTGCACAATTGACTAGGATTTGGAGAGAAATCGCTCTTTTCAATTTGTTTAATCCTCTCGGTTAATTTTTCCCGCATTTTCTCCAATTCTTCGGGTTGAGCCGAGAAAAATACTTTTTCTCCGCTTTCTAAATAATAATAAGTTAAAAGGTTAACTGGCTTTTGAAATAGAGAATTTAAGGATTGAGAGGCCAATTGATAAATCAAAAGCTGTTCCTTGTCTTCGGCTGTTAATTTACTTTTTGGATTGCCCGTTTTGTAATCTATTAGCTCTAGGCCCCCTTTCACAACATCTACTCTATCTATTTTGCCCTTAATCCAGTATTCTCCTAATTTAAAAACAAAATTCTGTTCCACTCCTATGACTTGAGGAGGATTCTTAATAAAATCTTCATAAAAATCTTTTAAAATCCTTTTTCCTTTATCTTTGTATTCTTTTCTTTGTTCTTCGCTGTCATACCAATCTTCGTTCCATGATTTTTGATATATTTTTAGCAAATCTTTTAATTCCAAGGTATTTTTTTTCTCTGGCTTATCTTTTTTTTCAATAAATAAATTTGTTTGCACCGCTCCTTTGCCAGCGAGCCATTGCTTAACAAAAATCTGCAAAGTATTGTGAATGGTATTTCCAAAACTAAAAGCTGGTTTTCCTTGTCGTGGAAGACGAAGTATGAAAGAAAATTTGTATTGCAAGGGACACTTTTGAAAAGCGCTTAGCTGAGAAAAACTAAATTTACTTGGCAAATATATTTTTTCCTTTTCATCAACCAATAGGGTCTTTTCGTTGCGCATATAATGGCCAAGAGATGTTAGCCCTGTAAATTTTTGTTTTTCTTCTAATTTTAATTCTTCTAAAAAACGAGATAATTTTTTCGTAATTTTTCCACCATAATCCTCAGCTGATGTCAAAAATAGTCCGTCTTTGGCACGAGTTAATGCTACATAAAAAAGTCTTCTTTCTTCCTGTAAATGAACATCTCCTTCTGGAATTGATTCCTTGATTAATTCCAAGGGCAATTCAATTGCCTCTCTTCTGTGAATTGAAGGAAAACGACGGTCCACTAAATTAACCACAAAAACCCATCTAAATTCTAATCCTTTGGCGCTGTGCACAGTGGTTATTTTAACTGCTTCTGGGCCAGAGTCTGTTTCAGATGACATAGACCCAGTATCGCCAGTATCAATCATCAAATCAATCATTTTATTGAAATTGGGCAAAGATTTGTCAAAATTAGCTTCTTCAAAACTCTCTGCTTTCTTAAAAAATTGATTAAGCCAAAAAATGCTTTGTTGTCCATCCTTCTTTTTAGACAAAATATTCAAATAACCGCTCTCTTGCAGGAATGCGTAGATAATCTTAGTAATGTTTTCGTTTTTAGCCAATTCAGTGTGTTTTTCAATCATATTTAAAAATTTGACAATTTCTCCAATTGTTTTTTCTGACAATCCTGGGATAATACTAGCATTTTTCATGGCCTGATAAAAAGACCAACTTTTTTTATTAGCAAAATAGATAAAATTGGACAAATCCTCGTGACTAATCTTTTGATTAAAAATAGGGGAAGAAAATAAACGATAAATAGATGTGCTTTCTCTATAATTATCCAGCAACCTTAAATAGGCCAAAATATCTAAAATGACTGGTTTGGAAAATAGCCCTCTGTGAGCTAAAAACTGATAAGGAATATTAGCAAAATGCAGGGCTTGACAAAACATTTCCGCGTGTTTATTCGCGCGAACTAAAATAGCAAAATCATTCCAAGTAGAATCAGAATTTTCTTTCTTTAAATCAATAATCTTTTTGATAACTAAGCTGGTCTCGTCCTCTTTGGTTTTAGCGTGAAAATGCCTGATTTCAGCTTTTCCTTTTCTTTCTGCCTCAAGCTTTTTGATTATTCCTTTGTATTGCGCCTCCAAACGAGCAGGATTATTGGCCTGGATAAAGTTATAAGATAGGTCTAAAATATTTTGAAAAGAACGATAATTTTTAATTAAAACGATTTGTTTTGATTTGGGATAATCTTTTTTAAATTGCAAAACATTATTATATGAGGACCCCCGGAAACGATATACAGATTGGTCATCATCAAAAACTACCGTAATATTATTTTTGGGCTCTAACAACATCTTAAGTAATTCATACTGAGCCCAATTAGTGTCTTGAAACTCATCAACTAATATATATTTAAATTGCTTTCTGTATTTTTCTAAAATCTGAGGACGATTTTTGAAAAGCTGAATAGTGTAATTAATTAAATCGCCAAAATCAAGCGCGTTATTGTCTAAAAGCAACTGCTGATAAGTATGATAAGCTTGAGATACTTCTTGTGCCCTGGCCGCTTCTTGGTTAAGGGCTTCGCCAGACATTGAAGAATCATTATTAAGCTTAAGGTTTTCAGCATAAGACAAATAATCAACAGGAGTAATCAATTCATCTTTAGCGCGAGAAAAATGCTTCATCAGAGCGGAAATAAATTTAGTGGGATTTCCTAAGGGACGATAATAATCAAGATTAAATTTATTAAAATTTTGCTGAACCAAAAAGGCCTGTTGGGTTTCGTCCAATAATTTAAAATCAATAGGCAAACCAATATCTAAAGCGTGCTCTTCTAAAATCCTTTGACAGAAAGAATGAAAAGTAGAAATCCAAAGCTCAACATAGCCATAGGGTAAGAGCCTATCAACCCTTTCTTCCATTTCCTGAGAAGCTTTGTCAGTGAAAGTCAAAGCCAAAATTTCTTCTGGTTTCGCCAACTTTTGCTCAATCAACCAAGCAATACGTCGAGTAATAACAGTTGTTTTGCCTGTGCCAGCACCAGCAATAATCAAACAAGGACCATTTTTAAAAGTCACTGCTTGTTTCTGTTCTGTATTCAAATTTTCTAAAACATTCTTTTTCATGCTCTACTCTAAATTTATTTTTTTTCTAACTCGTGGAGTTGATTTGATGATATTTATTGCGAACCCAAGAATAGACTCCAGTTTAGATTTAGGAATTCCTTTAACAGAAATGTCAAATTCGTATGCAGATGCATAGTCATGCAAGCGTCTATAAGATTTAGTTTTAAAATCAAATTTCTTTTCAAATCCGCTAACAAATCTGTATGTGTGTGGTTTGCTTTCGTATATACCAAAATCCCAAAGTTCATTTATGTGAATTTTATATTTAAAATCATTCATTTTTTTTACTCTTATTCCTATATGGTCTCCGTAAGCACTTTCTTTTTCGTCGGTAATCCAATCTTGTTTGCCATAAAAAGCCCCAAAATTTTTAACACGTTGTTGTATTTTTTCTATTATCTCTTCCGTTTTTTCGCTCATAAAATCAATTGGAAATTCCTTGGCTTTTTCGGCTTTTTCTTTTAGAATCTCATAATTTTTCGCAAGTATTTCTGATTGTTCATAAATTTTATAATATCTATCATCATTTACCATATCAATTTGTCCCAACATTTCATATAATTTAGTAGCTTCTGACCTCAAATTTGATTTTTCTGGAAATAATAATGTTCCTTTTCTCGTCCACAATATTATTTCTTTGCATAATGCAATGACTTCTTTTTCTTTACTGCCTAAGTTTTCGTAGTACTTTTTAAATGTTTCCATATTTTAATGCTTTTTTATGCGTAACATATTTTTAAAATACGCCCAATGCCAT
The DNA here is from genome assembly GCA_964507075.1 of uncultured Gammaproteobacteria bacterium. GTDB lineage: Bacteria > Patescibacteriota > Patescibacteriia > UBA2591 > UBA6264 > JAIPGN01. The sequence continues at coordinate 21,760 of CAZDOL010000005.1, forward strand.
GAGATATGAAATATTGAAATTACAAACATTGCTATGCCAATTTCAACATGCCAAAACAGAATATTAAAAGGCAATGGAATTATTGAACCAAAATTAATTCTCACAATTAATAAAATACCTAATATTCCAGAAATTAAAAATGTAATAAGTAATAAAATATTCCAAATTTTCCTGTGAGTTATAATCTTAATAATTTTTTTCTTAGATAAGATATGACTAATAAAATATAAAACGATTAGAAATAAAGAAATTGACAAAAGATGATAAACTCCTTTATTTTCCTCTTCATTCGCCTCTACCACATCTATTGGCGTCCCAAGTTTTATGGATGCGGCAATACCTTTCACTATGCTTGGCTCCATACCATAATTATCATGCAAAAGTTGAAAAGAATAATTAGGATTTATTTTTGAACCATAATATTCTGATAATTTTTCTGCATACTTATTCGCCTCAATTTGATAAATTTCAGCAACCTCACTCACAGTTTTTGATTTTAATTCACTGCCACTTATCAAATTATCAACATTTTCTTCCGAAACTCGGACCCTGCTCTCAGGAGCTGGCTGAGAGTGGTCGCATATTCCGTCATTATCAGTATCTATAAATAACTCGCATTCCTCGTCACATAGAGTTTTTCCTACTGGACAATCTTCCCACGCCAAAGCTACTGCAGGGATTAGAGATAGTAAAGGCAAAACAAAGATTATTTTTTTCATCATAATATTTTAGCTATTTATTAACATTGACATTTGGAGACTTAGTCTCCAATTCTTTGAGTTTCTTCTTCCACCATTCTTTCACGGCTTTTGTATGAACCTTAGGACCTGCCTTTCTGAGAAAAGTAATTCTTTCTTTAAATAATTTATGATGTTTTTTTAAATTTTCTGGATTCTGAAGCGCCCACAAAGAATGATTTAACTCTGCTTTTTCTTTTTTGGCTAAAAATTCAAGAGAAATGTATCTGTTTGATGATATATCAAAATCAATTGGAATTACTTTAAAATTATGATTTTTATTTAGTATTTTTTTAGCAAGAATTTTTATTCTTTTTTCTCGTGTTTGCTCGCAAAAAATATATAAATTAGATTTTCTAATTTTTCTTTTTTGAATGATTTTTTGACAATTTAAAAGATTTTCTAAAGTTGAAAGAGGGTTTTTTCCTAATACAAAGGACCAATCTTTTGTTATTTCTTTCAAGAATAATCTTTTACTTAGCTTCTCTAATAATTTAACCATTTCACCTGCCTCGCTCCTCTTATACGGTTTAAACATATCTGTTCTCCCGCCACTACAAATAATTACAGGAGATTTTGCTTTGTTTTTGGTTACTAAATCATAAATCTTATTAAAAACCGTTTTTAAATAAAAATTATAATTTTCATCCTTGAGGATATTTTTGGGTATCCCGTATCCTAAAATTAGAAAAACATTTCTCATATAATTAATTTAAATAATTTTTGGGCATTAGTGGTTGTTGTCTTGTCTACGTCTTCAAGAGAAATATCTTTTATCTCCGCAATTTTTTGAGCAGTGAATAAAACATAACCAGGTTCATTCCGTTCTCCTCTATGTGG
>CAZDOL010000005.1:23436-43600 GCA_964507075.1 uncultured Gammaproteobacteria bacterium
TTTAAGAATTTTCAATAATTCTAAGTAAGCATCTTCTGGGCTTTCTTTACTGCCCCTGCAATGCAATATCAGTGGCAGGTTAAATGTGTGAGCTAATTCTATGTGCTGTTTTAAAACTTTTGTTTGCTCGTCTTTGTTTTTATCTGAATGATAAAAATCCAATCCTGTTTCGCCAATTGCTTTAATATAATCTATATTGGCCTTAACAATTTCACTATATTTATTAATATCAAAAACTTCATCTTTGACATGAATTGGGTGCAAGCCAATAGCTGCATAACATTCATTGTGTTCTTTCGCTATTTCAATGGCCTTCTGGCTGGTTAAAAAATTAGAGCCCACATTAATAATTGAGCGGACATTATTCTTCAATGCCCGCTGAATAGCTTGTTGGTAATCATTCTGAAATGCTTTAAAATTTAAGTGTGCGTGAGTGTCAATCATTTATTCATAATTTAAAATTCTTGAGGTTGAATGCTATTGGCAAAAGTTCAGAAATTTTAGCAATTATAATTTTAGTTTTGTCTCTATCGGACATAATAACATCAAAATCAATACCTGATTTCTGAGAAAATTCAGAAAGCATTTGCCGACAAGCTCCGCAAGGAGTAATTACTTCCTCTAAAGAACTAATAATAGCCATAGCTTTAAAATTATTCTCTCCCAAAATATTTGCTTGCGCTAACGCTGATTGTTCTGCGCAGGTCGATAAACGAAAAGAAGCATTTTCAATATTAGCCCCTTGAATTACTTTATTGCTATCTGTTAAAATGGCCGCGCCCACTGCTATGTTTGAATAAGGATTATGGGCTCTATGGCTCGCCTCTTCTGCAGATTGTACTAAGTCCTTGTATTCTTCTTTCAATTCTTTAAAATTAATATTTTCCATATTTTTAATTTATTTGGAGACTTAGTCTCCAAATTTTGGATAGTTGACCAAATGATTGATTATAAAATTTTCAATTTCAGAGAGAATATGAGCTTTATTTTCAGCTGGACTTTCAGTAACCCATAAAATAAAATTATAGAACTCATCTTCTTGTACTCTTAACCATTTATAATTCTTGGCCATAAAGAACAAAAGAGTAGCCAAAGCTATCCTTTTGTTGCCGTCCCTAAAAGCGTGATCCTTAATCATTAAATAAAAAGTGATAGCCAACTTTTTGGGCAAATCCCTATAAAAGGGCTGCCCGCCGAACTCTTCAAAAGGGACCACCAGAGAACTCTCTAAAATATTAGGGTACCGAGTTCTAAATCCTGGCATTTTTTTATGATACTTCTTTAAAACTTTATTTAGCTGAGTAAAAAGTATCTCTATTTCGCTAATGAAAATTCTTTTCATAAAAATTAACTTAAACGCTCAAATAATGAGCCATAATCATCAATCATTTTCTTTACTATATGGGATATTTCTTCGGATGACACAAAAGCTCTAGTTAACTTTTCTAAACTTTGTACTGGACAAAATAAATCTTGATCCTTTTTTACGAGCTTAATGTCCCCCTTTTCGGCCTTATCAATGATTATTTTTTTATCTACTCCTAAATATCTGGACAATTCGTTTAAATTTAAACATCTTTCTTCGAGAGATTTTTTTTTCTTATTCGCAATCATAAATATTTTCTATTTTTTAATTTATCTGGCAAATAACTTTGCTTTTCTTTATAGTTATGGTCAGGGCTATATTGATAACCCTTTCCATAACCCATGTCTTCCATCAATTGCGTTGAAGCATTGCGTAAATGTAACGGAACAGGTAAATTTCCATGCTCAGTTACATCCTTTGCTGCCTTTGTATAAGCGGAATATAAAGCGTTTGATTTTTTGCATTTAGATAGATACACCACTGCTTGCGCTAAAATTACATTGCACTCTGGCATGCCAATAAAATGACATGCTTGATAAGCTGCAACAGTTTGCTCTAACGCTTTAGAATTAGCCAAACCAACATCTTCTGATGCAAAGCGAACTAAACGACGAGCAATATATAATGGCTCTTCTCCCGCCTCCAACATTCTTGCCATCCAATAAATAGCAGCGTTAGCGTCAGACCCACGCATTGACTTGTGTAGGGCAGAAATAATATTGTAATGTTCTTCTCCGTTTTTGTCGTAAAAAAGATGAGATTTCTGAAACGCCTGCTTAACTACCTCAATTGTAATTTTTAAACTCTTTTTACTATTTTTGGGGTGCGAGAAAACGGCATATTCTAAAACATTAAGAGCTGTTCTGGCATCACCGTTACTCATTTGAGCAATAGATTCAATAACCCTATCTTCTATTTCTATTTTAAATTCTCCTAAACCCATTTTCTTGTCTTTGATAGCATTTTTAATAATTTTACAAATCTGTTTTTCTGTTAAACTTTTCAGAACAAATACCCTGCAACGAGAAAGCAAAGCGCTAGTTATCTCAAAGCTGGGATTTTCAGTGGTTGTGCCAATTAAAACAACTTTACCCTGTTCAACATATGGCAAAAGCGCGTCCTGTTGATTTTTTCTCCACCTATGAATTTCGTCAACAAAAAGAATTGTTTGTTTTCCTTCTTTTTCGTTCTCCTCAGCTTTTTTAAAAATATTTCTCAAATCTTTCAATCCAGAACTAACAGCGCTAATTTTTTCAAATTCCGATTTAGTTTGTTTAGCGATAATAAAAGCCAAAGTGGTTTTTCCGCTTCCCGGAGGTCCCCAAAAAATTAAAGAAGGTAATTGATCAGATTCTATAACTGCTTTCAAGAGAGTGTCATCTCCCACAACTTCCTTCTGTCCTAAAAAATTCTTTAGAGAAACAGGCCTCATTCTATCTGCTAATGGCGCATTTAAAAAAGTATTTGACATATATTATAATTTAGTATTATTTTAACACATTCCATAAGTTAGAACAATAATCTTATTGCACTTGTCAAAAAAAACTTTCTTGATATAATAAAGAAACTTTGTTATTCGTTTCACTCATAATAAGTATTGTTAATAACGCGGGGTAGAGCAACGGCAGCTCGCCAGGCCCATAACCTGGAGGTTACAGGTTCAAATCCTGTCCCCGCAACCATGGCAGGATAGCTCAATGGTAGAGCGGCGTCTTCATAAGGCGCATGTTGCGGGTTCAATTCCCGCTCCTGCTATTTTATAAAATCTTGTATATTTCAGGATTTTTTATTTTTTTCTAAAAATTATATCCACTATCCAAACTGAAAGACAAGCAGTCAATATCCCCCCTAAAATATCTAAAGGATAATGAACTCCAATAAAAATTCGGGATAATCCCACAATCAAAGAAAAAGTTAATAAAATCAAACCAAATTTTCGCCAATCAATAAAGACAATTAACCCCATAACAAAGGCCATGGACGTATGATCAGAGGGAAAAGAAAAATCTTGTGGGGAAGCCAAGAATTTACTCAATTGATAAATTGCGGGATAAACAATAAAAGGCCGTTGCCGAACAAAAAATACGCCCAATACATAATTCAATAAATGGCTAATCAAATAAGCTAAAGCCACAGCAAAAATAATTTTTAACAAAACAGAAACCAAACGGTTTCTGCGACCAAAAAGATAAAAAATAATGATAAGTAAAGGAATTACAAAAATTAGAAAATCAGCACAAAAAATTCCAAAAATATCTAAACTAATAAACTTTCCGGCCCAACTATTTATCCAGAGACACAAAGAATGATCTAAAAACCTTATAAACTCCATGCAAATTAATGATTAGACTTTTTGAAAAAATAATCCCACCAAGTTTTAAAATTAAAAGAATATTCAGGAGATGAGGGTTGAGCTTTGTTTGGAGAAGAAGAGTCAACCACTAAAGGAACGATTACTATGGTTCTTTCTCCAGGCTTTTGTAAACTTAGGTTCAAACGAGCAGCTTTTTCCTTAAAATATTCAGTTTTGGACTTTTCTAAACTATCTATCAAAATTTGATTTTCTGATTCTGTTTCCTCAACCTGTTCTTTAAGGTAATCTAATTCTCTGGTGAGAAGCACGCGATAATTCATTTCTTTGACCAAATATATTAAAACCAATAATAAGAAAAAAATTAAAAGAAAAAACAAATATTTAGAAGAAATAATATTCTTTAAAGTGGAAACTTTCTGTTTAGGCATAATTATAAATACTTAAAACGCTTTCATTTGGTCATGGTTGCAAGATAGGCCTCTGGGGGAATATTAATTTTCCCAAATTGTCCTAATTTTTTCTTGCCCTTTTTCTGCTTTTTTAATAATTTATTCTTTCTACTAACATCTCCTCCATATAATTTAGCAGTCACATCCTTTCGTAAAGCGGAAATTCTTTCTGAAGCTAAAATTTTTCCGCCAATTGCTGCTTGGATTTTAATCTCAAACATTTGACGTGGTAAAATATCTTTCAACTTCTTAACTATTCTCCGCCCACAAAGGTATGCTTGGTCGCGGTAGACAATAGTAGCTAACTGGTCCACTAAATCTCCAGCAACCAAAATATCAAGACGCGCCACATCAGCTACCCTGTAATCTAAAAACTCATAACTATAAGAAGCATATCCCCTGCTTAATCCTTTTATTTTATCATAAAAATCAACCAATAGTAAAGACAAAGGAGCTTCATAGTGCATAAGAGCTCGTTTTGAGGTTTGAGAGGCTCCAATATATTCCAAAGAAATAAATTTTACTTTCCCTAAATTATCCAAAAACTCCATTAAAAGCCCGAAACATTCTTGCGGACATACGATATCAATTTTAACCCAAGGCTCTTCTATTTTTTCAATTTGAGAGGGGTCTGGAAAAGAACTAGGGCTTTTTATAATCTCAAAACGATTTTTCCAAAAAAGCTTATAAGAAACACTTGGCGCGGTAATAGCTAAATCTAATCCATATTCCCTTTTAAGCCTTTCTCTAGTTATATCTAAATGTAACAAACCCAAAAATCCTACCCGAAAACCAAAACCAAGAGCAGAAGAATCTTCTGGTTCAAATATTAAACTAGCATCATTTAATTTTAACTTATCTAATGCTCTACGCAGTTTTTCCTGACGACTTCCATCTTTTGGATAAATCCCAGCAAAAACCATGGACTGGGGCTCCTGATAACCGGGCAAAGCCTTATTATCCTGTTTATTAACTGAGATTGTATCTCCTACCCTACACTTACTAATATCCTTTAGTCCCGTAACAATATATCCTATTTTTCCTGCAGACAACGAATCCTTATCAACTAAATCTGGACGAAATATCCCCACCTTAAGAGCAATTGATTCAACGCCAGCTCTAATAAACTTCACTTTTTGATCAGTTCTAACAGATCCATTAAAAATTCTCACAAAAGCTACTACACCACGATATTCATCAAAATATGAATCAAAAATCAAAGCAGATAAAGGTTGGTCATTTACGGATTCAGGCGCAGGGACTTTTTTAATAACCTCATTTAAAAGTTCTTCAACTCCTTGTCCTATCTTAGCCGAAATGCAAATTATATCATTAAGAGGAGTCTCGGTTAATTCTGATAATTCTTTTTTAACTGCTTCTAAATCTAAGTGTGGTAAATCCATCTTATTGATAGCCGGAACAATTTTCAACCCTTGATGTTGCGCTAAATGAAAATTAGCCAAGGTTTGGGCCTGAATACCCTGACTAGCGTCAACTAATAAAATAGCGCCTTCAACAGCCGCTAAAGAACGCGAAACCTCATAAGAAAAATCAACATGACCCGGGGTATCAATTAAGTTTAAAATATAGTCCTTTCCTTCCCATTGATAATTCATGGTTACGGGTTGAAGCTTAATGGTAATACCACGCTCTTTTTCTAAGGGCAAACGATCTAAATATTGAGGTTCAATTTTATCTTTAGAAATGGTATTAGTTATCTCTAAAAAACGGTCAGCCAGAGTTGACTTTCCGTGGTCAATGTGCGAAATAATACAAAAATTTCTAATATTCTGTTTAGACATAGTAAAACCAATTTTATGATATTTATGGACTAATGTCAAATAAAAAAAACTAGGACCCCCTTAGTATGAGGGTCCATAGAATGATGTTGTGTGTCAAAAGAGAATAACAGTAGCCATTGCATATGATAGTATCGCGTCCAGAAAAACGCCAGGGAAGATTTGTCTCATTCCATAACGGAAAAGATAAAATGTATCTGCTACACGGAAAATCAATATGAAAAGAGAAAAAATCAACTGGACAAAGAAAATAGCCATTAGGAAAAAGTAAAATTGTATTCTTAACAAATCAACAATTCTATTAATGCCGAGCGAATAAATAGCTGTCAAGACACAAATTACTGTCATCAAGAATACCAAAAAAGCAAAAAAAACAATAACTAGATTACCCGTTTCTTCCTTTCGGCGTACTATAAGATCTACTGTTTTCCGAGCCATAAATAGAAATAGAAGAATTAGTGGAATATAGCATATCCCAAAACACAAAACTTTTTGAATTAGTGACATTTGTCACCTCCTTGTTTAATTGTAAAGAAATTAATTAATATAATTATTACAGATTTAAACAATTTGTCAAGATGCTTATTTCTTTGCTATAGCGACAATATTAGGGCGTAAAAAAGGAAAAATAGAGCCAATTATTCTATTTATAACCTTGTCTAAATTGTTTCTATTTGGATAGTTAAAATCAGCATATCGTATTTCAATATCTTTAAATCCAACTATCTTCAAGAGATATTTAATTTCTCGAACAGAATATTCACGATAATGATAACCAGGACCATAATCTTTTTTAATATCGTTATTTATGCTTTTTCCAAAAAAACATTTAATCCTATTATTTAATCTTAAAAGGTTAGGGGTGGTAATGATAAGTTTCCCTTCTGGCTTTAGTGTCCTAAAGGCTTCAGTAAATACTCTTTTTGGATGAAAATTAAAATGTTCTAATGTTTCGGCCAATAAAGTAACATCAAATTTTGAATCATCAAACGGAATCTTTTCTTTTGATAAATCACAAGCTTTAATGGTTATGTTAAATTCCCTAGCTCTCTCCTGCATAAGATGATCATCAACATCCAAATCAATCCCATATAAATTTCTACAACCCAATGAATGTACACCTAAGAGCGTGTATAAATAGTTTGAAGAGCCAATGTCAAGAAAATATTTATCTTTGTCAAATAAATTTTTCAATAATTTGAAGATATACTCAAATCTGTATTGATGAAAATGAAAATATTCTTCTTTATTAACTTTTTGTAAAACTTGTTCGATGATTTTTGTCATACATTTTCGTTTTAATTTTGATAATTATTGTGAGCGAAGCCACGCTTAGCAGGGCGAAACGAACAACAAGGTTATGACGAGCGTAGTTAGGAATTGTTCTTATAAAGGAGTTACTTGAATATTGTCCCAGTAGACAACAGCATTCCCGTAATCACCCGTCCAAACGCCCAAACCAATATTGCCTCTTGTTAATCTTGTCCCTAAATCAGTAATCTCTATTGTTGAATCTTCCAAGTCATCAATGTAAATTTTAATATTCTCTCCTTGAATTATGATTTTCACATGATGACTTTCTCCGTCATTAAAAATGTTAGGAAATACTTGAACTTCTTCTAAAATTTCATTCCCACTTTGAGTAGAAATTCTGTATAAACGTAATTTAGGCATCCAGGACCATTGACCCATGAAATTAAGTTGATAAAAATTCTCATTATCAGCTCTACGAAACATAACATAACGATCAACTCCATCTATTAAATTAATATCAAATTCCATTTGATAATCTTGCCAAGAATAATCACCAATAAAAGTTTCGGAATTAACAGCTTGTTGGCCTACAACAGAAACTCCATATTGTTCATTAACTACATTCCAATAATCCTCTTCATTCCATCCATTAGAATTTCCATCATCAAAGTTCTCTGATAATTGTGGTTGTGAAACTGACGGCAAATCTAATGGATCAGATATTTCTCGCACTTGTAAATTATCAATGGCCATATCCCCTTCTTCACTGTCGCCACTTGAAACAGTAAAACCAATTTTACCGTAAGTAATAGGCAAAGTATCATCTATATAATCAACTATTTTTTCGCCATCTATATAAACCCTAATATTATTTGATTCCACAACAGCCGTCAAATGATATTCCTGCTCTTGATTAAAGTAGATTTTGCCGGGGAAAAGGTATTGCGCTAAATTAGTTCCTTGACTTGAAATTATTTTGTCTAAATAAATTCCTGGCGTTGCAGAATCAAATCCCCAATAACCGCGCAAATTGATCAAATAATAATTTTCCTGCGATTGATAACGTAAAATCACATAACGGTCAATTCCATCATTAAGGGTTATGTCAACGTCCAATTGATAATCCTCCCAATCAGGACTCCCAGTGATAGCCCTTGCGTGTAAACTGGTGCCAATCAAATCAACTTGATATTTATTATCAACAATCTGCCATGCATTTTCGGGACAAGTTCCTGTCGGACAATTATTTGGGCCTGCTATTTTCCAATAATCAGGCAAAGCACCATCAAAATTTTCTTCATAAGGTAATGTAATGAGTCCTGATAAGGATATTCCTTGAAAAAGTGTTTTAATTTTTATATTATCAATACTCATTTTCCCAGAACCAGCATCTCCCGAATGAGCACTAAAACCAATTTTGCCTTGGGGAATACGAGCATCCTCAGTTAAATCATATTCCATCATTTTCTCGTTATCTAAATAAATTTGGATGATGTCGTCATTAACTCCAATTGTAAATTGATATTCTTGTCCGTTATTAAATGTCGATAACAAAGGATAGGACAAGGACGACAACAAAGTGGACTGACCTTGCTGAATTTCCTCTAAACGTATTTCTGGATTAGCGCTTTGCCATGTACCTTTTAAAATTAATTGATAATAATTTTCAGCATCTTGATAACCAAATAAAACAGAACGGTCAACGCCATTATCAAAAATAATGTCAACATCAATTTGATAATTACGCCAGTTATCCTCGCCTGTCAAAATTTTGGCTGTAAGGTCGGTACCATTTAAATCTACTTGACATTTTTGATCAACAACCTGCCACGCTAATATTTCTCCTGATTGCGTCCAATTATCATCATTGCCATCACTAAAATCATCTTCAAAAAGCGTTAAATTATTGACTAAACCATAAGATGATTGCGGGTTTGGGTTTATTTGCGAGAAAAAATCTTGCAAATTGTTATCTGTATCTTCGCCATTACCATTCGGCCAACCCTGTTTTCTTTCAAAAGAATAATTTTGCCCTGGAATGGGAGAAAATGATGTTCCTTCTTTAACATATTGCGGATTGCCCCAAGCAAAAACATCAGTATAATTTTGTTGTAAATATTCACTTGTCTTTTCGCTCGGATTATATGAATAAAGAACTATTGAACCATTCTCGTTGCTTAAATTAAATTGACATTCATCATAAAGCAACCAATCAATTACTGAGCCCAGATAGCCATTTAAACCGATAAGATAATAATCCTTTGAATTAATAGTTGCTTGTTCTGGGAATTTATTTACATAAAGTGGCTCATTCCAATCGCTCGCCTTCGTATAATACGCAAAATACCAATTTTCCAAAGAAATATCATCATCTGTTGGATTATATAATTCCACGAACTCATTATCGGCTATTTGTATTTCACTCAATAAAACAGTTGGCAAATCAATAGAATATTCAACAGAATCCGACCACTGGCCCTGATTGCCTGCTTTATCTATAGCGCGCGTTTTAAAAGAATAAGTTTGCCCATCTTCGCCAGTTAAATTAAAAAATATGTCTGTAGTTGAGGTTGTATTGCCAGACCAACTAATTTCATAATGATCCAACCCTGACAAATTATCTTCTACTGCGTCCCATGAAACCCTTAAATCTAATGCTGTGTCACCTTCTTCTATTTGTGGATTTACAACCTGTTCTGGTGCGGTATTATCAAAAATAAAATCAGCCGTTGAGGTGCTATTTTGAGCATTTCCAAAAGTGTCAAATGCTTGAGAATAGATAGAATAATAATCGTCAGTCAACAATGAATCACTTAAATCAAAATTCCAAGTAGGTGTTGTGCTGGTAGTATTCCCTAATATTGTGCCTAACCAAAGCGAAGAATCACGCCATATTAAATCAGAAGTTGAAGTTGTGTGCCCTAAATATTGCTGGTTTGAAATTTTTTGAACTTGAATCTTTACCTCTAAAATATCGCTTGTTGTGGTAGCGTTTGAGGATGCGGTTCCTTCAATTCTATCTGGCCAAGAAACAGAATTAAAAATATTATTAGCAAGATTAATGTTTGAAATTGGAGCCGTTAAGTCAATGGTCCATTCATAATTTTTCGTCGCTATATTGCCTGCTTGGTCTATCGCCTCTAAATAAAAAATATGACCTCCTTCAGAGAGGTCATTATAGTTTTGCGGAGAAACACAATCTTGTCGCATTTCTTCGTCTATCCAACAAGAAAAAACAACTATCTCATTTGCCGAAAACTCAAATTGTGCTGATGTTTGATTGGTTAATGAATCAGGAAAAGAATCTAAAGATATTTCTGGAACGGTTGTATCAATTTCGGGCGCGGTAATAATATTACTCACCCCTTTTGTTAATGTCGTTGTTATTGAAAAATCATTTTTGTCATTGTTGGTATCTTGTCCATCAATATTGCGAGCACTAGATTGTCCTTTGCTTGGTTCGGGAGCATTGTCGCTTGCGTCTCCATCATCAAAATCTCCATAACTAATTTGATCAATAATTGTATCATTGTATTTTAGTTTAATAATATCGCCAGTATTATTTAAGAAAAAGCTGAAATCTTGTCTTTGATTTAAAACTAACCAACTATACGACTCTAAGGTCAGACCTTCAAGTGATTTTAAAGATTCAGTATTGTCTTCAATCGTCCAATTAGTTAAATCAATTGAATCGCCAGTGTTATTAAAAAGCTCAATCCATTCTGTCTCTCCTGTTGCAGGGTCTGATACAAATTCATTAATTACTATGTCACTGAGAGAATATTGTGGGAGTTGAGTGTCCCCGCTTTCATCATCATCTCCTGCCTCGTCATCTCCCGAACCATTACTAGATTCGTCGTCATCACCTTCCTCTTCTCCATCATTATTTTGTCCCCCTTGTTCGTTGCCACTATCGCTTACATATATACTATTTGCTTCGCCTGGAGTGCCACCATCAGACAAACTTCCGGTCCATGTCCCGTCAGATTGCTTCTCTATTGTTCTGTTATTATCATTTCCTCCCCATTCACTTAAATAAGTCAACTCGTCTATTAGATTCCCTATTCCGTCTTTTATGGCAATTGTCTCTGAAGTGTTTTTTAAAGAAAAAGAACTATCAAAAAGAGTTCCTGAAAAATTTGTATAATCTACAACAAACGAATTCGCATTGTCAGCAATAATCGCGTAATCGCCAGAAGATAATACTAAATCCCCTTGTTGTAAATTCAAAGAATGATTCGTTTCCTCTTCATGAAATTTCCAATTAGTCAAATCAACATTTCCATCAGTTGTGTTATATATTTCTATCCACTCATGCCCAGTATCAACCCCTGACGGATTATACATTATTTCGTTAATTATAACATCTGATAATTGATGCGCTTGATATTGGACACTGGATGATCCGCCCCCTCCTCCGCCAGAAGAGCCTCCACTGGAGCCACCAGAAATCACAGCCGTAATGACATTGGCCACACCTTTGGTTAAAGTTGTTGTTATTGAAAAATCATTTTTGTCATTGTTGGTATCTTGTCCATCAATATTGCGAGCACTAGATTGTCCTTTGCTTGGTTCGGGAGCATTGTCGCTTGCGTCTCCATCATCAAAATCTCCATAACTAATTTGATCAATAATTGTATCATTGTATTTTAGTTTAATAATATCGCCAGTATTATTTAAGAAAAAGCTGAAATCTTGTCTTTGATTTAAAACTAACCAACTATACGACTCTAAGGTCAGACCTTCAAGTGATTTTAAAGATTCAGTATTGTCTTCAATCGTCCAATTAGTTAAATCAATTGAATCGCCAGTGTTATTAAAAAGCTCAATCCATTCTGTCTCTCCCGTTGATGGATCTGACACGAATTCATTGATTACAATATCACTGACAAGATATTGATGAGGTGAAACCTCATCATCGTCTTTTTCGTCCTCAACTTCTTCTAATTCTTCTGGAACAGTATCTTCTTCTAACTCTTCCTCTGGCTCTGTATCCAAAACAAATTCTTCATATTTTTCTTTTATTTCATCTGTGTCTGAAAAATCCTCACCTCCCACAAAATCTATTAAAAATGGATCCTCTTCTTCATCTGTATATTGAATAAAATCACCTTCTAAAACAGGAGTGTCGCTGATGTCTGTGTCTGATAATAATTCTTCTATTTTTGCGTCTGCCTTGGGCCCACTTAACAAGCCTTTATTGACCAAATCAGCAATTTCGTCTGATTCTTTGGCTCCAAATTCTACAAATTGTTGCGTTTTCCGCCAAAAACCTAAGGCAGCATCAAGGTTATCAACTGGATTATCATTTTTTAAAAAATCTAAATTAATTTTAATTTGGTCAGCGTCAGATAAATCTGCCAATTCTTTGCCAATCGTTAGCCAAGATTTTATAGAACCAAAAAAATTAGCTATCTTTGATGGTAAGCCAAATTTTTTAGAGATAAGAGTTTTGGCACACAATTTTCCGGTTTCATCAACTATTCTTTTACTAAAAGCCATGATCAAGTTAATCTGACGACGTTGTTCTGAGAGTCCATCAACTAATTGAGATTTACCAATAGAAGCAATCTCAATATCTACAGGAACGTCTTTTAGGCTAGACTGTTTAAATTGCGTGGCGGGAAAGAAAAAATATCTTTCCCCCTCATAATTATAGCCCAAAATATTTATCGTCAATATCTTGCTGATATCTATTTCTGCCTTCATCATCGCTATAATCTCTTTGAATTCTTTAAATGCAAATTTCTCCCAAAAATCACCTTGACCCAATTTATGAATTTTCGAAAATTCTTGAGATAACGAGAAACAATCACCAGATTCATTAATCTCACTTTGATTATCAAAACCGTCTGGAGTGATATTAATGGCATAATAACTATAATTCATTAGGGGATCTGGATGATAAGTTAAATGCGGAGCATTAGCGCTTTCGTAAATCTTTTCCACGAAACCAACAGATGTCCATTCCCCGCTTTGGGGACCTTTTTGATCACCATAAGTGTAATCAAAAAGTTCATGATCCTGAGCAACAATTTTCCTCATTATCGACTTAGCTATTTTATGATTATATTCAAAATCCTGGGGAATTTTAGCCCCAACAAATTCTTCTCCTTTATCTATGTCAACAAAGTATTTCGCGGGAATAATACGCACCTCACCATAATCCACTTCAACGACTAACGGAACGCCTGTTTTCTGTGCTTTGCCAACATAAATGCCAACCGCGCCTGGATAAACTTGACCAGAAATAAACGAGCTTTCAAAATTATTGTAGCCATACATTTTGCCATCTTCGGAAGTGTGATAAATAACTGAACCCCATGGCAAAGCAAAAGCATTGGTAGTAATGCCAATGCCAAGAAAAAATATTAAACCAAAAAGAATACTTTTTTTGTGAACAATATTCATATAAATAAATTATTATTAATTACTAACAATTAGACATCAATAATCGCCTAAAAATGTATTACTTATATAATCATCTATTTCTTCTTGCGTGGCTTCAATGTCTTGTGTTTTGCCAGTCAAGGATTCTAATACATCAGCTACTGCCACCCTAATCGTATATTCTTTATGCCCCAATAAAGGTTCTAAACTTATAATTAATTCATCAAGGTTCTCTGTGGTGTTCTCTCGGGCAATATCTTCAATGGCCAATAAAGCCAAACTGCGACCCGTTAAATCATTTGTCTCGCCTAAAGCAATTTTCACAAGTTCAGAAATTTGCTTCTGTCCTCCTGCCCTACCCAAAGCATTCGCAACTTCTAACCGAACACTTGAGGCTGGATTGATTAAATTAGTAAACAAGGCCCTTTCAAGACCTTCTGTATCTATTGTGCTCATGTTCGCCAAAACCTTTCTTTTGAAGTCAGGATGAACATTTGGATCTATAATCATTTGCTCTTGAAGCGCTATAATTTTTTCGTCATCTATTTGCGCATCTAATAAATAAGAATAAGCGAGTTGACGAAGGTCAAATGGGTTTTCGTTTTCTGTTGCAATAGAATAATAAAAATCAGATTCTTGAATAGTAATTAATTGATTATCTCCTCTGGAAAGGCCAAAAAACATACCTAAAGCAAATATCCTATTTTCCTCTGATTTATTTTTGTCTTGGATGATTTGTATTAATTCAATTTTTTGAGTGCCAATAACATCATTTAATCTATCGGCTATCTCTAACTCGCAATCTTCGCCACCCCTCGTTTGACACTTTCTGTATATAGATTCAAGCGTTGTTAATTTGTCTTCTGCCGACAATCCATGCCACGCTAAACGAGTGAGATACAAATAAATACTAATTATTGCAATAATTGATAAAATAATTACCAAAAAAAATTTAATTGATTTTTTCATAGATATGATTGTTATTTTTTTAAAACAAAAAAATACTACTAAAAAGTAGTATTTATATAAAATAAATTAAGTTTAAATAAAAATTGTGCCGGCGGATTACTCTCTCTCTCTCTCTCTCTCTCTCTCTCTCTCTCTCTCTCTCTCTCTCTCTCTCGTTGGCGGAGTGAAATCTCAAAATACAAAATTAAAAACAAAGACATGATTGATTCTATATTTAATTTTGACTGAGCTAATGACATAAAATTTGTTTACTCCTTTAAATATAGTACAACACAAAAAAGAGGTCAAGGATAAAACACAAAAAACCAACCCGTCGGGTTGGTTATGAAATTTTACCTTTTCTGTTTAAAAAATTAGAAGCCTGCTTTAAGGTGAGACATCTGAGAAGCTAAATTGAATTGCATTTTACGTATAGCCTGATTAAAACATTTCTTAATAGAATCTTCTTGTTCCTTTATCTCTAAATCTGGATTAAGAGTAATTCTTAAAATTTCCATTTTACCGTTAATTACTATCTCTACTCCATTCACTTCTTCCTGCACCTCTTCTTTTGTTAAAATGCTTTGCATTTGTTTTAATTGTTTTAACTTATCAAACATAAATTTAAATTATGGATTAAAAATAAAAAATGGTGCTCATTTGGCATCTAAAGGGCGAACCCTTTGTCAGCTACAAGAACCGAAGTTCTAAAACAAGCACCACTAATAGAATAACAGAAACGATTTTTTTAGCAATACCTATCTGTGGATAACTAAAACAATAAAAAAATGGTGTTAGATTAGAATCTAGTAAAACTTTCAATTAATAAATTAAATAACCGAAATTAAATAATCCAATAAAATTAAGCAAAACTTTCAACTAATAAATTAAATAACCGAAGTTAAATAACTTTGAGAAATAAATCCCACTAACACCATTAATAACTTAACACCTTAAATAATATTGACAATACTTGAACTGTGGATAACTTAAAAAGTGGACTCCAATGGGTTTTCTGGCTTTATTTTATTCAATAAAATTTTCAATCCAATCTGGTCTATTAAGAGGATCTGTCTCTAACATTTCTCTCCATTTTTCATCTGTCAAACGATCTTTCATTGGCCAAGGAAATTCATAATAACTAAACATTGGACCAACAGCCAAACCAATCCTGCCATCTTTTGCTTTGTGAGCAACTATTACCCAATCAACCTTGCCTGTCCCAACTTCTAACGCTTTCTTAGTGTTTGATTCTGTGTGTACATCAGCAATAATTGTGGTTTTAAATGCATCATCTTTGCCTTGCAATGATTTCTGTTCTTGGCTGCCTGGCAATTCTACTCCTTCTTTGACGGTTAATGCCGAAGCCAAATCTTCAATAATAGCATTAAAGCTCTTGTCAATTTGTTCTATATAGTCATAGTCCCCTTCACTCAATACTTTGCCTTCTAATTCTTTTTCTGAAATTTCTTGCAATCTAGCCATCATATCTCTGCTTTGCTCTAAAGATTTTTTAACATCTTCTGTCATTACTCCTTGCTCTTCCAGGCCTTGAATTAAAAATTCAGTAATAAATTTAGCGCGAGCAAATAATTCGGGATTTGGCTCTACATAGCCATAATATTTAGCGTTCATGGGGGCTGGCGCTGAAGTCACCCTCATCATTACTACTTTAGTGTAACTTTGCTTAACATAAAGGATTGTATCATGTCTTAACTGCGCCCAAGAGGATAAAGCAGTAACCAAATCTTTATTTTCCCATATTAATGACCTCATCCAATTAGGATAACCCTCTGGCTTTTCTTCTAGAACTGGTTGAATCATCCAAAGCCAAGAGTTGTATAAATTTTTAGTCCATTTTTTTTGATCATAACCTTTAACTAAATTTTTCATTTCCTGGCTTTTTTTGTCATAATCGCAAAATGTTGACATATTTTTCTCAACCAACAATTCGTCAGCTCTTTTTGAACCCAAAACTGACATTACATCTAATCCTGTTGGCATAAACCTGCAAACATTCCATAATTGTTTTTCGTCCAATCCCTCACACACGCCATATACATACATTTCCATTGCCTTAGAGCATACCTCATTCCAATATTTTATTTTGTCTTTGTTCATGCTATCGCAGGAATAATAAAAATCTTCGGGCTCACTTAACTTTTCATAAGTCTCTTTACATTGGATAACTCTTTTATAATATCCTGAGTTTGGATTAACCCCAACATTATTATAAACCATATCTGATAAAATATGAGAATCAAGCGCATATCTTTGCCCGATTAATCTTAAACCCTGTGTTGTGTCTTTTAAATTGCCAGCTAAATCAAATTCAAATCCACCTAAAATCTTCGGTCCTCTTATCTTTCTAATCTCGCTTTGCATATTTTCGGCAATCTGTTCTTTTAATTCTTTATTTTTATCAAATTCATAAGTAAATAAATTAAAAATAGCTGCGTCATATTCATAAAAAGTCAAATCATCAGAAGCTCCAGCAAAAAATCCCGTCACAGTATATATTTTATTCCATAAATCCATCACATCTGCTGATTTTACAGCATCGGTCAATAAAACAGCTTGCTTAGTCCAGTTTTCGCCTACGGCCTTAAAAGTCATTCTGCCCAACCACATCATAGATTTAAAATATTGTTTTAATTCTTCGCTAGAAGTATAGTGTCCTCTGGGAACATACTGACTGTAATCTTCGCAATAACACGACTTAAGACATACTTCCTTATATAAATCTTGAAATCTCCATATCTCTCCTTGATATTCTACGTCGCCCTTAACCTCTTGATTGCAGACATAATCAAGATCAGGAGGATATAATCTGCTATCACAAACATCTGGACAATCTTTGCTGAATAACTCATTTTTGAAAAATCCTTTATGCGCTTCTATTCTCTCTATCTCATGTTCTACATCTTTCTTGACATTTTTGGGAATACTGAAACTCGGATCCAATAATTTTGTAGCAACCGCCAGATACGCCATATTTCTTCTTGATAATTCCTTTAAATTTTCATCTTCTAAACTATTATATTGATTTTCTGCTTCATTAATGGCTTTATCTAAAAATTCATTTAGCATCGGCGTTAGCTTGTTAATTTCAATATTTTTAAGAAGTTCATTGAACTCAATGTGGAATAAATGCATTACCGAATCAGCTGTAACAATAATTGGCACGCCACTTTCGTCATATTTTCTTTCACCATCTATTTCATAAAGCTTTGAATTGTTAAGTTTATTATATGCATTTTCAAATCTATCTTGGTCGCCAGCAACGATAACAACTCCATTATTCTTTAATACTGTCTTCTGCTCTTCTGTTAGATCTAAATTAAATTTTTCCTTAATATCTCTCTCATAATTGTCTGGCATTTCTTTTAGGGGCAAACTATATTCGGGATTATTATATTTTTTTTCAGCGAAAGAATAAGCTGGTGGATTATAGCTTAAACTTGGCTCATCCATCTCGCCTGCTGTATATTCAATAACCCTTTCAACGATAGGCCCTTCTGGTTTCACACAACCAGAAACTAAAAATAGCAGGAAAAATAACATTCCTGCTGAAAGTGAAATTTTAATTGCTTTTTTCATAATTTTTATAACTTAGAACTTTTAAATATAAATAAACTTTATTGAACCTACAAATTAAATTCTCATTTCAATCTCTCCAGTTTCAATAAAACTGCACTTTTTATAAAAAGGAATATTGTGTTTGGCGCAATTCAAAATGATTTTATAACAATTTTTCTTGCGCGCTTGCCTAATCAGGTATTCAATCATTCTTGTGCCAATACCCTTACCGCGCTGAGCTTGATCAGTAACAACGTTCTCAATATGACTATAAGATTGACCAGAATGTGATAAGTTTAATTGAATCAACAGGACTGCTGTGCCAATCACTTTACCATCATGTTCACAAACACAAAGATGATGATTATCGTCAGCAATAATTCTATGCAAAGTCTCCTGCAATTTCTTATAATCAGTTAAACCGTCCTCTTCTTTGATGGGACTTAACTGATGCAATAAATCAAGTAGAGCATTTAAGTCTGTAATGTTAGCTTGTCTAATTTTATATATTTCTTCCATAACTATATTATACTATATCATCTTATCTTTATTCGGCAAGCCAAATGGGGATAGCAGAAAACCAACCAGACGAGTTGGTTTTCTTTTTTAATAAAAAAAAATGGTACTTATATAGCATCTGAAAGGCGAACCTTTCGTCAGCCGAAAGAACCGAAGTTCTAATATAAGTACCATTAATAGAATAACATAAATAATTTTTTTAGCAACACCCAACATGTGGATAACTAAATCAAGGGACCGACCATAGAATTCTCTGATATTTCCATTCGTTCCGTTTTTTAGGAACTCATGGAATTATATTAACATATTTCATAATAGAAACAACTAATGATTATGGATAATCATTTTCTTCAATCCCTAAATTCATATTAATTCATGGAACGGCAATCCACAAATTCATCACAATAGCTTTAGAAAAACATCAATCATCAATGCGTGGATAATTATTTTTAAAAAAGGGGGACCCCATGGGTCCCCCTTTTTACTAATAACCAAAACAGTGGCTGAGCCACTAAGAAAACCATATTTGTCATTACTTTCCCATCTTCTTGATGTATAATGACATTAAGGCTAAAAAGGATCCGAGCGGTTAAATACCTAAGGAGCCTTTTTCTTTTTATATTTAATTATTCCAAATTTCAATCTTCTAGTAAAAACTTTTTGATTTGTTTATTTTCCCTAATTCTTTCTAAAGAATCTTCTGCAAACTCTTTGTAATCTAAGGGGCTACCAAATTGATCTGATATAATATCCTTTTTACAAAAACCTTTTTCTTCCTTGTTGTTATTAATATATTCATTCCAACTTGATTTAAAAAGTTTGGACACTCGGTGTCCAAACTTTTCTAAATTATGAACCTTATAATTTAAATTAACATAAGCACTTAAGTGTAATAAATATTCATTAGAGCCTATGTGAATCGCTTTAAAAGGACCCTGAAACAATGAACCGTTTCGCTTATATTCTTTATTAAAAAACATTGTATAACCTAGACTAACTTTATGCATAAACTTCCTGATCCCTTCTTCAACTAACTGCTTTAAAATAAAATGATAATGATTTGGGTTAAGACAATAACAAACAAATTCAACTAACTTTTCTTTTTTGGAGACTAAGTCTCCAAATTTGTTTCTACGAAAAATCTCTTCATAAATACTACCAATTGGGTCCAAAACATTAAATTCTTTCATGCTAAGAAAGAATCTGTCTATATCTTCTTGACGCTCAAAAATTGTACGCTTATCTACTCCACGATTATAAATATGATAATATTCCCCGTTAATAAATTTTACTTTTCTCATATATCTTTTTTCTGAGATCTTTTGGAGACTTAGTCTCCAAATCTATTTTAGCAGAAGCATAGAAATAACACAATGACAAATAACAAAACTGCAAAACCAAACCAAAAACTTTTGGAGACAACTTTTGGAGACTTAGTCTCCAAAAAGCAGTCCCCTTCTTTTTAAGAGAATGGCTAAACGGTGGCTAAGCCACTGGGAATTGGTAAAAGCAAAGGCCCGAGGTAAAGGAGTGATTCTCCAAGACC